>NZ_JBPYCU010000005.1:0-333530 GCF_051846955.1 Cellvibrio sp. ARAG 10.3
ATCTTTGCTATTTGCCCTGACTCGGCGTGATACGCGTAGTCGGTTTGATTACCTTTTCCATCGCGCGTCCAGGTAGGGCTGTTGCAATATTTGAAGTTATTTGCGTTACAACTTGTCGGATATTCAGCTGTTACGGTTACCGCCCCCTTCGTATGCGAATTCATATTGCCGCGCGTATCGTACCCAAAAGACTCCACGATTCCACCGTTCCTGAGGTAGCGGGTGGGGAAATTTCTGTAACTCACCTCATATTGTATATCCCCGTCACGAGTCACGACTTTTTGTATGGCGCCAGGGTACTGGCTAAGCTTGGGAAGGACTTGCAGAATGAACCCTCCACCTTGATTTTGAATATCACTATAGTAAGCCTCACCGATTAAATAGGTCGAACCTTGGTCGTATCGCTTAGCTTTAACAATCTGCCCCGCCTCGCTCGATAAAAAGAAGAATGCTGTAAACTCAGATTGGTAAATATCGAAAATATTTTTATAGGTGTATTGAAAAACCTTTTCGCTACTGCCCACAGGTTTAATACCAATTAGCCGTGGAGAGTATCTTTGGTAGGGAGAATAGCCCTCGGCAAGTATTGTGCCGTTATAGGCCAAATCAAAGCTGCGAAAATAATATTCTGTAACCCCACCCGTGGCATCAGTTACTTTAAAGGTACTATCGCCAAGGTAAATAGCCCTGGGCATACCTGCAGGCCAGTCGAATTCTGCTTTTGGCCAATCCCCTATACAGTTTGATGTCAAACAATTCTCTACACTGGTATTAATAGCCTGTACATATTTGGGATTATGCGCTGCCCAGATTTGCGGCTCGACCTTCGGGTTCACGCTATCATACTGAATGTCATATTTTTCGGGAGCCATGGTTGCATCCGCAGGATCGTATTCGTGAATATACTTGAGAGCGAACCCGGTATTGGTGGTAACACGTTTATTTAGATAATCTACATCAATCGTGAATCCATTCGGATATTGAATTTGCTTCATCAAACCTACCTGATTAGGGTAACCAATAGCTCCCCCGTCAAACTTAACGACCGTGCCATCAGGCTTGGTCCAATACACGCCGTCCGAGCGGCGTTCCAAGGTGTGTCTTCTATCACCCAGGGCTCGATAGGTATAACTTGAAACTTGTCCTGTACCAATATTTACAGGGACACCACCAACAATGAGTTCGAAATCAGCGCTGCCAGAGATGTCATGTACCCGCATGACATTTTTGTAAGTACTCGGACGCGAATCAATTTCAGTGACGCGTCCCTTTGCGTAGAACTTGTCCTGATATCCTCGGTAGCCAGTTATAGAGAAATTATTGGTGTAGTTGGAGATGCTGTGTGACAAGCCCATAGCCCCACCGATCGCAACTGTCTCAAGGCTACTCTGTACTTGCCCATTATGTACATTTACGCCGTACTCATCGACCAGCTGGACTTTAGGCGGTGCCAGATCCGGTAAAGAAGCTTCGACTGCCTGGAGTCCAAGGCCAATGACAAAGATAAAAAAAACGGCGCTCCCTGAAAAGAATTTCATGTTTTCTCCGATATTAAAATTAACGTGCAGCACCGCTGCCAGGCTTATTAAATATTTTCAAGCGAATCGGTAGACTCGCTATCGTGCATTCATTTCCATGTACGACTTAACTTTGTTGATAGTGTGGATTTTATTTTAGAGCTCCACAAAGCCGCATCACGTACGCGAATTTAGTTATTACAAATTATTAGATATGTCCATCTTCGCCGTTCCGGGCAAAAAAATGTCCACAGCTCTTAAGAGAAATACCTATGCATCTTACTACTTTAAAAATTTGCATGTGGTGAGCAAGAACTTGCGCAAGCTTTCACCCACGTAGCAGCCAACGCATTGGTTATCGTTATTCTGCCGCTTGCGTTTGGCACTGCGTTTGTAATGTATAGTGTGCTCTGGTTCGACAGTCTGACTTCATAAGAAGTAGCACCAGCAACAGCACCCCAGGAAATATTGTAGTGGTATGGCGACCCTTTAGCTTGTGATGGCGCGGACGGAGCGGGGAGAGGATGAACGATAAACTCCTTCACCATCTGGATGCTTCCCGACATTTGAGGTTTGAATGCACGGGCTTTAACTGTCTTGTGACTCGTCAGCGTAAATGGCCCACCATACACGGGTGAGTTTTCAGTCACATCGGAGTTATCTGTTGTATATCGTATGGTGGCCCCGCTGGTAGCAACGCTCAGGCTCACGGAAACCGAAGAATAAAAGATGCTTCCAGTCGGGAGGCTTGTAGGCGTAGCGACCAATGGAAAGGGAGCGATAGTATATGATCGATTAATTTCAGGGCTACTAATGCCATCCCGGTCAAAGGTTTTGGCCCTGATTACAGCGCTGCTGGTTAGGGAAATAGGCCCTGTGTACGCAGGCGAACTTGCGGTCACTGCGGTATTATTAGTTGTATACCTTATGGTTGCCCCCACAACCCCTGTATTAAGACTTACCGTGACGCCACCTACATAAGTAGACGTTGCCGGACTGATGCTAGGCGGTCCTGGCGGTGCTTGAATTAAGCGATACACCGAATATTCATCGCTTGGAATCCATCTACTCTTATACGCCCGCGCTCGAATAGTCGTGCTGGTTGTTATTGTGAACTGATAAGCCACTGGCGATGTTTCCGTTACCGGCGTGTTATCCACTGTGTAGCGAACTGTTGCGCCCGGAGTAGTTGTCGATATGGTGATGATTAAAGGTGAGGCCGGATTGCCAGGATACACAGGCAACATGGAAACTAGTGGTGTTGCAACCACAGGCGGCGGAGTAATGGTAAATGCAGCAGCGACTTGCGAACTGAGCTGCCCTGTTAAGAACGACTTTGCTTTAACCGTTGTAGAACTTGTTAAGGTGAATGGTGCGCTATAAACAGGCGAGCTGGAAGTGACATCGGTACCATTTGTTGTATACCGGATGCCTACACCGCTTGCCGGTGGTACTAGCGTAACCGTACGGGAACCGACGTATGTGCCCCCACTAGGGGAAATTGAAGGAGGAGGTAAATGGTCTACTGAAGTTCCGACCTCCACTGAAATACGATTACCCGCCGCATCATAATCGTAGTCGCGATTGACCGTATCGTTGACGAACGTCAGACGACCGAGTTCATCGTAGGTGTAGGTAATTGTGTGAGGAGCAGATAGTGCGCTGGAAACAAAAGCGAGATTCAAAACGAACAAACATGCCATAAAAAATGGCATTCCTTTTACCGGCATGATGATGTCCCTGAGTACGTTGATTATTTTTTATTACCAAACGGATAACTTTACCTACCCGTTATTACTTATTCGCAATGCTTTTGAACATCCTGAATTGAGGATAGAAATTACGCTGATTAAGATAGTCAGGTAAAATATCAGCTGAAAAAATTTTGTCCAGTATTTTTTTGATTACAAAGATTACATTTCTAGCACGTCTTAACTAAGTACCAACCGCATAATATTCACCACCCTTCCCCCCAACCGGGTCCGGCGGGAAATTTGCCAGCCGCGCTTTTGATAGAACTCGGTGTACTCGGCTGCCGATAACCATAATTCCTGCATCGCCATGGCTCGCACATAATTAACGGCGTTATCAATTAATAAAGTACCAACGCCCTGTTGGCGCTGTTGTTCCTGTACAAATAAATTACTCAGCCACACTGGTGAAAGATTCGTCCCGTTGTTTTTTTGTTGGGTGCTGCTGTGATAATTCACGAGGCTAATGCAACCGATAATTTTTTCATCTAACAGAGCAACTAATGTTTGCGGAATGGCTTTTCCCTGAATGTGCAGTTGCAACCGCTGCTGGCGCAATGCCAATGTGCTTTTTAATCCTTGTCGCTCGCATTCCTGGTGGTGCCATGCCGCTACTTGGGTACAAAACTGCGGTGCAAGAGCGAGGGGCTGGACAATAATTTCAGCTAAGGGTATTGGCATAGGTGCAGGTTTAAAAAATGAAGGGAATGGTGTACAGACAGGAAAGTGGTGGTGAGGTTCGCGGGCGGTGCTGGTGGTGCTAGCGTTATCCGCTCGCAGTGCTCATTATTCGTTGCCTTGTTGCCAGAATTTTTTAAGTCGGATTACGACGCTGTGCGTCTAATCCGACCTACTTCTCGAAAATTAAGCTTTGGCGGCTTCAAACCATTTGATGTCTTCACCGTGGGCTTGTTTGTCAGCATGGTAACTGGAGCGCACCAGCGGACCACAGGCGGCGTGTTTGAAACCCATCTCAGTGGCAAGCCGGGTGTATTCTTCAAATTCATCCGGGTGAACATAACGCGCTACCGGCAAATGGTCGCGCGATGGTTGCAAGTATTGGCCGATGGTGAGCATGTCGATATCGTGATCGCGCATGTGTTGCATGACTTCGATAATTTCTTCTTTCGTTTCACCCAGGCCGACCATCAAACCGGACTTGGTCAACACATCCGGGCGACGCGCTTTATAGTCTTTCAGCAGTTGCAATGACCACTCATAGTTAGCACCGGGGCGGGCCTGGCGATACAGACGCGGCACCGTTTCCATATTGTGGTTGAAAACATCCGGCGCTTCTTTTTCAAGGATATCCAACGCAATCTCCATGCGCCCCCGGAAGTCCGGCACCAGGACTTCCACTTGCAAATTCGGACTCAAGGCGCGCGCCTCGCGAATACAATCCGCAAAATGTTGCGCACCGCCATCGCGCAGATCATCGCGATCCACCGAGGTAATCACCACATACTTCAAACGCATCTCGGCAATCGCTTCAGCCAGCTGACGCGGCTCGTTGACGTCGAGAGGATTCGGTTTACCGTGGCCGACATCGCAAAAAGGACAACGGCGGGTACAGATATCACCCATGATCATAAAGGTCGCGGTGCCGCCGCTGAAACACTCGCCCAGGTTCGGGCAATTCGCTTCTTCACACACTGACGACAACTTATTCTTACGCAGGATCGCCTTGATACGATCCACCTCCGGCGACGCTGGGATACGCACGCGAATCCAATCCGGCTTGCGCAACATCTCTTCCCGGTCACTGGCAATCACCTTAACCGGAATACGCTCAACCTTATCCGCATCACGCAACTTCTCACCCTGCTTGTAACGCTCTGTGCGCTTAACAGGTTGCAGCTCAGGAACAAGGGTAGATACAGGAGGCAAATCAGACATAAAAATCTCTTTGTTTCATGAAGTTTCCACGATACCTCAGAGGGGATCGGGTAAAGGCTTGAGAGACTGTCGTCGGCAAGGACGCCGACGCCAAGCCTCCAGGGAAGGATTCACGGGGTGTCTCACAAGCCTGTACCCGATCCCCGTCAACCTAAATCGGCGGCCATTGTACAACTTTCATAACCCAATTTCCGCGCAAATTGCATAACCAATTGGTCTTGAACCTCAGCTAACACGGGGGGCTCGGGTAATAAATCACGCATTTGCGTCATCGCCAGGCCCGCATAACCACACGGATTAATCCGTTGAAACGGCGCCAGATCCATATCCACATTCAACGCCAGGCCATGAAAACTACACCCACGCCGCACGCGCAATCCCAACGACGCAATCTTGTTACCGGCGACGTAAACCCCCGGCGCATCCGGCTTGGGATACGCTTCAATGCCATACACCGCCAGGGTCGCCACAAGCGTTTGCTCGATGGCCGTCACCAGATCGCGCACCCCCATCTTTATACGGCGCAAGTCCAGCAAGGGATAAGCCACCAGCTGCCCCGGGCCGTGGTAGGTCACCTGCCCGCCACGATCCGTCTGGATCACCGGAATCTCGCCCGGCAATAACAGATGCTCCGGTTTACCCGCCTGCCCCTGGGTAAATACCGGCGGGTGTTCCACCAGCCACAACTCGTCAGGTGTGTCCGGCGTGCGCCGGTTAGTGAAGTCGGTCATCGACTGCCATACCTGGCGGTAATCCTGCAGACCCAATCGGCGGACAATCACATTATCGAAGGCTGGCACCAACTTACATCACCATCTTGGTAATGGGCTTGGTGCGCAGATCGGTGTGGATCGCATGCAGTTGCGCTTCACCGGTGGCGGTAATCCATACCGTAATCGACTGAAAGCGACCTTTGCTGCTCTCATTGATGGTGATACGCGTTTGGTCAAAACCGGGCGCATGGCGCTCCATCACTTCAATCACCAGGCTGTGTAATTCATCGCCGGCATCGCCCAGTACTTTGATGGGATAGTCCGGGCAAGGGAATTCAATCTTGGGGGGTTGTTGGTCAGTCATAGCAATCAAACCGAAAAGCATAAAAGTGCGGCGATTATACCAGAGCCTCCCGGTAGCTGCGGGAGTGTGAGGCACTGGCTACCCAGACCTGGGCCAATGGGTTATTCTCCCATGCGCCAGTTTTCGCGACAGCGATACACCGCCATTCAGGTAAAACTATCGAGACAATGGAAGCCCAGGTTTGATACTCGACACCCGCCTTTCGCTTGAAACCCCCGAAGGAGCAACCCTCCCGCTCGCCCCCGCCGGTATGGGCGTGCGCATCATGGCCTTTATGATCGACATGCTGATCAAGATGGTGGCCAACATGGTGGTGTTTACGCTGCTGGCCTTTCTGGGCGGCATGGGTATGGGGATTGCGCTGATCCTGGCGTTTTTACTCGAATGGTTTTATCCAGTGTACTTTGAGGTCTGGCACCAGGGGCGTACCCCGGGGAAAAAGAATCTCAATATTCGTGTCGTTAATGACGATGGTACGCCCGTAACCTTCGGGCCTTCGTTGCTGCGCAACCTGTTGCGGGTGGTGGATTTCCTACCCTTGATGTATCTCACCGGTATCATCACCAGCCTGTTCAATACCCAGTTCAAACGCCTCGGCGATCTGGTCGCCGGCACCCTGGTGGTATACGACGCCGATCCCATCCCCGATCCCAACTTCGATGTCAAAGGCCACCTGCCGGTTCCGGTTGATTTCACGACCGATGAACAGCGGGCACTGCTGGCGTTTGCCGAGCGCAGCAAGCGTTTATCCCCGGAGCGGCAAAGCGAGCTGGCGGCTATCCTGTTGCCGGTATTAAAGACTGACGAGCCGGTCATCGCCATCAAACAAATGGCCAACAGCATGGTGGGGCGTCAATGAAGCAGGGGCAATTTGAAGCGCTCTACCAACCCGTCTGGCAAGCGCTGGAAACCTTGATTGAACAACTGGAAGCGCGCAAAGGAGTGCTTACGGCGCAGCAATTGACTGAGTTTGCGCCGCTGTATCGCAAGGTGTGCCATTTCCACGCGCTGGCCAAAGAGCGTCGCTACAGCAGTTATCTGGTGGATAAACTGGGTGACCTGGTGGTGCGCGGGCACCAGCAACTTTATCGGCGGAAGCAACCCTTGGCGCAGCAGTTCCTACGTTTTATCGTGACCGATTTTCCCCGCCTGGTGCGGCAGGAGCAGGGGTATTTCTGGACCGCCACGGCGCTGCTCTACCTGCCCGGCCTGTTATTGTTCCTGGCTGTGCTCTGGCAGCCGGACCTGGTCTACACCATCATGGCGCCGGAGCAGGTGGACAATTTTGAAGAGATGTACAACCCCGCCAACCGCACCCTCGGCAGTGCCCGTGAGTCGGCCACCAACTGGCAGATGTTTGGCTTTTATATCAGTAACAACATCGGGGTATCCTTCCGCACCTTCGCCTCGGGCTTGTTGTACGGCATAGGCTCCATCTTCTTTCTGGTATTTAACGGGCTGTTGTTTGGCGCGGTGGCAGGTCATCTGACTAACGCTGAATACACCGAGACATTCTTTACCTTTGTGGTAGGCCACGGCAGTTTC
Organism: Cellvibrio sp. ARAG 10.3; assembly: GCF_051846955.1. Taxonomy (NCBI): domain Bacteria; kingdom Pseudomonadati; phylum Pseudomonadota; class Gammaproteobacteria; order Cellvibrionales; family Cellvibrionaceae; genus Cellvibrio; species Cellvibrio sp. ARAG 10.3. The sequence goes on from NZ_JBPYCU010000005.1 coordinate 7,787, forward strand.
GAACTCACCGCCATCGTGATCTCCGGTGCGGCGGGGTTAAAACTGGGTTACCACCTGCTCAACCCCGGCAACCGCACCCGTCTGGAAGCGTTAAAACAGGCGGGCCGGATTGCGATTCGCCTGGTGTACGGGGTGATCATCATGCTGGTGATTGCGGCATTTATTGAGGCGTTCTGGTCATCGAATAACATCCTGGTGCCCTGGCAGAAATACCTCGTCGGTGCAGCACTTTGGGTGGTAGTAATCGCTTACTTATGCCTGAGCGGTCGCCAGGGTAAGGCGGACTTGCCATGAATCTGGACCAGGTCACTATCGAGATTCGCCCGCGTCGCGCCTGGGAAGCGGTGGACCTGGGTCTGCTGATGGCCCGCCGCTGGTGGTGGCCCATGACCCAAGTCTGGCTGGTGTTGACCTTGCCGCTGTTTTTGCTGCTGAACCTGTTGCCCCAGGATTGGTTATGGTTAAGCACTGTGATCATCTGGTGGCTCAAACCCCTGTTCGAGCGGCCTTTACTGCATATCCTCAGCCAGGCCGTGTTCGGTGACTTACCCGATACGCGCAGCACCCTTATAGCCTTTCCTGCCCAAGCGGCCCGACAAGCTTTTTTGAGCCTCACCTGGCGACGTCTGAGTTTTACCCGCTCGCTGGATCTACCCGTCATCCAGTTGGAGGGCCTGAAGGGGGAGCGGCGCAAGCAACGCCTGGGTATCCTCCACCGCGAAGACTCCAACTCCGCCGCCTGGTTGACCATCATCGGTGTCCATGTCGAGAGTTTCCTGAGCCTGGGCATGTTGATACTGCTTTATGCATTTATACCCAGCGAAGTTGATATCGATCTGCTGGCCCTGTTCACCAGCGAAGAAGCCGTCTGGTTTGTCTACCTCACCAACGCCTGTGGATATCTCGCGATTACCTTGGTGGCACCTTTTTATGTCGCCTGCGGTTTTTCCCTTTACCTCAACCGCCGCATCAAACTGGAAGCCTGGGATATTGATATTGCCTTCCAGCGCATCGTCAACAAACGCCGCGTGCAATCGCACAGCCACTCGGTCGTCGGCCTAATGCTTGCTGTCTTGATCGGGTTGATGCCCTGGGCTGAACCCCAGGCGGACGAGGCAACGCCTGATATGCCGGCAGTGCTGGAAACTGCGCCCACCTCGTTGGATCGCCAATCGGCAAAAGCCGCGATTGAAGCCATCGTGGCCGGCGAGGATTTTCACCAAAAGGAAGTCTTACGCTACCCCAGCTTTCTGAATCAGGACGACGAAGAGAAGAAAGACCGGGAAGGCGAATGGGACTGGTTGCTGGATATCCTGAGCGGTTTCGTTGAGGCCCTGCGCCTGGCCAGTTGGCTGGAGCTGCTGTTGTGGGCGGGGGTAATCGGCCTGATTGTCTGGGTGGTATTTCGCTACCGCCACTGGCTCGCCGCCTACCTGCCGCAACAGGTTCCGGAAACGGCCCGCCGGGCGCGTCCGGTCACACTCTTTGGACTGGACCTGAGCCGTGAATCCTTACCCGCCGATGTCGGTGCCAAAGCCCAGGAGCTCTGGAATCAGGGTGAACAACGGGCGGCACTGGCCCTGCTCTACCGCGCCTGCCTGATTCGCCTGCTCGATGCCGGATTGGATATCGAGGATGGTCACACCGAGCGCGAGTGCCTGCAACTGGCGCGTGACTATGCTCAACATACCCCAGCCGCCGAAGCCGCGATCGTCTACTTTGGCCAGCTAACCCATATCTGGCAGCGCTTGGCCTACGGCCATATACCGGTTGACGATGCTACCGCCGAGCAGCTCTGTCGCCAGTGGAACCCGCTATGGCGCCCGGCCGATGTGACGGGAGAAGCGGCCAATGGCTAGCCGGATCTCCACGAACAAGCTACTCATACTGGCGATCATTGCGGTGACCATCGGCCTGCTCTTCTGGGCCAGCCGCTATATCACCTGGAAGGAAGAAGAAATCGACCTGGGTTATTCACGCGAAGCCCAGAAAGACGACTTTCTCGCCATCAAACAATTCCTCGCGCAACAGGGTATTGAAAGCCAGAGCCTGCGCAGCTTTGGCTTGCTCGATAACCTGGCCTGGCAAGGTGAGCGGCTGGGAGCACGCGATACCCTGGTGCTACTCAATGCGCACAAGATGCTGCGCGGCCAACGGCTCGACAACCTGCTCGGCTGGGTTGAACAGGGCGGCACCGTGATTACCAGCACCCATAACCCGTTTGTGGGTGCTGACGGTAGCGATCCACTGCTGGATCATTTCGGCATCCTGGTGGGCGACTATGATGAGGCTGCCGAGGATACTGGCCCGGTAATAGATGATTCGGTAAACGAAACCTCAACCGAATCTGCTGACCAATCCTTGGAAGATGACGGCGATGATGCCTCCCCCAAGGAAAACGATGAGGAATCCGAGGAAGAGGAGAAACTGCCCGATAACCATTTCCGCTGTGCGCTTTACCTGGAACCCCAGGCGGTGGACTTTTTCGGTGAGGATGAGCCCCTGCTGATCGACTACAGCGACGGTGAGGCGTTTGACTACTACGACGAAGAACCCCAGGGCTGGTCGGGGGATGATCGGGGGCTGCATCTGGCGCAGTTCGAATGGGGTCAGGGGTTGGTCATCGTCAACAGCGACAATGACATCTGGACCAACCAGCGCGTCGACTGCCACGACCATGCTTACGCCCTGTGGAAGCTGATCGACCACGACGGCAAGGTGTGGTTTTTGATCAATCAGGAAGCCCCTTCACTGTGGAGCCTGCTATGGCAAGCGGTGCCTTATGGCATGCTGGCTGCGCTGCTCGCGCTGGGCTTTTGGCTGTGGGCCAAGGCGGTACGCTTCGGGCCGATCCTGACCCGCAAAGCCGAGGGTCGCCGCAGTCTGGCAGAACATATCCACGCCAGCGCCATGCTGTTGTGGCGCCGCCAGCAACATCCGTATCTGGTGGATCGCCTGCGTGAAGAGGTCCGCCAGCAGTTACACCAGCATTACCCCCAATTCAGTCAATTTTCCGAGCGGGAACAGATCAGCCACCTGCAACAGCTTACCGCTCTGAGTGCAAGTGAATTGCATCGGGCACTGTTCAGCGACAACTTGCAACATCCCCACGATTTCACCTCGGCAGTCGCCTGCCTGCAAACCATAAGGAACAACATATGAGTGATGATATTTCCCGCGAGTCCCGCCTGGAGCAGGCCAGCGCCCTGGCCAATAACCTGCTGCAGGAAATCAGGAAAGCCCTGATCGGCCAGGACCTTATCATTGAGCAGGTGTTGGTCGCCCTGATTGCACGGGGCCATGTGTTGATTGAAGGCGTACCCGGCCTCGGTAAAACCCTGCTGGTGCGCAGCCTGGCGAAGTGTTTCGGCGGCCAATTTTCCCGTGTGCAGTTCACCCCGGACCTGATGCCCAGCGATGTCACTGGTCATGCCATGTTCAACATGGCCAAACAGGAATTCGAGATTCGTCGCGGCCCAGTGTTTACCAACTTGTTGTTAGCGGATGAGATCAACCGCGCCCCGGCAAAAACCCAGGCTGCTCTGCTGGAAGTCATGCAGGAAGGCCAGATCACCATCGAGGGCGAATCCTTCAAAACCGGCGAGCCGTTTATGGTTCTCGCCACCCAGAACCCGGTGGAGCAAGAGGGCACCTATCCGCTGCCGGAAGCAGAGCTGGACCGGTTTATGTTGAAGGTCATGATCGACTACCCCAGCGAAAGCGATGAGCAAGTCATGCTCCGGCACGTCAGTGGCCAGGCCCAGGGCGGCTTTGGCCTGGAGGATATCCGCACTCTGCTCAAAACATCCCATGTCCTGAGCCTGCAAAAGGTGGCGGAACAGATCACCGTGGATGACCAGATTCTGCATTACGTGGTGAAACTGGTGCGCACCACCCGCGAATGGAATGGCATCGCCCGTGGCGCCGGTCCGCGCGCCTGCATTGCGCTGCTCGCCGCCGCCCGCGCCTATGCCTTGGTCAAAGGCAACACCTTTGTCACGCCGGACGATGTCAAAACCATGTACCTCCCCGCCCTGCGCCACCGCATCCTGTTGTCGCCGGAGCTGGCCATCGAAGGCGTGGACGCCGACCGCGTACTCCACTCAGTCATGCAACACGTAGAAGCGCCCAGGCACTAACGTAGGTCGGATTAGCCAAAGGCGTAATCCGACACCCGTACCAAGGAAACCAAACACCGCATAGCACCCGAGACCGTCCATGAAACCACACCATTGGAGCCGCCGACGCTGGATACCGGGCAAACGTCTTTACGGCGGGCTGCTCCTGTTAGCCTTGGCCGCCTTCGCTCTGGCGTTCGTGAACAGCTACTTTGCCTTGGGAAATAGCCTCGAATCCGGTGGCGCGATACTGCTGGCCGGCCTGATTGTGGTGGGGGTGGATTACATGATGTCGCGCCAGTTACCGGGGATCGATGTCGAGCGCGAGGTCGCAGGCAACTTGGCGGTGGATAAATGGGCCAGTGTCGCCCTGCAATTGCGCCACCAATTTAATCGACCTGTGCGGGTGCAGGTATTTGACGGCGTACCCGCCAAGGCTGAACTGCAAAACCTGCCGTTATCCCTTGAACTCCTGCCCGGTCGAACCAGCCAGGTCAGCTACAACCTGCGCCCGCTGGAGCGTGGACCTCTGGCTATCGAGGCGGCTTACTTGCAAATCCCCAGCCCCTTGGGTTTTTGGCAAGTCCAGTACCGCAGCGGCACAACCAGCCAGGTGAAGGTCTATCCGGATTTTATGGCCATCGCGGCTTACACCATCCTGGCCACGGATAATCACACCAGCCAGATCGGCATCAAACGTAAGCCCCGGCGCGGCACGGGCCTGGAGTTCCAGCAACTGCGTGAATATCGCCTCGGCGACAGCCTGCGGCAACTCGACTGGAAAGCCACATCGCGCCGCCAGAAACTTATCTCGCGCGAATACCAGGACGAACGGGATCAGCAGATTGTATTGCTGGTGGACAGCGGCCGCCGCATGCGCGCCAAGGATGACGAGCTCAGCCACTTCGATCATTCGCTCAATGCGATGCTGCTGGTGAGTTTCATTGCCCTGCGTCAGGGTGATAGCGTGAGCGTGATGAGTTTTGGCGAAGTCAGCCGCTGGATTCCGCCGCAGAAAGGCGTGGAACGGATCAAGAATCTGCTCAACGGCATGTACGACCTGCAAGCCGGGCAATGCGCGCCGGATTACACCGCCGCTGCGGAAAAACTGGCTCTGCTACAACAAAAACGCTCGCTGGTGATCCTGGTCACCAACTCCCGCGATGAAGATGTGAATGAATTGCTCCTGGCGGTAAACCTGTTGAAGAAACGCCACCTGGTGATGATCGCCAACATCCGCGAGGAAATCCTCGACCAACTGGAACAACGCCCGGTCACCAACCTCGACGAGGCCATCAGCTATGCCGGCGTACAGCAGTATCTGAGCAGTCGCCATGACGTGCAGAAAAAACTGACCGCCGCCGGGGTGTATACCCTGGACTGTACGGCAAAGGAATTGGCGGTGCGGGTGGCGAACAGCTATCTGGAGATTAAAGGGGCGGGGGTATTGTAAAGCGAACCCTTGCGGATTCGCTTTATCAGATCACAGGTTAACCTTACTCTTCCTCGGCGTAGTCTGAATATTCTGTTGACTCGGTACCGCTATCGGTATCGTAGTCGTCATACTGATAACTTTCGGCTGCCGCCTTCGCGCGCTCGGTGTAATCCACGTAAGCCGGCAAGGCGATAGCCGCAATAATCCCGACCACCATGATGACCGGAAACGCCATACCGAGAATCCAGTTCCAGGTTTTATTCGGCGGTGGCTGCAAACCGAAATTATTCGTGCCTTTGGTGCCGGCGGCGAAGACCAGAAACAACGCCATAATAAAGTTCACCAAAGGTACAAACATAAGCAGGCAGAACCAGCCACTTTTGTTGAGGTCGTGTAAACGCTGGATCATTAAGATGACTGAAAAGGCGATCATCGCGATATACCCGACACCTACCAGCACCCAGAAAAATTCGGATACACCGAAAGCCAGCCCCAACCCGGCAGCCAGTACGGCATAGGCAACCAGCATAAATACAAAACTGTGAGAGAGATAACGCAGTCGCCCGATGCGCGTGTTCGGTGAAAAGAAATTCACCTCACCATAACCTTGACCATCGACAGTCAATTGACCTTCCGGTGTTTGATAGGGATTGTTAGTTGCTTCCATGAGCATCTCCTTGAAAATATGAAATGGAATGACTCCGCTACGCCCCAAGATGTTGTAACGGATGCCAGAAATTGTAGACCCAAATCGGCGGTTTTGCGCGACGAAAAATATGATCGTGTCGACTAATTAAAAAAATAGCCGAACAGAAGAAGAGGCTTGAGAGAAGAATACAGCAAGCGCCCACTCGCTGTGGGCGCCGCCGGTCTAGCTAACCCGGTATCAGCTAAACAAATTGCGGAAGAACAGCTTTATATTGTCCCAGATACGGGCAAAGAAGCCTGCCTGCTCAACTGGTTGTAAGGCAATCAGATCCGTCTCGGCCTGCACCTTACCATCCAGCTCAATCACCACCTTACCCAGGGCCTGACCGGCTTCGATGGGTGCCTTGATGATGTCATTGATATGCATATTGGCTTGCAGGTCCTGCTGGCGACCACGCGGCAGGGTCAGCTTGATATCTTCAGCGATACCCAGCCCCACTTCATCACTTTTACCACCCCAGACGCGGGTTTTGCTGAGCTCCGTACCGGCGTTATAGAGTGAAAGGGTTTCGTAATAGCGGAAGCCATAGGCCAGAAGTTTTTGCGACTCTGCCGCGCGGGCGTTCTCGCTGCTAGTGCCCATGACCACGGAAATCAAACGCATACCATCGCGCTTTGCCGAGGCGACAAGGCAATAACCTGCTTCTTCGGTATGGCCGGTTTTCAAACCGTCTACGGTTTCATCGCGGAACAACAACAGGTTGCGGTTGGGTTGGCGAATGTCGTTCCACACAAAATATTTTTCTTTATAGAGTGCGTAATGCTCGGGGTGATCATTGATGATCGCGCGCGCCAGGATACCCAGGTCGCGGGCAGTGGTCAGGTGACCATCGGCGGGCCAGCCGGTGGAGTTTTCAAAGTGGGTGCTGTTCATACCCATCAAGGCGGCTTTTTGATTCATGACATCGACGAAGGCATCTTCACTGCCGGACACATACTCAGCCAGAGCCACCGTTGCGTCATTACCGGATTGCACAATCACGCCGAGCAATAAATCCTTGACTGACACCTGGGTGCCTTCACGGATAAACATCTTGGAGCCACCCATGCGCCAGGCTTTGACACTGATGTTCACCATGTCTTCTTCGCCGATACGGCCCTTTTCAATCTCTTCCGAAACGATGTAACTGGACATCATCTTGGTCAGGCTGGCTGGCGGTAACCGTTCATCCGCATTGTGCTCCACGATAACCGCCCCGGTATTAGCATCCATCAATAAATAACCGGTCGCAGCGAGTTGCGGCGCAGAGGGAATAATCACTTGCTGACTGGGTGCATTCGGAGTGGGAGATGGTTGAGCCAGCAAGGTATGACTGGCCAGTAACAACAATGCACTGGTAAATAATGTTTTTAACATGGGAACAGAATCACTCGCTGTTATGGGTTCAAAAAAACTGGCGAATTGTACCAGTTGGTGACCGGATTTTTCGTCTGTCGTTGCACAAGTTTTCATTCTGTTTACGCAAAAATGTGCACAATAAAAAACGCAACGGCACCAGAATTATTCGTAGACAACGTGTGCTTCAGGAATATTCAATTTTTTCACATCCAGACGCACCTGCTGTAAATCCCGCGCATCGGTAATAGGCCCTACACGCACGCGGAAGATCGGTTTGCCGGTTTGATTGCGGCTGATGATCACCGGGTAGGTCAGATGGCCGGACACCTGTGCAGCGAATTGTTTTGCACTGGACTCAGAACTGAAGGCGCCGATTTGTAGATGCGTATTGGCCGGGAGTTTACTACCCGCGATGACATTATTCGTGGCGTTGGCTTTCAGGGGCGCGGGCGGTGCGTCATCCGGCAGGACAATCTCCACATCCACCATCCCGGTACCGGCGTTGAGAATACCGATGCGCTGTGCAGCCGCGTAACTTAAATCAATGATGCGATCACTGTGAAAGGGGCCGCGGTCATTCACCCGCACCACAACACTCTTGCCATTCCTGATATTGGTGACCCGCACGTAAGACGGAATCGGCAGGGTTTTGTGGGCGGCGGTCATGGCATACATATCGTAGATCTCACCGTTGGATGTGCGTCGACCGTGGAATTTGTTGCCGTACCAGGAAGCGTGTCCACGTTCTTTGTAGGAACTTTCATCTTTCAGCAAATAGTAGGTTTTACCCAGCACGGTATAGGGATTTTTATTGCCCGCGATGGTGCGGACTTCATGGCGCGGTACTGCATCGGGTACGTGAGAGGTGTCAATCTCGCGCTCCGGACCGCTGTCCTTGATATCGTCAAAATCCGGTTGTTTAGGGGTCGAGGGGTAAGGCGTAATGGGGGTACAGGCAAACAGCAACAGCCCCACCAGGCTCAATATCAGCGCGCGAATAACGATGCTCATTGGCCAGCCTCCATTTTTTCTCTGATTAACTGGCTGAGTTGATGCACAGCCATGGAATACAAATGACTGCGGTTGTAGCGGGTGATGACGTAAAAATTTTGCAGGCCAAGCCAATATTCTTCGCCGTGTTGGCCATCGAGTTTCAGGATCAGGGCCTTGGCATCCACGGGTAAATCCGTGATCGGCTGGTAACCCCGTTGTTTCCATTCGGCGACCGTCACACTTGGGGGGTTGATCTCATTGAAGGTGTAGGTGGGCGCCTTTTTGCCCATATCATCGTCCGGCCGCACGCGACTGACCACCGGCTTACCACCCTGCCAGCCATGCTGTTTGAAATAATTGGCCACGCTGCCGATGGCGTCGGTGGTGTTATTCCAGATATCCGTGAAGCCGTCCCCATCAAAGTCCACCGCATAGGCGCGATAGCTCGACGGCATAAACTGACCGTAACCCATGGCACCGGCATAAGACCCCTTGAACGCCAGCGGGTCCTGTTTTTGCTCGCGGGTCAGGAGAAAATAATTCTGTAATTCTTTGCGAAAAAAAGGTGCGCGGGGCGGGTAATCAAAAGCGAGCGTGGTGAGTGCATCAATCACGCGATGGCTGCCGGTATTTTTCCCGTAGTTGGTCTCCACCCCGATAATCGCCACGATATATTCCGCGGGCACGCCAAACTCGCGCTCGGCACGCGTTAGGGCCGCACGGTTGTCGCGCCAGAATTTCACGCCATTATCGATACGGGCCGGGACGATAAAGATCGGGCGATATTCTTTCCAGGTTTTGGTTTTTTCTGCCGGGCGCGAAATCGCATCAAGGATGTTTTGTTTCTTTTCTGCCTGGCCCAACCATTGGCGCAGAGGTTCGGCGGCAAAACCGTGGTCACGCACCATCTCGTCGATAAAGCCCTGGGTTTCCGCGTGCTGGCTGTAATTCGCCGAGCCTGTGCTCGCGCATCCCAATACCAGACAGCCGGTGAGCAGGCTGATGGCTTTTCCCAAACTGAAGTAAGCAGATAAGCGCCTGGCTGGCGCAGCCTCCGCCGCGTTGACTCGCGTCATTATTGAACCCCTTTTCGCACTGATACTTGCGCTGTAACTGGTTGGCCCACAGCGCCTGATTTATTTTCGGTCTGATTATTTTTTCTGCGGCGTCATGACCCGCTTGCGCTCGGTGGCAATCGCCATGAGGATGCCAAAGCCCGCCATAAGGGTGACGATGGCAGTACCGCCCTGGCTGATCAGCGGCAGAGGCACCCCCACCACCGGCAAGAGGCCGGACACCATGCCCATATTCACAAACACGTACACAAAAAAGGTGGTGGTAATGCTCGCAGCCAATAATCGGCCAAAACTGTCCTGTGCATTGAGCGCGATCATCATGCCGCGCATGATGACGAGGATATAAACGCCGAGCAACATCAGTACCCCCAGCAGTCCGAATTCTTCGGCCATCACCGCGATAATAAAGTCGGTGTGCCCTTCCGGCAGGAAATCCAGACGCGACTGGGTACCCTCAAGCCAGCCTTTGCCCGATAGCCCTCCCGAGCCGATGGCCGTCTTGGACTGGATAATATTCCAGCCGGCGCCGAGGCGGTCTGCCTCCGGATTCAGCAGGGTCAACACCCGCTGGCGCTGGTAATCGTGCAGCATAAAATGCCAGATCGGCCATAGGCTGGCCGCAAAGACGATGACCGCCAGGACGATATAACCCCAGCGCAACCCCGCGAAAAACAGCACCACAATGCCCGAGGCAGCTACCAGGATAGAGGTCCCCAGGTCCGGCTGGTCAATAATCAAGGCGGTGGGAATCGCGATCAGCAGCAAGGTAAAAAATACATGTTTGATACCGGGCGGCAGGAAACGCTTACTGAGGTAGGCGGCAATCATCACCGGCATGGCGAGCTTCATGATTTCGGACGGCTGGAAGCGAAAGCCGCCAATACTCAACCAACGCTGGGCGCCCTTGGCACCCACGCCGACGACCAGTACCAGGATCAGCAGAATCACGCCGCCGACATAAGCCCAGGGTGCCATGCGCCGCATTAAACCCACAGGCACCTGGGCGACCGCAAACATCGCGATATATGCCATCAGAAAAAACGTCCCCTGGCGGCGCATGGTGACCATGCTTTCACCGCTGGCGCTGTAGAGCACCGACATGCCCACGACCGTCAATGCCAGGAGCAGGAACAACAACAGAAAATCCACATGCAGGCGTTGTTGCAGCGCCTCGCGACGGCCAAGGCCAAAGCCGGTTTTGGGTAAACGACGGAGAAAATCCTGTCCACTCATGGCTAGTTCACTCCGCTTGCATCTATTGCGCGTCGGGCCAAAGGCTGGGATGGAGCCCGACCGGCAACGGGCGGCGCAGCCTCTTCAACGCCTTCAGGCTGCTCGGGCATCAGATATTTACCGCGTAAAAAAGCATCCATCATCTTGCGCGCTACCGGTCCCGCCTGGCTGGAGCCGCCCTCGGCGTTTTCCACGATAACCGCCACCGCAATCTGCGGGTCTTCCAGCGGCGCAAAAGAGACAAACAGCGCGTGGTCGCGGTGGCGCTCCTTGAGCGCCTCACTATCGTATTTCGCACCTTGGGGAATCCCGACAACCTGGGCCGTGCCCGACTTGCCCGCCATGCGATAATCCGCCCCCTGGCCTGCCGCACGTGCTGTACCGCGTTGACCGTGCATCACTTCTGCCATACCGTCAAAGACCGCATCCCAATGGGCTTCCGCGACATCAAAACGGTCTTCAATCACCGGCGCGAGAAATTCGTCATTGGCGCGTTGTACCATCTGGGGTCGGATACGTACACCTCGGTGAGCCAGGGTTGCGGTCATCACGGCCAACTGCATGGGCGATGCCAGGACATACCCTTGGCCGATAGACATATTGATCGTATCTCCGGGGTACCAGGCTTGCCCCTTGGCACCGCGCTTCCAGTCGCGCGAGGGCCAAACACCACGACGTTCATTGGGGATATCAATGTGAGTCAGCTCACCCAGACCAAAATGGTTGCCAAATTCGGACAGGCGATCAACGCCCATGCGATTGCCCAGATCCCAAAAATAAGTATCACAGGATTCCGAGATGGCCTGTTTCAGATTAACGCGGCCGCCGTGACCACCGCGCTTCCAGTCACGCCATATCCATTCTGTGTTGGGCAAACGAAAGAAACCCGGATCACTGATGCTGCGATTGACGTCGGTAAAACCGGTATCCAGGCCCGCCAGGCCAATCATAGGTTTGATTGTCGAGCCAGGTGGATAAACCCCCTGGATAAAACGGTTGTAAAGCGGCATATCGAGGGATTCATTAAGACTGCGGTAATCGGCAAAACTGATGCCGGTCACAAATAAGTTGGGGTCATAACTGGGCACACTGACAGCCGCCAGTACGCCACCACTTTTCACCTCAATGGCCACCACCGCACCACGCCGACCAGCCAGGGCGGCCACCGCCGTTTGCTGCATACGCACATCAAGGTACAAATGCAGATCGCCACCGGGTTTGGGATCTATCCGCTCCAATACCCGCTGTACGCGGCCACGCGCATTGGTTTCCACGTTCTGGTTACCCACTTCGCCCAGCAGGATATCTTCGTAATGCCGTTCCAGTCCATTTTTGCCAATGGAATGGGTACCGCTATACCGGCGGTATTCCTCCTCATCGAAGTTTCCCAGTTCTGCCTCGCTGATACGCCCCACGTAACCAACCGTGTGAGCAAATAAATCGCCCTGGGGATAATGGCGCACCAGTTGCGCATCAATCTCCACTCCTTCCAGGCGGAATTCATTGACTGCAAGGCTGGCCAGCTCTTCTTCGCTGAGGTTGTAACGCAGCGGCACGGGCTCGAAGGGACGGCGACGCTGATGCATCAGTTTGTAGAATTTCTCCCGATCAGTCGCACGGATATCAACCAAGGTCTGCAGAAAATTGAGCGTTTCTTCAAGATCCCCCGCCCGCTCGCGCACAATCGACAGGGTGTAACTGGGGCGGTTTTCGGCTAACAAAATACCGTTGCGGTCATAGATCAAACCGCGGGTAGGAGGAATGGGTTGGATATGGACACGATTGCGATCCGATTGGGTAGCGTAATCCTGGTATTGCACGATTTGCAGGTGGTGGTAGCGATACACCAGCACGCCGAGCAATGCCAGCATCACCGAAGACATTACCGCCAGGCGAGCCCAGAAGATACGCGTTTCGCGGTGGTAGTCTTTAAAGTGTTGCGTTTCGGACATTGTGCCTCTGGTTGAACCTGCAAAAGATTATTGCTGACGCTGCCGGGCGTTCGTTACTTATGGTACGGATGATTCTGCAAGATGCTGCATGCACGGTACAACTGCTCAATGACAAGGATACGCACCAGCGGATGCGGCAAGGTCAAGGCCGACAGCGACCAACGCATATGCGCCTGTGCCAGGCATTGCGGAGCCAAACCGTCGGGGCCACCGATCAGCAAACAATAGTTGTTGCCGCTCATACGCCAATCCGCCATTTGCTCTGCCAGTTGTTCGGTACTCCAGGCCTTGCCTTTGACGTCCAGCGCAATCACCTGCTCGCCCTTACCGATAGCCGCCAGCATGTCTTCGCCTTCCTTTTCCATGGCACGGGCGATATCAGTATTTTTGCCGCGTTGTGCGAGGGGCAACTCGACGAGCTCAACGGCGCAGTCGCGCGGCAACCGTTTGGCGTACTCCGCGTAACCCTGCTCAACCCAGCCCGGCATCTTGGTGCCCACCGCGATGATGCGAATCCTCATAGCGAGAAAACCTGAATTAATCAGCCGCGGTTACTGGGCGTGATCGACCAGAGTTTTTCCAACTCATAGAAATTGCGGGTTTCTTCCTGCATCACGTGCACGACGATATCCCCGAAATCCACCAGCACCCAGTCACCCGCATCGATACCTTCAACACCGAGCGGCATGTACCCGAGCTTTTTGGAGTCTTCCACCACATTGTTAGCCATGGATTTGACATGGCGATTGGAGGTACCGCTGGCAATGATCAGGGTATCCGTCACATCGGTCATTTCGCGCACGTCCAACTGCACAATGTTTTTACCTTTCAGATCTTCGAGCGCGTTGATCACGATCTGGCTTAACTCTTCTGACATTCTTTACCTGCTTGCTTAAAAAATACTTCATCCGAGATTGGATGAAGCCATAGAAAATAGACTCAGCCCTGTCGATACAGTCCTTCGGCCAGGATGTAACGGCGTACCGACTCGGGCAATAAAAACTGGGCCGACTCACCGGCCGCCAACTGTGCGCGGATGCCGGTAGCGGAAATATCCAGAAGGCGCAATGAAGGCAAGACAATTGCGCCGGCCGGCAGTTCATCCAGCGCCGAGGCCGGCGCACGATGTTGTTGCAATAACCTGGCAACCGGCCCGGCGTCCGGCAACGAAAATCCGGGACGCTCAATCACCACCAGGTGCGTGTAATCGAGCAACTCCTGCCAACGATTCCAGGAATCCAGCGCGGCAAAGGCGTCAGTGCCCATGGCCCAGATCAAACTGACCTCTGCACCCAACTCGGCACGCAGGCTGCGCAAGGTATCAAAGGTGTAAGACGGCATATCGCGGCGCAACTCACGCTCGTCCAGGGTCAGCTCGGGGCAATCCAGCAAAGCCAGGCGAATCATCTCCGCACGCTGGGCGCTGCTGACCTGTGGCTCATCACGATGGACCGGACGATGACACGGCATCAGCCGCATCTGCGATAAGCCCAGCGATTGCTTTAACTCCAGGGCGAGGCGCAGATGACCGAAATGAATCGGATCAAAGGTGCCGCCCAGGACGCCGATCTTGTTACGCATGAAGGTGCTCACCGGCAGCGGCGTTATTGGCGGATATGCCCATCACCCAACACGACCCATTTTTGCGAAGTTAATCCCTCCAGTCCTACCGGCCCACGCGCGTGAATCTTATCGGTGGAGATACCGATCTCCGCCCCCAGACCATATTCAAACCCATCGGCAAAACGGGTAGATGCGTTGACCATCACCGAACTGGAATCCACTTCCGTGATAAACCGGCGCGCGCGCGTGAAGTCTTCGGTCACGATGGCGTCGGTGTGTTGCGAACTGTAGCGGGTGATGTGATCAATGGCTTCATCAAGGCCAGCCACAACTTTGATCGACAACACCGGGGCGAGATACTCAGTAGCCCAATCTTCTTCAGTGGCGATATTGGCATTGATGAGGTCGCGGGTTTTTTCACACCCGCGCAGCTCCACGTCTTTTTTACCAAAAGCCACCGCGAGGCGCGGCAATATATTGGCTGCAACGCTCTCGGCAACCAACAAGGTCTCCATCGCGTTGCATACGCCGTAACGATGGGTCTTGGCATTGAGCGCAATGGCGAAGGCTTTTTCCAGATCGGCTTTATCGTCGATATACACGTGGCAAATGCCATCGAGGTGTTTAATAACCGGCACGCGCGCGTCATTACTGATCCGCTCGATCAGTCCCTTGCCACCACGCGGGACGATCACGTCCACGTACTCCGGCATGGTGATTAATTCGCCCACGGCGGCGCGGTCAGTGGTTTCCACAATCTGCACAACGGTGTCGGGCAAACCGGCGGCCTTCAGGCCTTGTTGCAAACAGCTGGCAATCGCACGGTTGGAATGTATCGCTTCACTGCCACCGCGCAAAATGGCGGCGTTACCGGATTTGAGGCACAGGCTTGCCGCATCAATAGTCACGTTAGGACGAGATTCGTAGATGATGCCCACCACACCGAGGGGAACGCGCATCTTGCCCACCTGGATACCGGACGGGCGATAACTCAAACCGGTAATTTCACCACAGGGGTCCGGCAGTGCGGCAACCTGGCGCAGACCTTCGATCATGCCGTCAATCGTGCTTGGCTTAAGCGCAAGGCGATCCAGCATAGCGGAATCCAGACCATTGGCCGCGCCGGCTTCCAGGTCTTTCTGATTTTCCGTGGTCAGCGTGGCCCGGGCGTTATCCAGCGCATCAGCAATCGCCAACAGCGCCTGGTTTTTTACGCCCGAGGGGGTGGCGGCAATTACGCGAGACGCCTGCCGGGCATTGCGGCCCAACTCGGCCATATAGGCTTTTACATCAAGAGAATCGGTCATCAGTAATAAAAATCCGTGAACAGGGTGATGTGAAGTCAAGAGTGCGGCGATTATACCCTGATTGGTAAGGCCTTTTGGCGAATTTAGCGGAGGATAAAGCGCTATTTACTTCAGTTCCGGTTCAGTTTGACAAGGGTAATCTGCTGACAAGGGTAAAGAATCCCTTGATCACCCGTATAGCCAGTGGAGAACCACCATGAAAAAGTCCCTTTTGATCAGCACTGTCACCGGCGTCGCATTGAGCTTGCTGCTGGCCAATGGCGCGTTGGCGGGACCCAAGCATCATCACAAACATAAACACCATTACCACGGCGGTTATCAACATAACGATTACGCCCGCGTGGTTGAAGCTCGCCCTATTTATCATCGTGTTGAAACCCAGGTGCCCCAACAAGCCTGTCATTATGAAACTGTCGCTTATCGCGAACCCGGCAGAAGTGGTTCCTATACGGGTACGGTTGTGGGCGGGCTGATTGGCGCCGCTGTCGGCCATGAGCTGGGCCACAGCAAACGCAACAAAGATGTCGGCGCTGTTGCTGGCGGCCTGCTGGGTGCAGCTATCGGCCACGATGTGAGCCGCAATCGCTCCAGCGGCGGCACCACTCACTATCGGGATGAGCAGGTATGTCACACACGCTACCACACCGAATATTCACAACGGGTCGTGGGCTATGACGTGACCTACCAATACCACGGCCAGTACTACCAAACACGCACCAGCCACCATCCCGGCGACCGTATTCCTGTGGATGTGCATGTGCGCCCGGGTCGCGGCTACTAATGGCTCCGCTCTTGCCGGGGTGCAGAATCACCCCGGATTCTTTTTTCCTGTGAAGGCACACACGCGAGAGTTGCGAACACCTTGTATACTTACGCCCAACTTGATGATTTTGCAGGAAGTCTTGCCATGTCGCTGTTGCGTCACTCCAATTCCCCCTGTCGCTGGCTGCTGATTGTGCTCCTGGCCGCGACATTGGGCTCATTCCACTCAGTCGCCTCTGCCGAACCCCGGAGCGACAAGGGCAGTCAGGACGAGCGGCCCCGCGCTCGGATTTCCGCTTCCCAGGCGGCGGCCATCGTGCAGCAGCGTTACGGCGGCAAAGTGATGAATGTCAGCACCCGCCAAACCGGTAACGGGGTGGTTTACGGTGTAAAGATCCTGCAGAACTCCGGTCACATGCGCACGGTCAGCGTGGATGGCCAGACCGGCGCCATCCTTAATTAACCTGAGCGGACCCCAGCATGCGAATCCTGATTGTGGAAGACGAGCCCAGCCTGCGCGAGCAGATCAGCAGTCAGTTAAGCGCTGAAAAATTTGCCTGCGATACCGCCGCTGATGGCCGCGAGGGACTGTTCCTCGGCGAGGAATACGATTACGACCTGGCCATTATTGACCTCGGCCTGCCGCTGCTGGAC
This sequence comes from Cellvibrio sp. ARAG 10.3, assembly GCF_051846955.1. Taxonomy (NCBI): domain Bacteria; kingdom Pseudomonadati; phylum Pseudomonadota; class Gammaproteobacteria; order Cellvibrionales; family Cellvibrionaceae; genus Cellvibrio; species Cellvibrio sp. ARAG 10.3. The sequence goes on from NZ_JBPYCU010000005.1 coordinate 24,927, forward strand.
GGCACCCAATTAATTCGCCAACTGCGCGCCAAGCAGCGTAACTTTCCCATCCTGATCCTCACCGCACGCGGTGCCTGGCAGGACAAAGTGGAAGGGCTGGAAGCCGGTGCCGACGACTACCTCACCAAACCCTTTCATCCGGAAGAACTGCGCGCCCGCATCAATGCCCTGCTGCGTCGCGCCAGCGGTCATGCCGCGCCGGTGCTGGATTATGGTTCGCTCACTATCGATACCAGTGCCCGCCGGGTTCATCTGCGCGGTCAGGAAGTGGAATTGACCAGCTTTGAATACAACACGCTTACTTATTTGGCCTTGCATGCCGGCAAGAATGTCTCCAAAACGGAATTGACGGAGCATCTGTACGCCCAAGACTATGATCGCGATAGCAATGTGATCGAGGTATTTGTCGGGCGCCTGCGCAAAAAGCTCGACCCGGATGGCAGCCTGAACTTAATTACCACCCAACGGGGCCTGGGTTATCGCTTTAATCTCGACACCAGTAAATAATCCCACTCGTTTTATTCACCAGCGCAGATCCGATAACCAACGATGGCCGTCAAACTTACTTCGATCTCCGCCCGCCTGCTGGTCGCCTCCGCCCTGCTCCTGCCGCTGTTCCTGGGGCTCACCGGCTTTTTCCTCGATAACGCCTTTCAGCGCAGCCTGATGGCCGCCGAAGACGCGCGGTTGCGCACGCACTTATATCTATTGTTCAGTGTTGCGGAGCTGCCCAATATCCGCACCCGCAAAGTCAACCTGGAGATGCCCACGGTGCTGATGGAGCCGGATTTTGAACGTCTCAATTCCGGGCTCTACGCCTATATTTATAACGAAGGCAAAGAGTTAATCTGGCGCTCCAATTCCGCCGCCCTGATGGAAGCGCCCTCCCATGACAGCTTTGCTGAGCAGTCCACTGTGGGGCAATTGATTGTGCAGGACAAAGACACGAAAGAAGGGCTGCGTTTCAGTGCGCATTACGATGTGATCTGGGAGGATGCACGAGGCAAGGGCCATCCTTTTCGTTTTGCAGTCACCCACGATGGCGATGCGTTTTTGGCCGAGCTAAAGGCTTATCGCAACCAACTCTGGCGCTGGCTGGGTGCCGCCGGATTATTGCTGCTACTGGCCCAGACGGTGATCCTGCGTTGGGGTCTGCGCCCGCTGAGCAAACTGGCCCGCGCGCTCAAAGCCATGCAGAGCGGCGACACCCGTAACATCGCCGGCGAACATCCGCGTGAGCTGCAACGCGTTGTCGATAACCTGAACCTGGTGTTAGCGCGGGAGGAAGCCTTGCGCCAGCGCTACCGTAATAGTCTGAGCGATTTGGCGCACAGTTTGAAAACACCCCTGGCGGTCCTGCAAGGTAAGTTGAGCCAGGATCCGCATGAGAGCGATCTTCAACAGACCCTCGCCGAACAGGTCACACGAATGAATCAGGTGGTGACCTATCAATTACAACGGGCGGTATCCAGTCAGCAACAAGGGCTGAACCAGCGCATTGAGGTCGAACAAGTGGTGCAACGGCTGGTCGCTGCGTTGCAAAAAGTGTATCGGGATAAACAGGTCGACTGTCAGACCAACATCCACAGTCACAGTATCTTTGTGGGAGACGAACAGGATCTGCTCGAACTGCTCGGCAACCTGTTGGAAAACGCTTTTAAATATTGCCATCGCCAGGTACGGCTGGAGGCGCGCACCGAACAGCAACACCTGCTCATCAATATCAGCGATGACGGGGCCGGCATTCCCACCGACCAGCAGGAGCGCATCCTGCAACGCGGCCAGCGCCTCGACACATCGCAGCCCGGTCAAGGCATAGGATTGGCGGTCAGTGCTGACATTATTGCCAGCTACGGCGGCCAGTTGCAGATTGACCGCTCTTCCCTGGGCGGCGCGGCTTTTATCCTTCGCTTACCGCTGGCCGCCTGACACGCCTTCCCTTTTTCTGCACTTATGTGCGCTATGTCGCACAACATGCTGTGAATCTACCGCACAACACGCAGTGGCTTTGGCTGCTGTCCGCACGGCCACCGCCGGTCAATAATGTCACCATCGACATGAAACCCATTGATCGACAACAAACAGCCAACAACAAGTAAAAATAGCGGAGCACACAATCATGGCAGCGAGAACCTGTATAGCGGTGGATTCCACCTGCGATCTGCCGGCCAAGTTTATCCAGCAACACAACATTGAGGTTCTACCAATTTACATTAATTATGACGGTGGCCAGCACCTTGACTACCGCGATCCGCAAACCATGTTGCAGTTCTATAAAAACCATTCCAAGAAAAAGTTTGGCCTGGCGCAATCCGATCCTCTGTCTGTGGATGACATGACCAAGATCCTCAAGCACCGCTTGCTACCCAAATATGACCTGGTGCAAGTCGTCACCATCAACAGCAAAAAAAGTGATGTGTTCAAGCGCGTCTCTGAAGCGGCCCTGATTAATGAACCCAAGTTCCGCGAGCTGGAAAAAATTGACCCTAGTCGCATCCCTTTCCGCATTCGCTTGTACGACAGCATGTCCATGTTTACCGGTCATGCACTACTGGTATACGAACTGGTGAAAAAGATTCATCAGGAAAAGGTTCCCCTGAGCAAAGCCATCCGCGAAATCGACGATATGCGTGAAGATGTGTACGGCTACATTATTCCTAACGACCTTTCCTACATGCGCGACCGTCGCCATCTGCGCAAAGGAGACAACAATATTTCCTGGATCAATTTCCAATTGGCCAGCATGCTGAATATTCGCCCGATTGTGCAGTTATATCGCGGCGAGACTGAAAAGATGGACACCGGTAAAGGATTTATCGGCGCGGTAGGGAAGCTGTTGGACCACGTGCGCAAACAAGTTAAACAAGGATTAACCAGTGACGTAGTCGCCATGAGTTACGGCGGTTTACTGGAAGAAATTAAGGATGAACCGGTGATGGTTGAGTTTCGCGAATTCTGTAAACAGCACGGCATTAAAACCATGTTGTCGATGATGAGCATGACCGGCGCCATCAACGTAGGACCCAAGTCATTTGCATTGTCCTTTGCAACTGACAAGGAACTGGTCTGAATGTTATAGGCACAAAAAAACCGGTCTTGGCTGGACAAGACCGGTTTTTATTTTTGCATGACTTACGTAGTAAACGTTTTCGCAAGCCTCGCTTTATTGCTGCGTAAAAAACATAGTCACCACATAGACCACATAAACCAACAACAACGCGGCACCTTTCATGCGCGACAAACGTAAGCCAAAAAATAAAAACAGCAGCAACAAAATCGACACACCCAACAGCACCCATTGATCCACCGCTTGCAAGCGCCCGCCAAACGGCAGCGGCTGCAACATGGACGCAATCCCCAGGATGGACAATAAATTAAAGATATTACTGCCCAGTACATTACCAATAGCGACATCCGCATGACGTCGAATTGCGGCGATGATAGACACCGCCAGTTCCGGCAAGGACGTACCCACCGCCACGACCGTCAAACCGATGATCGCCTCCGGGACGCCGAACATCTGTCCAAGTCCTACCGCTCCCACCAGGAACCGATCTGCGCCGAGCAACAATAACGCCAGGCCACCGATCAAAAACAACAGCGTCAACGGGATAGACAGTGGCAAGTTTTCGTATTCGTTGGCCTCCGCCTGATGCAGCTCCGCCACCGGATCATCAAGGTGTTCACGCTCGCTGCGATACGCCCAGATAAGGTAGGCCAACAACACACCAAATAAGATAAAGCCGTCCAGGTGGCTTAATCCATACAGATTGGCCAGAGCCATAAACAGCAATGTCGCAGCCAACATGGATAAACCATCGCGCCGCAGGGATTTGATATGAATGGTCAACGGCATGATCAACGCACTAACCCCCAATATCAGGAGCATATTGGCCATATTACTGCCCACGACGTTACCCAGCACAATGTCCGGTTGCTGATCAAAAGCCGCTTTCACCGACACCACCAGCTCCGGGGCGGAAGTACCGAAACCAACAATCACCAGACCAGCCAATAGTGGTGAAACACCCAATCTGCGGGCGGCGGCCAGGGCACCCCGCACAACGCCTTCACCACCAACCGTCAGTAAACCCACACCCAACAACAACCACAACACATTCGTCATAAACGCCCCACACCTTGCTTATTTATTGCCGTCATTCGTAACCATTCGGATTCTGCTGCTGCCAGCGCCAGGCATCCTGCATCATGCGCGGCAAGTCGAGGCGCGCCTCCCAGCCTAATTCCTTCCTGGCTTTATCCGCATTGGCATAGCAGCTGGCGATATCGCCCGGCCGACGCGGTGTGATGCGGTACGGCACCTTACGCCCGCTCGCCGCTTCGAACGCTTGTAAAATCTGTAAAACCGAATAACCGCTCCCGGTTCCGAGGTTGTATGCACGACAACCGGCGCCCACCTGATCCAATCCCTTCAACGCCGCGACATGGCCTTGGGCCAGATCCACCACATGGATGTAATCGCGCACGCCGGTACCATCCACTGTGTTGTAGTCATCGCCAAAGACGCTGAGCTCTTTCAGTTTACCGATGGCCACCTGAGCCACATAAGGCAACAGGTTATTGGGAATACCAGCAGGATCTTCGCCGATCATGCCGCTTTCATGCGCACCAACAGGGTTAAAGTAACGCAGCAGGGAAATATTCCAGTCGCTGCCCGGAGCCGCGGCGATATCGCGCAGGATCTCCTCTACCATCAACTTGCTGCGCCCGTAAGGGTTGGTAGCCGAGGTAGTAAAACTTTCATCGATAGGCACACTCACCGGATCGCCGTATACGGTGGCGGATGAGCTGAAGATCAATTTCCATACGCCGAACTCCTCCATGACTTCCGTCAGGGAGAGCGTGCCCGCCACGTTATAGCGGTAATATTTCATCGGGATCTGGTTCGACTCGCCTACGGCCTTCAAGCCGGCAAAATGCATGACGGCGGCAAAGGAATGGGTGGCAAACACCTCGCGCATCCGCGCTTTATCATTGATATCCACTTCATAAAACACCGGCTCTACACCAGTAATAGCCGCGACCCGCTTCAGCGCTTCAGGCTTGCTGTTGCACAGATTGTCGACAACGACAGGTAGATAACCGCTATTAATCAATTCAACACAGACATGGCTACCGATAAAACCGGCGCCACCGGTAACGAGGATGTGAGGGCGATCAGCCCGCTCTTGGGATGAAGTCATGATTCCTGTGTCCCTTAGATGTAAAGTCAGAGAGGTAACCCGTTGCAGGTGCCCATCATACTGATTTAGCCGGGGATGTTCACAGAAAAATACAGGCGGTGAAAATTTATCCGTGGTGTAAAAACAGCAAAGGCAAGCTTGCGCTTGCCTTAACTTTTAACGTGAATGCATCAGTATTTATTCAATCGGCAGAGATAAAGTCACGACGAAGTTAGTTTCGTCGTTTGCAAAATCATTGTCGTCTACGATCTGACCCAACGTGAAACTCAGCTTGTCGTTAAATTTGTAGGTAAGGTCAATATGAGCTACGCCATCCATTGAGCCAGAACCACCGTCTTTCAACATGTGCTGACCGTACTTAATACCGAATTTATCAAAGTTAAGCTCTGCGGTAACGTAGCTGTAATCCTCAGAGAATGAATCGTGGTCAGCATTGATGGCATCGTAGTAGGTGACTTTGAATGGACCATATCCCAAGAATGGCACGACTTCTACGTAATCACCTGGACTAACAGGCTCAATACCTGCTGATGGATTGGCATAGTTATATGAAACAAAACTGACACCGTAGCTAAAATCACCCGCTTCACCTGAGTAACCTGCATAGATATCGTATTCACTTCCCAAAACTTCATCGCCTGAAGAGGCCCACAGGCCGGCAAAGAAACCATTGGAACTTACATTCACATCGCCGATTAATGCGGCACCACCCAACAGGTCAAAACCGCGCCAGTAATACATATTAGAAGCACCTACCGATGCAGACACCTCAGCCGCATTAGCAGCCGGGATTACAGCGGTAGAAGCCAGAGCCGAAAGAGCGATGGCACTGGCCAGAAATTTTTGTTTCATCTTCTTCATGAGTTCTTCCTCTAGGTTTTAGGTATTGGTAAAGCCGTTTAATTGTTGAGGCAGCTGTCGATATCATTCCGAACTAGCTTGTCGCCAATATTGCAGTTACCAAGCCAACTTTGTTTTTTATATATAAATCAAAAAGATAGAGGATGAATACAAGATGGCATACCGGGGCAAAAACATCGTGAGGCACCATATTGATGCAGAAAATCGGTGGCATCGGAGGCCATTGGCACCAACTTTGTGCACAAATAAATGTTCCGGAGGGATAGCGGAGGAAAGGAAGGATAAATCGCTATAAAAATTGATAGAAAGCCAATTTCTCCAGCTAAAACCCCGGCACAGCGCACACATCCGCTCCGGCAGAGGGGCGTGGCCCGACCGAAGTCGGGCACACCACTCTCGGGGTAAAGGCAATCGCGGTTATCGAACGGCGGATGCGCCCCATAACTGACTCGCCACCTGCAGGCAGGATCGCCACAGCCGGGTGAGCCCCAGATCGACGTAAAACACCAGCACCAGGATGACCATGCCGACACCGATCAGGAGTTGCAACGTGAACCGCTCCTCGGCAACCCATACGCCCAACACTAATGCCAGAAGAGGTGTCATCAGTGTGACCAGCGAGACGACACTGGCGGACAAGCGCTTCAGGATGAAGAAAAACAACGTATAACCCAGCAGGGAACCAAAGATCGCCAGGTAGGCCACCGCCCCGATGGTTTTATGCGAAAAATCGTGCGGGAACTGACCATCCAGCCACCACCAGGTGAGCATTAAGCCCGGCAGCGAAAACAACAACGAACCCGTCATCTGCGTAAAGGCTTCGGTATTTTCATTAAGGCGTTTCATCCAGACGCTGCTGAAGCTGAACAACAGACAGGACAACAGGATGCCACCGATGCCATAGACCCCTTCGCGATCAATGCGCAATTGGCCATAAAAAATAACCAAGAGCCCTGACAGCGCCACAACCAATGCCATGACTCTCCGAAGGGTGAAAGGGTTTTCACGCAAAATCAACAGCGACAGAACACCCGTAACGAAAGGCGACATCGCGAAAATCACCGCCACTAAACCCGAAGGAATAAATTGTGCCGCCCAATACACGACCGGCATATTGGGAAAAATGCCGATAGAACCGGCCAGATAGACTTTCCAGGCACCGGGAGGAAATAACTGCCGGCGCAGTGCGAACAATATCGGCAATGCAAATGCCACAGCAATCATCATGCGCGCCAGTGCAGCGGCAATAAAGCTGATGCTATCGCTACTCCATTGAATAGCCAGGGGAGTTGTTGCCCAAATGAGCACCACTAAAACGTACGCCAGAAAAACTGCCACGATAAAGCTCCTTATCATTAATACAGCTTATTGATGCAGCGACGCGGTAGCTGACCCCGGGATTTTTCTATGGAAATAAAAAAGGCCGCAGGGAGATCTCGCTGCGGCCTTTGTTGAAAAAGTTTTCTATCGACTATTCATCAAACTCCGCAAACAATAACGCGCGTGCCACCCAATGGGCGACATGCAGTGCGCGGATTCGTAGTGCGGATTGTGTAACAGACATAGCCATTAATCTTTGGATGAAAAGAGCAATGACTCTAAAGGAAAGCGGTGCGGATAACAACAGCCCACGAGATAAAAAATGAGATAAAAATGAAGCGGGTTTTACTCTCACTTATTCGTCCACTGGACAAGGCGGCATCTATGATTTCACCAACACATACAGTAGAGTGACTCCACCTTATAAAGAGCCAACGTCTGGCTCCTGCATGATGACCTGCCTGAACATGATGAAGACTTTTCTGGTCGGCGGCGCCGTCCGTGACAAACTGCTGGGCTATCCTTCCAGCGAAAAAGATTGGGTCGTGGTCGGTGCCACGCCGAAGATCATGGAAGCCCAGGGCTTTGTGCCAGTGGGCAAGGACTTTCCGGTCTTCCTGCATCCACAAACCCGCGAAGAATATGCGCTGGCGCGCACAGAGCGTAAGACCGGTCACGGCTACGCTGGCTTTACCTTTTATTGTGCGGAAGATATCACCCTGGAAGACGATCTGCGCCGCCGGGATCTCACCATCAATGCCATCGCTGAAGACGCACAGGGCAATATCATTGATCCCTATAACGGCCGCCGCGATCTGGAACAAAAAATCCTGCGGCATGTGTCGCCCGCCTTTGCAGAAGATCCGGTGCGCATTTTACGCATTGCCCGTTTTGCCGCACGCTACCACCATTTAGGCTTTCGCATTGCGGAAGAAACCCTGGCATTGATGCGTTCAATGGTCGTCAGCGGCGAAGCGGATCACCTGGTGGCCGAGAGGGTCTGGAAAGAAACGCAACGCGCATTGGGAGAAACATCAGCCGATGTGTTTATCCGGGTGTTACGCGATTGTGGTGCCCTTGCGCGTATTCTGCCGGAGCTGGACCGCTTGTTCGAGATGCCGGTGCAAGATGCACATCAGCCCGCTGCGGACCTTGGCTCCCTCGCGTTATTGAGCTTACAACAGGCGAGTCAACTCAGCCCTGATCCGCTGATCCGTTTTGCCACCTTGCTACATGCATTGAACGATGGCTTGCCACCACACCTCGACAACAATACCTCTGCAATTCATGCGCTTTGCGAACGTATCGCGGCACCTAAAGAGTACCGGGAGCTGGCCGTGCTGGTGGCAGAATTTCATGTTCACTGCCATTGCGCGCAAACATTGGAACCTGAAATGGTATTAACTTTGTTGTTGCGTACCGATGCCTTTCGCCGACCACAACGTTTTGAGAATTTTTTATTATGCTGTGAATCCATCGCTCGCAGTCATGACCGAGCGTTAGCACATTATCTTCCCGCAGATTTTTTGCGTGAGGCGTTACAGGCCTGCCTGGCGATCGACCTGAAGGCTATCGCGGCACAAGGCTTAACGGGCAAAGCCTTCGGTGATGAACTGGACCAACAACGCCTGACCCACATTCAACAACTGCGCAAGCCAGAAACACACTGACATACTATGGAAAATCTTTTATCGACATCGTCTGATTCACGTCCCGTTGCATTAATAACGGGTGGGGCGCGTCGCATCGGCGCAATCATTGCTGAAAACCTTCATCAGGCGGGTTTCAATATTGCACTGCATTACCGTCATTCAGCGAAGGAGGCTCAAGCGGTGGTGGACAAACTGAATCAACAGCGCTCGAACTCCGCTCTTGCCTTTGCCGCCGACCTGAATCATCTCCAGGAAATTCAACACCTGGCCCACACCCTGCTGCAACAATGGCAACGGCTCGATGTATTAATTAATAATGCGTCGAGCTTTTTTCCTACACCGGTAGCCGATGCCAGTGAGGCGCAATGGAATGATTTAATGAACAGCAACCTGAAGGCGCCGTTTTTTCTCGCGCAAGCCTTTGCCGCCGAGCTGCAACAACGCAAGGGTTGTATTATCAATATTGCGGATATCCACGCAGATCGCCCACTCAAGCAACATCCGATCTATTGTGCAGCCAAAGCGGGCAATGTGATGCTCACCAAATCTCTCGCACGGGAACTCGCTCCACAGGTGCGAGTCAACGGCATTGCGCCAGGCGCTATACTTTGGCCGGAACAGAACAATGGTCTGGATGACGCAACACAGCAGGAGATCCTGCAAAAAATCCCCCTGGCACGCAGCGGCAGCCCCGAAGACATTGCGCGGGCTGTCAGATTTTTGGTTCAGGATGCACCTTACATTACCGGTCAGATCATCACAGTAGACGGTGGCCGCAGCCTCTGTAATTAACGTGTTGGCCCGCACAATTCACCCAAACAAAGACTGGCACCTGCATTAAAAAACGCTAAGCTACATAACAAAGACTTTACCAGCGAGGTTACACTCTCAATGTCGCGTCTGCTCATCGTGGTTGAATCTGAACAGGACTGGGCGCCCTATTTTCCCAGTGAACATGTCATCACGTTCGACAACTATCTGCAACTCAGTACCACCAAAACCAATCGTACCCGTGTGATCAACCTGTGCCGTAAATTCGGCTACCTGAGCAAAGGCTATTACTGCTCACTATTGGCAGAAGCGCGCGGTCATTCGGTTATCCCTTCGGTCAAGACGCTCAATGATCTGCGCAACCAGCACTCCTTTGCCATCATCCAGGAACACCTGCACAACCATTCCGAGAAGTTCCTTAAAAAACTGGCATCGCGCGAGGAACCCAAGTTAGCGTTCTGGATTTTTTTTGGTGAGAGCAGCGTACCGGAACTGCAAAAGCTGGCGCGGGAATTATTTGAGCAGCAGCCCTGCCCGATCATGCGCGCCGAACTGGAATGGGACGGCAGCTGGCGAGTGAGCAGCCTGAAGGTCACAGCCCTGCACAGTTTGAAGCTGGACGCCGAGCAGGAGGCTTTTGCCAATGCACTTGATCATTTCAGCGCGCAGCTCTGGCGCAAACAAAAAACGCAGAAGATCAGCCGCTACGATATGGCCATACTGATCAACCCTGAAGATCCTCTGCCACCCAGCGATGAAAAAGCGCTGAAAAAATTCGTGAAGATTGGCAACAAACTCGGTATTCAGGTGGACTTTATCGGACGCAAGGATATTCGCAAACTGCCGGAATACGACATGTTATTTATCCGGGAAACCACCAATATCAATCACCACACCTTTCAGTTTGCTTGCCGCGCCGAGGCGGAAGGGCTGGCGGTAATGGATGACTCCCAATCCATTATTCGTTGCACCAACAAAGTGTATCTGGCCGACCTGTTTGCGACGCGTGGCATTCCCACACCCAAGACCCGCCTGATTTCCAATCAATCGCCGGCGATTCTCGACAAGATTGCGGAAGAGCTGGGCTTCCCGTTAATCCTTAAAATTCCCGACGGCTCTTTTTCGCGCGGTATGGTGAAAGCTGAAGATCGTGCAGCCCTGGATAAAGGTGTGGCGGACTTGTTAAAACATTCGGCCTTGTTGCTCGCTCAGGAATTTGTCTACACCGATTTTGACTGGCGCATCGGGGTGCTCAACGGAAAACCTTTGTATGCCTGCAAATATTTTATGGCGCGTGACCACTGGCAGATTTACGACCACAACAATAAAAGCGATCCTTCCGGCGGCTTCGTTACCATGCCGACCTATGAAGTACCCAAGGCGGTCATCAATACCGCCATCAAAGCAGCCAGCATGATCGGTAATGGTTTGTATGGCGTCGACCTGAAACAACTAAAAGATCGCGTGGTGGTGATTGAAATTAATGATAACCCCAGCATCGACGCCGGTGTAGAAGATGAATTTATCGGTGATGAGCTTTACCACATGATCTTGCAGGAGTTTATCCACCGCGTACAAAAAATTCGTCATTTAAAAGAAGAGTTATCTTTTTAACACCGTAAGGACTTTGGGATGATCAAAACGCTACTGCTCACCGCAGAGGAAAATCTTATCGAGGGCGGCACTGAACTGATTGGACGCTGGCAGAATGAAGAAAATACTTATATATGGATAGACCTGGAAGGCGAGTCTCCTGAAGATGAACGCCAGATGCTCGAATCACTTGACTGCCATCCACTGGCTATTGAAGATGTGCAACGTTTTCGCCATCCCCCCAAAACAGAAGCCTTTGAAAACCATACCCTGCTTCTGTATCGCGGTATTACCCAGTTCAACGACGACCTGACGATAGAACAAATGACCATTGCGTTGTTTGTCGGTGAACGCTGTGTGATCAGTTGTCACCAACGGCCCTCCACGGGCGTGCGCCACGGCTGGGAGATGGCTGGCAAAGGCACTTCGCTCAGAAGCCCTGCGTTACTTGCCGTCAGCACCATGCATTATTCCGTGGGGCGTTATCTGGAGGCCGTGCTGGCCTTCGAACCAAGCCTGAATGAATTGGAAGATTGTATGCAGGAGCGCCCCAATGATGAAACCATGCGCGAGCTGATTGCCTATAAATCCCGTTTGCGCAAACTACGCCGCATCTTCAGTTACCACGAGCGCCTTGCGACCAATCTGCTGAAAAATATTCCTCAAGCCTGGATTGACGAAGACGGCGACATTGAACATGCCCTGCAGGATTTATTTGAACGGTGCGAACGCTTGCACGGTTTGTGCACCATGTATTACGAAATTTGTGGCGACTTGATTGAAGGTTACCTTTCTATCTCCTCGCACATGCTGAACAACACCATGAAGGTGCTGACCATTATCACGGCAATTTTTGTTCCTTTAACCTTTATCGCCGGCATCTATGGGATGAACTTTGAAAATATACCCGAGCTAAAGATGCAATATGGTTACTTCTATGCGTGGGGCGCCATGCTGCTGGTGGCTACCGGCTTCGGTTGGTTCGCTTATAAAAAATGGCTGTAGACATATCGGAAAGTGTTAACGCATCAATAAGAAGTCATACGTGGCGCGATTTTTATACTTGCTACGCCAATAACGCATACTGAAAAATCCCATTGCGCAAAAATATAAGGATTAATTGCTCCAAATCAAATAGCCACCTGCTAACACGCTCATAATTCAGCCGTCCCTACCCTGGTTAGTTAACCATCATGACGGAGGTTGTTTATGAATCTTATACCGCGCAACTCACTCTTTGATGTAGACCAAATACTCGAAAACTTCTGGACACCGCTGAGAGCTGGCCCTGGAGTATCGTTTTCACCGCGCGTTGATATCAACGAGAAAAAAGATCGCTTCGAAATTACCGCCGAGTTACCCGGTGTCGAGAAGAAAGATATCCAACTAACACTGGATAATGGAATGCTTTCAATAACCGCTGAAGCGCGTCAGGAAACCAGGGATGAGAGGGATGGGAAACTTATTCGCCAGGAAAGACGTTATGGCAAGTTTGTACGCAGTTTTGATTTAGGCACAGCGGTCAAGGAAAAAGACATTGACGCCAAGTTCAAGGACGGGATTTTGACATTGATGGTTCCCAAAGTAGAGCCCTCAGTGCCATCAACTCATCGAATCGAAATCCATTAATTGCACTGACTTATGCTACCGCCTCTCATTACCAGGGAAGGGAGAGGCTTTCTGCGCTCAGGTAGCGCTGGAAATTTTTCGGTCTCTCCAATAAAAATCAACCGGCCAAAGTGATTGCGAAGTTTTATCGTAAGCCTGCCACAGCGCCGCGTAGGTTTTTTGCAACGCGGGATGCACTGCGTCCGCCGCAATATCGGCTAACGGCAACAGGACAAATGCGTTCTGGACCACCTCTGCGCGCGGCAACGCAATGCCATTCTCAACACCGACAAAATCACCGTAACACAGAATATCGATATCCAGCGTACGAGGGCTGAATTTGGGTCCTTGCCGGCACCGCCCGTTCTCATCCTCAATATTCTTCAACACCTTTGATAATTCAGAGATCGATAACGCGGTCTGGACACCCACAACCAGGTTAAAGAAATTACTACCGTTAAAACCCACAGATTTACTTTCATAAACGGTGGAGATTTTTAGTTCACCAAACACCTCATGCAACGCATCCAGTGCTGCCGCGATATGTTGATGGCGATGAATGTTGCTACCCAAACCGAGATACACCTGCGTCATTGCGGTTTGACTCCGCGCTCGATAACCAGACCCACATCGCGCGCGCCGCGAATCGCACCGGGTTTACTCAAACGCAAGCGCAACCAGGGCACATTAAATTCGTCACGCACGATTTGCGCCACCTCTTCGGCCAGCGATTCCACCAACAAGGCATTGCGGTTTTCCACATACGCAATAACGCGTTTGGACACAGCCTTGTAGTTCAAGGCGTATTGAATATCATCCGTCGCGGCAGCCTGGCGAATATCCGTGGCCATCTCCAGATCGATACTGACCGTCTGGCGCACCTGACGCTCCCAATCATAGATGCCGATGATGGTGTCGATGTGTAAATCTCTGATGTAAACAATATCCATGAATCAATCCGTAGCGAGAGGCGATAGCGTGTTAAGCGGCCAGCGGGCACGCACGTTGACGGCGAGCGATTCCGATTGCCCCGCCAGCAACCGCTGACAACCGGCGTAAGCAATCATGGCACCATTGTCGGTACAAAATTCGTGGCGGGCGTAGAACACTTTGGCGTGGATTTTGGCCAAGGCGATTTCCAGCTCCTGGCGCAATTTTTTATTTGCAGAAACACCACCGGCAATCACCAGGGTTTTCATACCGGTTTGCTCCAGCGCCCGGCGACACTTGATCACCAGTGTGCTTACCACCGCATCCTGGAACGCGCAGGCGATGTCTGCACTGGTCTGGTCATCGGGCAGGCCGTCCGGTAGTGCGTGAGCGGCAATGGTATTCAAGGTGTAGGTTTTTAAACCGCTGAAGCTGAAGTCCAGGCCGGGGCGATCGACCATCGGGCGCGGAAATTCAAAACGGCCGGGTGTGCCCTGTTCAGCCAGGCGCGCCACTTGGGGCCCACCGGGGTAATCCAGGTCAAGCATCTTGGCCGCTTTATCGAAGGCCTCACCGGCCGCATCGTCCAGCGACTCACCCAGCAATTCATAGCAGCCAATGGCATCGACCTTGACTAATTGGGTATGCCCGCCAGAAACCAGCAAGGCAACGAAAGGAAAAGCGGGGGGATTATCTTCCAGCATGGGCGCGAGCAAGTGGCCTTCCATATGATGGACGCCGATAGCGGGCACATCCCAGGCATAGGCCAGCGCGCGGCCAACCGAAGCTCCCACCATCAAGGCACCGATGAGACCGGGGCCGGAGGTATAAGCAATACCCTGGATATCCTGCGGCGTGGTGTGGCTCTCGGCCATGACCTGGTCAATCAACGGCAGAATCTTGCGGACATGGTCGCGGGAGGCCAGCTCAGGTACCACGCCGCCGTATTCAGCGTGCAGGTCAATCTGGCTGTAGAGCGCATGGCCCAGCAAGCCGCGTTCACTGTCGTAAACGGCAATTCCGGTTTCATCGCAGGAGGTTTCGATCCCAAGTACGCGCATTGCTCTACCATCTATATATACAGGGGTGGCGTATGATAAAGGCGGCTGGTGCCAGGCGCCAGTAAGTATTTTACCCAGGCCCGGAGCGACGGTTGCGCCGGTAATAAGAAGTGTATAGAATCTGCGCCCCTCAGGTTCCCTGGTTTGCAGCCCTGCGCCAGAGGATGAATCAAGACAGCAAAGGTAACAACATGCCTTCAGTAAAACTTAAAGAAAACGAACCTTTCGACGTTGCTCTGCGCCGTTTCAAGCGCGCTTGTGAGAAAGCTGGCATCCTGGCTGACGTACGTGCTCGCGAGTGCTACGAAAAGCCCACGACTGTACGCAAGCGTAACGCTGCGGCTGCCGTTAAGCGCCACGCCAAGAAAGTGCAACGCGAATCCAAGAAATTTACCCGCCTGTATTAATTCCGGGTCTTGGTTGTAATCCGACCTGAGTCGGATTCCGTGTCGTTCTGCTACAGGTTATCCCATGGCAAACACAACACTGAGAGACAGCATCAACGATGCCTTGAAGAACGCCATGCGCGCGAAAGAGAAAGAGCGCGTGGCGGTGTTGCGTTTGGTTATGTCGGAATTCAAGCGCATCGAAGTTGATGAGCGCATTGACGTAGAAGACGCGCGCGCCTTGGCGGTGCTGGACAAGATGATCAAGCAGCGCCGCGATTCCGAGCAGCAATACCGTGCCGCCGGGCGCGATGAGCTTGCCGCCCAGGAAGCCTACGAAGTTTCCCAAATCCAGGCATTCATGCCCGCCGCCCTCAGCAGCGATGAGTTGTCTGCAATCGTTACCCAGGCCATTAAAGATGCCGGTGTTGCCGATATGCGCGGCATGGGTAAAGCCATGGCCCTGATCAAGCCCCAGGTACAGGGCCGCGCCGACATGGGCGAAGTCAGCAAGTTACTGAAAGAACAACTGAGCCGCTAACAACCGCGAGTCAATTGCTTATACTGGCAACTCGTCACCCCAAGCTACGCGACTCACTATGGCCGGTTTAATCCCCCAAAGCTTTATCGATACCCTGCTCGACCGCGTCGATATTGTCGAGGTGGTGGATCATCGCGTTAAGCTGAAAAAAACCGGCAAGAACTACAGCGCCTGCTGCCCCTTTCACGAAGAAAAGACCCCCTCGTTTACCGTCAGCCCGGAAAAACAGTTCTATTACTGCTTTGGCTGCGGCGCCAGCGGCAATGCGCTCGGCTTTATCATGGACTTCGAACGCCTCAGCTTTCCTGAATCCGTGGAGCAATTGGCCCGGCTGGTAGGCGTTGATGTACCGCGCGAAGTACAAAGTGAAGCCCAGGCGCAGCGCGAGCAGGAAAAGCGCAGCATCTACAGCCTGCTGGAGAAAGCGAGCACCTTTTACCAAAATCAGTTGCGCCAGCACCCCAGCAAGCAGATGGCGGTGACTTACTTGAAAGGCCGCGGCCTCGACGGCAAGATTGCCAAGGAATACGGCGTAGGCTTTGCACCTCCGGGGTGGGATAACCTGCTCAAATCCCTCGCGGAAACGGACGAAGACAAGCACCTGCTGATCGAAGGCGGGATGCTGATCCATAACACCGATGAAAAACGCATCTACGACCGTTTCCGGCATCGCATCATGTTTCCCATTCGCGACACGCGCGGCCGGGTGATTGGCTTTGGCGGACGGGTTCTGGGCAACGATAAACCCAAATACCTCAACTCACCCGAGACGCCTATATTCCATAAAGGCCAGGAACTGTATGGGCTGTACGAAGCACGCCTGGCGTACCGTGAGTTACCGCGCCTGCTGGTGGTTGAAGGTTATATGGACGTGGTCAGCCTGGCGCAGTTCGGTATTCGTTACGCCGTAGCCACTTTGGGAACGGCATGCGGCGAAGATCACCTGGATCGCGCCTTCCGCCACACCGACGAAGTGGTCTTTTGCTTCGATGGCGACAACGCCGGGCGCACCGCCGCACACCGCGCACTTGAAAACTCCCTCTCGTCCATGAAAGACGGCCGGCAGGTCAAATTCCTGTTCCTGCCCGAGGGCGAAGACCCGGATACCCTGGTGCGTCAGATAGGACCGGAAAAGTTTGAGCGCATGGTAGAGCTTGCCGTTCCCCTGGAAGACTATTTGTTTGATGCCGTGGCAGAAGGCCTGAACATCCGTACCATGGAAGGCCGCGCCAGCTTCAGTAAACGCGCCGCGCCTTTACTGGATCGCCTCCCGAAAGGTGTCTTTCGCGAGTTGATGTTTGAAAACCTGGCGAAACGCACCGGCCTCAGTCGCAATGTCCTGCAGGATTTGATCAGCCAGGCACAGCCCGAGCCGTTACCCGCGCCGGCCCCGATCAAAACAGAACCCAAGCCGGAAAAGCCGTCACACCCTTCCGCTCCGCCGCCTATCGAGCCGGAGTACAGCGACTATACGGACGATTATTACAGCCCGCCGTCACCGCCACCGGAATACGATGGCTACTACGAGGAGCGCCAGCCGCGCCGGAATAAAGCGCGAGACTATCGAGAGCTACAACCGGACCTACAACCACAGGTAGCAAGCAAATACCTGATGCCGCCCGCGCGCAAGGCAATTGCCCTGTTGCTTACACACCCGGAGCTGGCCGCCAGCGAAGCGGATCATGACAGTTGGCTGGCCTGTGAAGACGAAGAGATACAGTTACTCGGGCGGCTATTGAAACTGCTGCACGAACGAAGCCATTACAACCTGTCCCACATCCTCGGCTATTGGTTGGGCGCCTACGGCTCGGAAAATACTGAAAAGCTGGCCGCCATCGCCGGTCATGACCTATTGCAAGCCACAAGCGCGATCACCCAGGTACGCCAGGACAAACCACCCAAGGCGGATTACGACAGCGCCGCTGCGTTTTGCGATTGCATGGAGAAGCTACGCAAACAGGAGAGCGCAAAAAAAACCGCTCAATTATTGGAAAAATTGCGCAGTGGCGACTTAAATCAAGAGGAGCGCAAACGCCTTGCTGCCGAGGTTCTAGCGCACAAGATCATAAAATAACCAACCGAAAAGAATTATGTCACCTCCGCCGCCAGCCGCTTGATTTCCTAGAATCCAATGCCACATATGGGCTATAATCCCGCGCTTTGCGTTTCTCCCACTCACGTTTTTGACAGGGTTCCGAATGTCTGACGACGCTCAACAGCAACAGTCTCGTATCAAAGAGCTGATCGCCCGAGGTAAAGAACAGGGCTACCTCACATACGCCGAGGTAAATGACCATTTACCGGAAGATATCTCAGATCCGGATCAGGTCGAAGATATCATCCAGATGATCAACGACATGGGTATCCGCGTGTACGAAACCGCGCCGGATGCCGATACCTTGTTGATGACCGATGGCGACTCCTCTGCCGACGAAATCGCCGCCGCAGAAGCCGCTGCCGCCCTGGCTGCCGTGGAAACCGAAGCGGGCCGAACGACTGACCCGGTGCGGATGTACATGCGCGAGATGGGCACTGTCGAACTGCTGACCCGTGAAGGCGAAATCGTCATTGCCAAACGCATTGAAGAAGGTGTGCGCGAATTAATGCATGCCGTCTCCTACTGGCCCGGCGCCGTTCAGCAGGTACTGGACGAATACGCACTGGTTGCCAAAGAAGAGCGTCGCCTGGGCGATGTGATTATCGGCTGGCTCGACCCGGCAGAAGATATTCCCGCAGCCACCACCGACGAAGAACTTCCTATCGCCACCGCTGCCCCCAAAGCAGCCGCCAATGACGATGACGAGGAAGAAGAATCCTCCGGCGACGATGAAGAAGAAGGCGTATCCGGTGTCGACCCGGAAGAAGCACGCGTTCGCTTCGAAGAATTGAAAAAGCAAAACGAGAAGGCCGATAAAGCCGTCGCGAAACACGGGCGCAACAGCAAGCAAGCCGAGAAAGAATTGACCGCCCAAGGCGACCTGTTCAAATTCTTCAAGCTCCCGCCACGCCAATTCGACCCGATTTACGTTCAAATCCGTGGTGTTCTGGACACTGTGCGCCGCGAAGAGCGCACCATCATGGAATTGTGTGTGCGTAAAGCGCACATGCCGCGCAAGACATTCATCAAAGAATTCCCCGGCAACGAAGTCAATGAGTCGTGGATTCCGGACATCATCAAGAAAAAGCGCGATTACTCTGACGCCCTGAAATTGGTTGAAGAAGATATCCTGCGCGCACAACGCCGCCTGATTCAGATTGAGCAGGAAAATAACCTGTCACTGGCCAACATCAAAGACATCAACCGTCGCATGTCGATTGGTGAAGCGCGTGCGCGTCGCGCCAAGAAAGAAATGGTGGAAGCCAACCTGCGTCTGGTTATTTCCATCGCGAAGAAATACACCAACCGTGGCTTGCAATTCCTCGACCTGATTCAGGAAGGTAATATCGGCTTGATGAAAGCGGTAGATAAATTTGAATACCGTCGCGGTTACAAATTTTCTACTTACGCGACCTGGTGGATTCGCCAGGCCATTACCCGCTCTATCGCCGACCAGGCGCGCACCATCCGTATCCCGGTGCACATGATAGAGACCATCAACAAACTCAATCGTGTATCGCGTCAGATGCTGCAGGAAATGGGCCGTGAGCCGACGCCGGAAGAACTGGGTATCCGTATGGATATGCCGGAAGATAAAGTGCGTAAGGTGCTCAAGATCGCCAAAGAGCCAATCTCCATGGAAACCCCGATCGGTGACGATGAAGATTCACATCTGGGCGATTTTATCGAAGACACCACCATTATTTCACCGGTGGAGTCCGCGACCATCGAAGGTTTGACCGAAGCTACCCGCGAAGTCCTCGCCGGCCTGACCGCGCGCGAAGCCAAAGTACTGCGTATGCGTTTCGGTATCGATATGAACACCGACCACACCCTGGAAGAAGTGGGCAAACAGTTCGACGTAACCCGCGAACGTATCCGCCAGATCGAAGCCAAGGCGCTGCGCAAATTGCGCCATCCTTCACGCTCTGATCACTTGCGTAGCTTTCTGGATGAGTAATCCTGACGCTAGCTAAAACTAAAAAGCCCGCCAAGCGCGGGCTTTTTGCTATTTAAAACTCAATGAAACCAAACTATAGCCACCGTCGACACATGCCTTTATAATGCGCCCCACTCGCGCAATCCTTCATGCGAGCTCCTCAAAAAGGGCCTATAGCTCAGTTGGTTAGAGCATCCGACTCATAATCGGCAGGTCGCTGGTTCAAGTCCAGCTGGGCCCACCATTCTCCGACACCATATTTATCTTGGCATCATAGTTTTGCCGTTTTGGCCAAACCATGATGAGCCAGGATGCCAATGGCCAAGATAACTGCTTTTTTGTATTACAAACAGCACCTCAATTGAAGCGTTATTTCAACCTTACCGCGACTTCAGTAAGGCAAGAATCAAAATGCAGGCGATGAGCATCTATGTCGATGAGAGTCTATTTCTCCTAAATGATATTTTTCCCTTTTCTCACACTAGCTATAAAGCTCTGCTTATCATGATCCTTTCTCGATGACGGCTGATGAGTTGAGGCAGGCATATATTTTCCAAAATCATGGTGCTTGCCAGCGTACTCTTTAAAGTCTCGCTTGATACGATCAATTACGGACTGGGGCTGAATACACTTGGTAGAATACACACGACTGATCAATTCCTTTTTCCTTAGCATGCCCTTATTGATCAGTACCGCGAGAAAAATATAATCTTTCTCCCGACCGGCTGCATACTTTGCTATGGCAAGATCATGAACCTCCAAACAGTATCCGGTAACAGTTCGGCCATCACGCTTAACAACAACCGGGAACAGTCTATCTTCCCAACCTTTTGGCAAAATCGCGGTATTTGGGCCAACCTCCTGCGCGTAATAGCCAAAGGTTTGGTGAAACATAGAACCTTCGCCAATAGCGCCTTCAACTAATATTGTGTTTTTCAACTTATTTTTGAGATAAAGGTCAGCTTCCATTGAATAGGAAAGCACCGGGTTTTTACTTGCTTCCGGAAATTGTCCAAGGACAGATTGCGAGCCTATGACGATAATTTCGTTATCGTCACCAACTTTAGCGGCTGATAGTAAAATATGTTCCAGCTGTGCTTTATTCATGATCGAATTTAAACCTCCGTATTATCTCCACTCGCTCTTCATCGGATAAAAGGCAAGCAAACGGACTGCTCTTGCGATAGAAGTCCATTTCTTCTCCTTCTTGGCAAATCAACTCTGCCACTTCAGCAGCACTCAAGCCGTCGATTAGCTCTTGCCACTTTCCAGCCCAGCCTTCGGCCTGAGTTCCGGACATCGTTTTCCAGTTGAGCAAAACGTCATTAACTTCACTCAATCTTTGCGGTGATCCCCGAAGAATCTCTGCCGCTTTTTGGTGAAAGGCATAGGTACGCTGGTCGGGTATATGTTTTCTGCTCATTGTTAGAACATCCATCAATTTGGAAAAGTATACAGATCAGGCTCTTTTAAAAATTGATTATGCTTTTTAGTTTCTGTTCTATCTGCCGTTCTTTAGTCATTTTTATCAACTTTAATCTTCGTTAAAGAAGTCTGTATCCAGTGCTTTAATTTCGTAGGTCTCTTTCACTGATACACCGAGATTGTGTTTAATCATAAGCGCCGCGAGCTTGGCGCCATCAATCAGGATAATTTTTTTCTGAATCAATCTTACGTATTCCAGCGCCCCTTTGCTAAATATTGACGTAGTGATAAAAACACCTTTGTGGGCGCGTTGCATATCTAACGCACCAGAAAACGCCTGAATAGCTTCGCGACCAATGGTGCTGTCTGCGTAACGTTTCGCCTGAAGGTAAATGGTATCTAAACCGAGTGGGTCCTCGTTGATTAGGCCGTCTATGCCACCATCAGCGGTGTATTGAGTTGCCTGGCCGGACTCTTTACTCCAACCACCGTAGCCCATGGCCTGCATTAGCTCGACCACAAGTTTTTCTAAGAATTGGGGCGATTGCCGCTTAACGGCTTGGAGGACCTCTTCAATAAGTTCCTGTTGAATTTCGCTGTAGGCTTCTTCCAAACGCTCGGTTGGGTCCGTATCTTCAGTGTCGCTTTCATAGGTAGTAACAGCTGTACTCGCCTTTGGTTTGGCGGTGTGAAACTCAACGAATTCGGGGAATTGCTTCAGAAACCGCACATTAATTCGGTCCGGCTCTTGCTGAAGCGCCGCCCGGCCTCGGTCAGTTATTTGCAACTGACTCCGCCCCGGCGCAGTCAGCAATCCTGCTTTATTCAGGTAGGTTCTAGCCCAAGCAATACGGTTTCGAATAATGGTTTGCTTACCTGATGGCAACTTTTCTGAGCGTTCATCTTCGGTAAGTTGGAAATGAATACACACTTGCTCGAAAGCTTCGTTAAAGCGATGTATTTGGCCATCCTGCACGGCAGCCAATAAAGGGCGCATGCAGCTTTGAAAATCTGGAATCATTTTGCTTCCTTCCGCTTAGCTTGCTCTATCCACTCTTCCACATCCACTCGCCTAAACGGCAACCTCCTCTCTGAGGCCAGGTGGTCGGCGGTCTTATTGACCAACCGAGGTCGCTAGCCAGCCCATCAATGGTCAATATTTCACCAATCACAATCTGGAGACCCTGTGAATTCTGAGACAATAGGGGAATCTTGGGAAGAGTTCAAAGAAGCTAGCGTCATTAACTTTTCGACAAATCTCATAATATCCCTGATTTATGCAACCTAGCCAACCTAAACCAACCCGTAATCACCTTCCATTTGCACCCCAACTCCCGCAAAATCGAGGTTCTCTCTCACCAAATATCAACGGCAGCTGTGCATGAGATTGCTAATTTCACTTCTCTTATTAACACTCACCGCCGCATGTCATGCGGAAAAAGGCAGCATTCACACATGCTCCTTAACCAGCGATACTCTGAACTTTGTTACACCAACATCCGACAACATCGCCAATACCTTTTGGCAGAAGGATGTCGATGGATACGAATCCATCAATCGATTGCACATTGCCTATAAGGATGGATCTGTAGCCGTTGTGGAGCACAAGTATTGCTTGATGTATAACTTCGAAATTGCTTACTACGCTAGTACTACGAATGAACTTTCAGATGGCAAAAAATTTAGTGAAACACTTAAAAGTTTTTTCAATTACTCAGCAGTACAGGATGCGAGTATTCAGAATGCAGTATCGGCAATGATCAAACGATTTGAAGAAAAAGGGTTTGATGCTGATAGCGCACTAGCGACAGCGCATGACGACTCTACTCAGGACAATAAGCGAGCCGAATACAGTGTTAGTTATATGTCCATCGAGGATTCTTCTGTGCATAGAGCAGCATTGTTTATCTATATGGGTATTGGCGGCGAGCATTAACCCACCCGCAATCCAAAAACAACCGACAATTCCCGCTTTCAAGCAACATATCTTCATATCCAAACCGCTCATATAGTTTGTTTGACAATATACATATGGTTTTATTGACAATATACCTCCAGCCCTTATAAATAGCGCTCTTCAGGACGCGGCAAGGCTTTAATAATAATCGTGGCGCCTGAAAAAACAGCTCCTGTTTGCAATGAGCAGGATGAGCTACCAACAACCTCTCCTCCTCTATGGGCGGCATTGGTTGAGAGGGCAACAGCATGGAGATCAATAATGAAATTACTCACCGGCAAAAAACTGGCGACGGCATTCGCATGTGCCCTCGCCTTTGGCATAACTACCACCAATGCGCAAACCTTAACGTCAAACCAGACGGGAACCCACAACGGTTTTTATTATTCGTTCTGGAAAGATTCCGGCGATGCGTCGTTCGGGTTGCTTGCAGGCGGCCGTTACACCTCCCAGTGGTCCAACAGCACCAATAACTGGGTCGGTGGCAAGGGCTGGAATCCCGGCGGGCCGAAGATTGTGAATTATTCCGGCAGCTATAACGTCGATAATTCGCAAAACTCGTATCTCGCGTTGTACGGCTGGACGCGCAATCCGTTGATTGAGTATTACGTGATTGAAAGCTACGGTTCCTATAATCCCGCCAACTGTTCTGGCGGACAAAACTATGGCAGTTTTCAGAGCGATGGGGCCACTTACAATGTGCGTCGCTGTCAGCGGGTTAACCAGCCATCCATCGAAGGCAACAGCAGCACCTTCTATCAATACTTCAGCGTGAGAACGCCCAAGAAAGGCTTCGGCAACATCTCCGGTACCATCACTGTGGCGAACCATTTTAATTACTGGGCCAGCCAGGGATTGAATCTGGGTAATCACGATTACATGGTATTAGCGACGGAAGGCTATCAAAGCCGTGGCAGTTCCGACATCACCGTCAGCGAAGGTACCGGTGGTGGCAACAACGGTGGCAGCAATAGCAGTAGCAGCTCCGGCAACAGCAGCAGTGCGGGCAATGGCGGTGGTAACGGCGGTGGCATTACGGTGCGCGCTCGCGGCACCAATGGCGATGAGCGCATCAGCTTGCGTGTCGGTGGTTCAGCGGTGGCCAGCTGGACGCTAACCACCAGCAATCAGAATTACATTTACACTGGCGGTGCGTCCGGGGATATCCAGGTAGAGTTCACCAACGATGGCACCAACCGTGATGTGATTCTGGATTACATTCAGGTGAACGGCGAAACCCGTCAAGCGGAAGATATGGAGTACAACACCGCGACTTACGGCAACAACCAGTGCGGTGGCGGTTCCTATTCGCAAACCATGCATTGTAATGGTGTGATTGGGTTTGGTTTTACCTACGATTGTTTCAGCGGTAGTTGCAGTGGTGGTAATACCGGCGGCAATAGCAGCAGTAGTTCCACCAGTTCATCCGGCGGTAATAATGGCGGTAATACCAATTGCAGCGGTTATGTCGGTATCACTTTTGATGATGGTCCCAATTCCAATACCTCAACGCTGATTAATTTATTAAATCAAAATAATCTCACACCGGTTACCTGGTTTAGTCAGGGTAATTACGTAGCGAGCAATCCGTCATTGGTGACGCAGATGCGCGCGGTTGGTGAGGTGCAGAACCACAGTTATACCCATCCGCAAATGGGCGGCTACAGTTATCAGCAGGTGTACGATGAGCTCAATCGCACCAACCAGGCCATTCAAAATGCGGGCGCCCCCAAGCCCACATTGTTCCGCCCGCCTTACGGTACGGTGAACTCCACGATTCAACAAGCGGCCCAGGCACTTGGCTTGCGCGTGATTACGTGGGATGTAGACTCACAGGATTGGAATGGTGCAAGCGCCAGTGCGATTGCCAATGCTGCGAATCAATTACAGAACGGCCAGGTTATTTTGATGCACGATGCCAACTACGCCAACACCAATGCAGCCATTCCACAAATCGCTGCTAACTTGCGCGCGAAAGGTTTGTGCCCCGGTCGTATTGATCCCAATACCGGTCGTGCGGTAGCGCCTTCGGGTTCAGGCGGCGGTAATAACGGTGGCACTAACTGTCAATGCAATTGGTACGGCACCTTGTATCCGACTTGCCAAATCCAGGCCAGCGGTTGGGGTTGGGAAAATTCCCGTAGTTGTATCAGTACCAGTACTTGCAACAGTCAAAATGGTGCCGGAGGCGTGGTTTGTAATTAAATAAATTCGAGCACGCATATTGCAAAAAGGGAGCGGGTAATCCGCTCCCTTTTTTATTGCAGATTCTTCCCGTCACAATACCGTCACGCTAGCTAAACATTGGCTTTCTATCATCAGCGTTCCTGCTTTTTACACTTACAAAAGGAACGCACTGTGTCACACATTTATAAGATATTGGCAATGTTGTTGATGTTCATTACTGCTCACGCCAGCGCAGATTTTTACGCCGATCTAGCGTTTCATCATGCGCCAATTCACTATCAGGATACCGATAGCACGAATTACCCTGCGGAATACATTACGGCAATTGATTACGATTCGGATTGGATTTCAAATAATAACTGGGACAACCTCGGCGATGGCCTGTGGCCAGCCACCGTTTATTATTCGGTGGTAGAAAGCTGTTCGCACTATTTTATTATTTATGCGTTTTTTCATCCGCGTGATTGGGTGGATACACCCTTTGATGGTGAGCATGAAAATGACTTGGAAGGTGCGCTCTTTATTGTGCGCAAGAACGGCAACACCTATGGCGCAATGGAAGGGATGATCACCGTATTCCATTCCGATTTTTATTCCTTTGTACCTAACGGGAGTCCGTTAACCAACGGCAATGAAAATATTGATGGCAGCGTTACCTTTACATTTTATGAAGGATCAAACCGCGCACGAACGGCGCAGGAAGCAAAAGGCCATGGATTGAAAGCCTGGCCTTACATCAATAATTTCACTGGGGCGAGCAACCAGGACGGCGTGATCTATTATCCAAGCCGCGGTACAGGTGAAACGCCTTCATCGGGCAATGATCGGTCAGTGAAATACCAACTGGTCAACATCTTCGAACCCAATGGTTTCTGGCAACAAGCCCTGCATGAAGCGAGCATGACCAGCGCCATGTCGAGTACCTTTCATGCCTGGGGAACCTTTAAAGGCAATAACAGCGGTGGCTGCGGTGGCGGTGCGATCTTTGCCTCCTGCAACAGCAATTCGGCTAATGCACCCTGGGGCTGGAATGATGGCAATGACGGTGCCAGTTATCGCGGTGAGTTTGCACTGCATCCGACCAATTTGGTTGACCATTATTTCAATGGCGTCGGTAATTTCAGCCACCGATACATCAACAATCGCTACGCGCAGGATCTGCAAAACGCCGGCTTTAATTCATCCTATAAACCGCAAGGTTGGAGCGATAGCCTGGACTTGAATACGCTCTATACCAGGCTGACACATAGCTGCCCCTAAGCGGTACATCAGATCATGGCGCACCGAATTCCGGTGCGCTTTTTATACCGGCACTGCCTGCAAAAACGTTTTTGCGTTGACGGGCTGCAGAAGGCGCAGGATACGTTCGCGATCCTGTTTTAAGACCTCCTTCACATCGGTGCCAAACCATTCAAGGGATGCTTCGATCGGTGTCTCACCCGCCAGCTTTGTTAAAAAGCCTGCGTAATCAAACTCTCCTTCAAATAGCGACACCATGCCATCACGCGTGCCCGCTGGTGAATAAACATTGGCCGGCGAGAAAATGGGCAGCAGGCGACGTTCGCGAATATTTTTTAAATGAAAATGTTTAATGAAGGGTTTGAATTCCTGGTAAACCGCCAGCGGATCATCACCGGCTTCCCACAAGTGCAATACATCAAAATTTAACTTCAGCGAGGGATGATCAACTTCTTCCAGTAATTGCCGCGTTGAGGCGGCGGTATCGGCAAGGGTGTTGGGATGGGTTTCTATCAAGAGTTCGCAACCGTAATCTGCCAGTTGATCACACAAGCGCTGCAAACGCCGCACCATCACCCGGCGCTGTTCAGGGTTCACCGCATCACTGGACAATTGACCCGCGAAACTGCGGATCTTGCGTGTTCCCCAATGGCTGGCACAGCCACACAGAATGCCGGCCTTTGCCTGGGCTTCTTGCGGATCGCCATCGAGCGGCAAATAGTCGCTGATCATGGCGGTGTATAACCCAAAAGATGCCAGCCACTGCTCATCGTACTCCGGCTGGTGCGCGAGATTACGCGCGTGTATGCCCCACAGTTCAATCCCGTGAAACTGTTGCGCGCGCGCCCAGTCGGCCACTTGCTCGATAGACATGAGTTGATGGCGGAACGAAATGGTACAGAGTGATAAATTAATCATCATGCCTCCGCTGGAGATAAGGTGGTATTACCGATTGAGGTTTTCTCCCAGGTGGCGCACCAGGTTTGGTAGACAGCATGTAGATGTTGTTTGATAGTGAATTCCCGTTGGTCCTGCTCATCCAGCAACTGGAAAATCTCGCGAGCCAGATCGGCATCATCGGTTACCGCCAGTTTCATCGCGCGGTACTGGATGATCTTGTAGGTTTCCACCAATTTGCCGATCACATCGCACCAGGCTTCGAATTCGTCATCCTCCAGCTTCATCGCCCGCCAGAAAAAGGCGAACCCGTGTTCGTAGGCATATTTGCGAATGGACAATACCGGCAACTCTTTCAGGGCTTCAGCAAGGTGGGAAAGTTGCAGCCCCTGGTGACTGTCGAGGTGGTTGTGGATGATAAGTCGCACAGCATCCGTCATGGGATTGGTATCACGTTTGATGCACGCCTCGAAGTAAGCTTTGATGGCAGCGTTGGATGACGGTGCAATATCGGTGCTGTCAAAGTAATAACCACCGACTGCGTGGGGCGAGCGAATGGCTTCCAGGATCCTGGCTTTGGGCAGCTCACCCTCCCAGCGATAATCCGGGTCCAGCATCAGCCAGGCATCCGGGTCGTCAGTGGTTTCCAGCATCACGTAATGCGGAAACGGGTTTGCATTAAATTTATTTTCCCGTTCTGGCAACAAGTACATATCAAGCATGACCATGATGTTGCGTTCAGGCATTTTATTGTCCAATAGGGACAGCAAACGGCGCACGTTGGCCTCTTTGGATAAGGCGCTGTCATACCAGCGATGGATAGTGACACCATAGATTCGCTTGTACCATTCAATAAAAAAATCATGATTGATCGTCGCTGAGTGATATGAAATTCGACTATCGTCCGTCACCACAATATCGGCATCCCACACGCCAAAATAAAAGGGACGATGATCCACTCGTTCGGATTTCTTGATCATCTCGCACACGCAACTGACGAAGCAATGTACCTTGATATCTTCAAACTCTATTGGCTGTTCGATAACGGTCGTCGTGTTGTCCAAACGCGCCAACAGGTTCGCCAGGGTATCAACCGTTTCGAAATCTTCCTTAGCCAGGGCTTCGTCGGGAATAACAAAACCATGATCCAGCTCCATATGCAGCAGCAGTTGCAGCACCATCACTGAATCGAGATAAAGATCCTCGTTCAGGCGCGCGTAAGGACTGAAGGCCGATACATAGGGGATGGCCATCTTCTCTGCCAGTACCTGATGTATCACATTGACGATATCTGTCTTGGTCATGCAAAAACCTTTTTATCCGGAAATTTATGCGGGCGCTACGGCAGTGGCATTGGCTAAGGATTTACGGTTGATCTTGCCGTTGGGTAAGCGGGGAATGTCATCCAGCTGTTGAAACTCATGGGGCACCTGATGCGGTGCCAGGTGTTTGGCGCACCAGGCGCGCAGGTGATTAATATCCACCGCAGCGCGCGCAACAAATTTCACACAGGCGCGCTCACCGGCATAGGCGTCCTGTTTTTTATACACAACCGATTCGGTGATAGGCCCGTATTCCAGCAACACATCTTCCACTTCCTGGGGATAAACGTTGAGCCCCGCTACGATGATGGTGTCGTCCTGTCGGGCCACAAAAAACAAATGACCCTGGGTATCCAGATAACCCAGATCCTGGGTGAAGATGGTTGTGCCTTGTTTGGTAATCACAATTTCTGCCGGGGTTTCGCTATTCGTTCCGGCAACCAGTTCTACGTGGGGTAGCGGTTTACCCATATCGTTGGCGGCCTGCATGTGTTGGCTCAGGGCAACACAACCGGCTTCGGAACAACCGTACTGCTGAAACAAAAATTCGGTTTTTTGTTGCAGTGCTTCAAACCAGGGTTTGGGCATAACCGCACCGGATGTCATGACCGCATGAAAGCGGGTACCGGTGGGCATCAGTTGCGACAAGGTGTTAAGTAAAGTCGGAGACGCGTACAACAGGTGCTGTGGATGGGTGCGTAATATTTTAATGACATACTTTGGATTGATCTGCGTAATCACTATGGGCTGTACGCCGCGCTGCAAAGCGACCAGCACGCCACAAATCAAACCGTAGGAATGCGTCACTGGACACGCCACCACCGGCGTCAGCTGTGCCGCAGCGCCGAAGCTGGCAATATAACTGGTAATTTCTTCGTCAATAGAATCCCAGGCGCGCGCGATGGTTTTCGGCTCACCTGTTGTGCCGGAACTCATTTGTACCAGCATGCCAGCAGCATCGGCAGCGCGCTCGCTAATCACTACCGGATTATCGAGCGCGTGAAATAGCAATTGATGGCACTCAGCGCGATGCGCAGCACGACGTGCCGCTTCAAGCGGTGTCGCCGCGTGGATAGGAAATACCGAGCCTTGCTTTTCCCTGATAAATAAACACAGGGCAATCCATTCAGCGGTATCGGTCAAGCAAACCGCCAGGCGCTGGCCCGCGCAATTGCGCAACACAGGCAGGGTTTCATAGTAAGCAAAGCGCGCATTAAAAAAATCGCGGCTGTAGTGATCGTCATTCACATAGATCATATTCGGGCAGGCTCTTTACGGGCTGGTGGGAATAAAACGGATTGCTGACCAGATGATGAAATTCGGCATAGGCTTTGCCGAATAATTTTCGTGTCAGTAAGGATTCGGTGTGGATATGTGCTGCATCAAAATTCAGTTGTGCCTGGCGACTGGCAAGCGCGGGGTTATCGTCCAGATAAGCCTGTAAATGTTGATTAACCCATTGCCAAAAACGGGTTTCGGGAAACCCATAGTAACTGTCCAGCAGGTGCGACACTTCACTCAGATTGAACACAAACAAGGTGTCCATCACCAGTTCGCGCAGGGCTTCAATGCGCGTCATCCAGTAATAGCGATTCGGTTCTGCGTTGATGTAGGCCGGATTCAGTGCAGCGAAGTCCGGTAAATAATCGCGCGAGGGCAAATACTCATCCACATATTCAACACTCTCGTGAAAATCGCGCAGAATAATTTTTTGTGGCCAACCATCGCGGTGTACCAACACCATATTCTGGGCGTGAGCTTCCAGCGCGATGCCGTGTTTTACCAATAAATGCCAGACAGGTAATATCGCCACCTGAATCAAACGATGTAACCAGGGCTCCATGCCATAGCAGTCCAGCCACTCATCAATAAACGGGCGACCATCAGCCTCCATTAATGCCAGTGCGGTAAACGGCACGGCCTGCTCACCGGGCAACAAATGGTGTTCAACACTTTCACGCCAGATGGCCGCAACCTGACCGTCGAGCTGTGCATGTTGTTCAGGTTCCGGTTGAAACACTATGCCCGCGTATTCATCCAGCAATGAGAGCGGATAATGTTTTTCAAATAACGGATCGGTGCGCACCACCGCTTGCAGCCATTGTGAAATGACCGGTGCAGAACATACACCATGGGATTCCAGATTGCGTAGCGATGAGGTGTTAACGAGATTCATCGGCAACTTCAGCGTAGCGCGCAAGGGATGACTGATATTCAACACACTGCGGATCGATTGTGTGGCCTGGTAATAATCGCCGGCGGCACCCAGGTGAATGATTTCCCGGTTGGCCAACGCGGATGCCAGTGCAGACGTTTTCAAATTTTCCCATTGCCAGGGATGCATCGGCATCAAGGTGTAATCGCTGGCATCGCCGCCTTGCTGGCGCAAACGGTGAGCGAGCAGCAGGATGACGTCTTTATCAAGCTCCCGCTGCCAAAAATTTTCTTCCGCTACCGGTAAAGCGCAACGCACCCGATGACGCGTAACAGCCAGCCAGACCAGTTGAAAGTTCTGCCCAGCTTCCGGGCCAAACTGCTGATGATCTTCCAGCGAAAATCCAGTGCGCGCTTTAAAGCAAGGGTGATAAGGATGGCCTTCATGGATCGTCGATTCCAGTGCAGCGTAGCTGAGGTTACGCCGCACCCTTTCTGCGATGGGCAGGTGTTTTTCATTCCATTGGCACAAACGAATAGTGTGTTCAAGTTCCAGCAACAGTTGTTCCCGACGCGCATCGGCCACCGGCAGGCTCATCACAATGGTCGACAATTCAGCGCGGGCCTGGGAACCATCGTTTCGCAAACGGCACAGGCTATCCGACACCAAATGAATCCGATCAAACGCACCGATCTGGCCACGACAACGATAACGTTGCTGCTCCAGCGTAAACTGGAATAACACATCCTGGGATTGCGCAACGGCAAAGCTATCGAAGGAAATTAATTTTTCGTATAGCAACGCCTCAATAAGTTGGCGGAGCACACGCTGTTCCGGGCTGTTGTCACGCCACTTCATAATCCACCTCCGTATTAATAACGCCCTCGACTTTAGCTAATGGATTATTGATGTGCGTATATACCGCCAGCTCCAGTTCTGCGGTTAACTCATCAATATCGTGCAGGCGCGTGAGCAGGTTGGCTTTACAGGGAATCGCTTTTTTGTGCAGCAAGCCGTGCACAAATTGCTTGCCGGTGCCGTGCAATTGTTTTTCCAGAGCGGCTAGTCGGCGCTGCACACAGGCCAGCAGTACGGGTTCTTCAACCAGGTGGTCGGCTCCCAGCCGATAAATCACGGAATAGAGTTGATTGATAATCAGGTAATAGGAAAAGCGATCACAGATCATGTCGTCATCGTAAAAAAGTTCCGGGGTTTCCCTAACGCTCGGTTCAATCGCCGCCAGAGCTTCGCGGTGGCTTGGCGATAAATAGAAACCCTGATTGTCACGATAGAAATAGGTGGTGGGGTAACCGCTGCTTACCTCCAGCAAACTGTTTTGCTGATGCGCTTCAAGGGCAATGCCCTGCTCTTCGTACAACAGGATCAATGGCACCACCGCACATTCCAGGTATCGCTCAAACCAATCCTGCGCAACCTGCGAGGGGCTGCGCTTTTCTTTAACGGCCAAGGTGGCGATCAACGTCGACAAACGCGATGCAAAGCCTGGCAAAGGCTCTTGCACCAGTGCCGCGATTGAATGCACACCGGTGTCGTGCTGCGTCGTAAAAGGATTGGAGCGGATGATCAACTCAAAGCCGGCTTCTATTTGCCCCGGCAGTTGCACGGCCAAATAAGCCGGGTCATCAATCAGTTGAAAAAGCGGATTTTTTTTTACAAAGTCACAGCGGCGCAACAAGCTGGCCATCACCTTACCTGCCAGTAATTCCGGGTAGTGATTGAGGCGTAGCGAGTTCGTGATCTTTACCGGAATGGAAAACTTGAGCATCCACGGGCACTGTTCAGAATACACCGTGCGCACGGAAGACGTGGCCGTAAAGTGCACACCTTGCTTGCCCAGGTCGCGAATCATCCCTGTGGCCAATGCCTGCTGAATATAATCCTGATGCAACATCCACTGCGCCTGCAATGGGTGCGCCGGCACCACCACATAATCGTCGGGCAGTGTCAGCGTATCGCGGCCCAACGCAGTGCGCAGAATCATTTCTGCACTGTGCTCGGCAATAGAGTCCTGTTTGACGTAACGGCGTTGCACCGCAAAATAATGCAACTGAAACCGGCCACCCAATTCCGGCGCGTAGCAACCTTGCAACCATTCCGCCATTCCCTGGCGACTTTTCGGCGTCGGGTGCAGCCAGTGTCCATACAGCAGTGATTGTTCAGAGTCTATAAATCGATCGCCCAGTAAACGCGGGTCCGCGTGCCGCGCTTGCAGAAAACGCGACATTAATTGCAGGCTGGATGTTACGCGCAAGATCAGTTCAAGATGTTTTTCCTTTAACGCCGGTGAAGCGCGTCCCGCGTTGGAATAAATCTCATTGATTAGCAACATTAAGACGGGAAAAAAATCTATCGGTTGCCAGGCTTCAGTTATTTGCCGTATCCATACGGTGCTGATACGGTGACGCCCCACTAATGAAACATAGTCTACCGCCAGGGCGAGCTGTACTTTCTGGTGCGGCAATGCCAGTTCAATGATGTATTCAGCAGGAACAGGATTCAGATCAGGATGCCGCGCAACCCATTGCCGCGCGTGAAGCCAGACGCCCTCATCCACCTCACGTAAATAGCCATTGATAAAGGCCTGGAAGGATGCATGTTCTGCAATCTCGCTGCACGATTGACTCATAGCTCACCATTGCTGCATTGATGTCCGTTGCGGGTCCGCGATCTT
This sequence comes from Cellvibrio sp. ARAG 10.3, assembly GCF_051846955.1. Taxonomy (NCBI): domain Bacteria; kingdom Pseudomonadati; phylum Pseudomonadota; class Gammaproteobacteria; order Cellvibrionales; family Cellvibrionaceae; genus Cellvibrio; species Cellvibrio sp. ARAG 10.3. Next base: position 58,765 of record NZ_JBPYCU010000005.1, read on the forward strand.
GTCGAGGAAGAGCCACGAAGTTAATGAGAATGGATCTCAGCTTCAATCAGTTTTACAACTGTTACGTTTACGAAGATCAATGCGCCAGGATAAAAGCAAACGCTAACGCGGCTGCTCTGATGCAAATAAAACCGCCGGTTTAAAACGCAGAAACAGTGCAAGCGCAACAACGAAGGTCAACCACTCCGCCAGAGGCAGGGCCATCAACAAGGGATAAGCAGGCAGCCACCAGAACAACACCATCAACACGCTGACAGGCAGAATTAAACTGCGCAACAGGGCGATAGCGGCAGAGGCTGCCGGTTGATGAATAGCGGTGAGATAAGACGATAACAGCACGTTCAAACCATTGACCAAAAAGATCGGCCAGACCACCAGAATGAAATCCGCCGCCAGGGTTATGACTGCCGTATCCTGCGCGCTGACAAACCAGCCGACCCAATGCGCTCGCCAACCTAATAACACACTGATTAACAGAACCCCGAACACCAGTATGGCTACCGTTGAGGTCAGCATAAATTGACGCATACGCTGCACCTGACGCGCGCCGAAATTTTGCGCTACCAATAATTGCATGGCATCGGCAATGCCATAGAAAATCATCAGGCTGGCAAACAAACAATAATTGATCACCGTAAAGGCAGAGACACCTTCCACACCAATCCGTGTTACCAGCAACCAGTTCACCACCAGGATCACCAGGCCGCCGGATATTTCGTTTACAAATTCCGAAATACCGTTGAACGCCGCGTGCGCTACGTCAACCCACTGCGTCTGGCGAAAACGAAACTGCAAACGACGCGCAGGCAGCCAGAAATAACGAAACAGAATCCCCAACTGCACAAGCTGCGACATGCCCGTTGCCCAGGCGGCACCGGCAATACCCCACTGGAAATAACCGATAAATAACGCATCCAACAGCATGTTACCTAACGCACCACTGGTCAGTGCGACGGTGGCCATAACCGGTTTACCATCCGCCCGGATAAAATAGTACAGCACCACCGACAACAACTGCGCCGGCAGGAAACAGGCGATGATATGAAAGTAGTCGCGCATCAACGGGTGAAGCGATTCAGGCGCACCCAGTGCGGTAAAAATCCAGCGACTGAACAACAGGTTGACGCTGGCCATCACCAACGCAAACACCCCCACTGTCATTACACATTTACTGAAGATGGCCGATGCCGCCTGCGGATTTTTTTCGCCCAGCGCTTTGCCAGCACGCACCGAACCACCGATGGCGAGCATCAACGCCAGGCCAAAGACCAATGCAAGATAGGGGATTAAAAAATTGATCGCCGCCAAGGCGTCGGCACCCACAAAGTTGCCAATAAATAAACCGTCTACCAGATTGGCCGTGGTGAGTGCCAGCAAGGCAGCGATGGAGGGAATGACAAAATAAAAAAATGTCGGAACAATGGCACCACTAAGAATGCGATCAGAAGATGCTTGTGTCAAAACAGAATCCTTTTAGGGCGACCAGACTAATTCACACGCTTCCTTGTGAGCAAAGCGATCAAAATGACGTTTAATCACATCCATGACTTCATGCAAGTTATCGGCATCCTGCGCTTCGCAATACACCAGCAAGGTGGCTTCTTCGGCATGCAATCGGCATTGACCGATACCGAAGTCGAGCTTGCCGAATTGCTCGTCCCATTGGGCTGCAATTTTGTGGCTGAAGTGCTTACACAATTGATAAAGGTAATGTTGCGCCTTCGCGGTCGTTACCTGTGCCTGACGTTCAAACATATTGATGTCCCCGTAATATCACAGCCGCCGATTCTATTTTTCAACCGAACGGACTGTGAAGTGTTGTTACAAGTGTTACAGACCTGCAGCGCGTGGTAGCGGCTTAGGCACAGGCAACAGGATCACCATCTGCAATCCACCCAGAGGTAAATTCCGCGCCTGGATGTGGCCCTTTGCCGCTTCTATCTGGCGCCGCGCCAAGGCCAGGCCGATTCCGAATCCCTGATGTTCCTCGTCCTTCTGCGTCAGCCGGAAAAAGGGTTTGAAGATATTATCCAGATGCTCTTCCGGCACGCCTGGCCCCTGGTCATCAATCAGCAAATACCAGTTATCCCCCTGCACTTGCAGGTTGATATGAACCCTGCCACCTGCTGGCGTGTGGCGAGCTGCGTTGCGAATAATATTTTCTATCGCCTGGCTTAAAGAGCGGGAGCAACTGGCCAGTGGGGCTTCCGATGGCAATTGCGCGGTGATGCGGTGGGCGGGAAATTCAAATTGCGCATCGTCAATAATACTGTCCAGCAAATCCACCAGATCCAGGTGTTCTTTTACCAGCACCGGTTTTTCATTTTCCAGCCATGCGAGGGTCAAGGTGTCTTCCACCAGCTCACGCATAATCCGCGATTCCCGCGCGATGCGCTGAAAGGTTTGTTCCGGCTTGACCAGTTCGCGTTCTGCGCACTGCAAGGCGATATCAACTCGCGTTAATGGCGTGCGCAATTCATGGGACAGATCCGCAATCAATTGGCGCTGGGTCAGGATTAACCTGCCGGTGCGATCCGCCATGCGATCAAAGGTGTCCGCCAATGCCGCCAGTTCATCATTGCGCGAACCGAGGCAATTGCGCACCCGCACATCAAACTTGCCTTCACTGAATTGACGCGTGGCGCTTTCCAACTGCCGCAGGGGTTGCATCAGGTGGCGATACAACACCAGGCTCACACTGATTAACACCACCAGTGGCAAGGCAATTTGCAGCAACAGCTGTGCGTAATGCCAATATTCTCCCGGGCGCATGCGTTGCGGCAGGGTGATGACAAAAAAGGTTTTCCCATCAGCGAACGGAATATCCATCACCGGGTTTTCTTTAAAGTACAGATGAATTTTCCAACGCACATCGCGCCCCAAGCGAAACCGTTGAGTAAACACGGGTGCCAATACACTGCCTGCCAGCGGCTGGATATCAGCCGAGATGACCGCCGCCCAGGTTTGTTCGCGCGCCTGCAATTGCTGCAACCAGTGGTGCAATGCGTTGGCATCGCCCGCGCGGTGTAAACGTTCTGCTTTAGCGCCGTAATCCAGCAAGGTTTGTTGATGCTGTGGATCAATAAAACTCATCTGCGATTCGGTATTGCGAGTCAGGTTATTGATAACGCCATACAGCGTCACCGTGCCCGCCGCAATGGTGATACACAGCGTCCATAGCAAACGCTTGTTCATACAAACGCATAGCCTTTACCGTGAACGGTTTGCAGGCGATCCGGCGCGAGACCGGCTTCGGTTAATTTGCGGCGCACGCGGCTCAGATGCATGTCGAGGCTGCGGTCATAACAACTGAATTCCCGCTCCAGCACCAGCTGATATAAATAAGGTTTGGTGAGGGTTTCGTTCTGGTGACTGACCAACATCCACAATAACTTGAACTGGATCGGCGTGATTACCACCGGGGTGTCATTGACGAAGACACTCTGAGCCTGGCGATCAAGGCGCAGCGGCCCCACACAGAGTTCAGCAATGTTCGCGCGTGAATCCGTGAGTCCCATGGAGCGGCGCAAGAGTGCATCGATACGCAATAAAAGTTCGGTAAAGTTAAACGGCTTGGGCACAAAGTCATCGGCCCCTTTGCTGAAACCGGTGATGCGCTCTTCTTCTGCCCCGCAGGCGGTAAGCATCATCACCGGGGTCTGGCGGGTTTTACGCAATGTATTCAGCACCGCAAAACCATCCATCCGCGGCAAGAGCACATCCAGCAAGATCAGGTCAAAACGACGACTGATGGCCGCCATCAAACCACCCGGCCCATCGAAGCATTGTTCCGTGCTGTGGCCATGCTGCCGAAGCAACTCGGCCACCTGGGTATTAAGCGCAGGATCATCCTCAACAATCAGGATATGCGCCTGGCGATTCATTGCGGTCAACATGAGCTTCTATCCGTAAGAGGTCCTGTTCGTACGTCCGGTCTTAATTAATCCACGACCGGGGTGCGCACCGATGGCGAAATTGTACATAGCCGTCGAATTAACGCAAATGGTAATTATTATTATTTAGATTAAAACACAAAGGTTTCAGCTATCTTTCGATAACCCGCGCAATAACAATAACGTCGCAATAAAGGCAATTACCGCTTCAGGAGGGATGCCAGCCGCAGGGGAACATGGGAGAATTCACCACCCCCAACGGACGGATAGCACCAAAACGCCCAGGACCTTATTCATGCTTACTATCGATTCACAGGCCGTCCATATCTGGATTCTGGATCTGGCCCGCGTCATCGCTCAACCAGCCCTGCTGGAACGCTACCATCCGTTATTGAGCGAGGAAGAAGCCACGCGCCTGGGGCGCTTTGCCTTTCCCAAATTGCAGCAGCATTACCTGGCCACCCGCGCCCTGGTGCGCACCTGCCTCTCCCGCTATGCCGATGTGGCGCCGCACGCGTGGCGCTTTGCTCAACAGCAAAATGGCAAGCCGTATCTGGTCGACAGCCCGATTCCGCTCTCCTTCAACCTGAGTCATGCGGGCGACCGGGCGGTATTGGCGGTAACGCGAGACAACGCGGTGGGTATTGATATCGAACAGTTATCGCGCAAACGGGATTGGTTGGGTATTGCTGAACATTATTTTCACAGCAGTGAAGTCGATGCACTGAATGCCCTGCCGGAGGCGCAACAGCATGATTATTTTTTTCGGTTGTGGACGTTAAAAGAGGCTTACCTGAAAGCGCGCGGCACCGGTATCTCCACCGGTCTGGACAAGGCAGCCTTTCACCTGGATCGCGGTCAGGTGCGCGCGCAATTTGCGCCCGAACTGGCCGTGGAACCGAGCGAGTGGCATTTTTTCAATTACCAGCTGGGCGATGAATACAGCTTATCCCTCGCCTGCCATTCGCCGGCATCCAGTACACCGCCGCAGCTGCAGTTCTACCAAAGCTGGCCATTGGCGACAGACCAACAGAGTGAGCTGCCGACTGACATCCTGAGCAACCGGCTGAGCGAGCCGGCGGCAGGCGGGCTACCCGCTTGACAGGCCCGCACCCCCTGCCTAGGATGCTCGGCGTTAGCGGGGAAGCCCACCGTTCCATTCGTATAAGAAGATCAGCCTATGTTGCCATTTCATGATGCTGTCAAAGAGGATTTTGCAGCGGTCAATCAACTTATTATCGACCAACTCCATTCCGACGTTGACCTGGTAGAAAATATTGGCCATTACCTGGTGGAAGCCGGTGGCAAGCGCCTGCGCCCTCTGCTGGTGCTGCTAACTGCCCGAGCGCTGGGTTATGACGGCAAACAGCATCTCGACCTCGCGGCTATCATTGAATTTATTCATACCGCCACCTTATTACACGATGATGTCGTGGACATGTCGCAACTGCGACGCGGCCGTCCTACCGCCAATGCCAACTGGGGTAACGCGCCCAGTGTGCTGGTGGGTGACTTCCTCTATTCCCGCGCGTTTCAAATGATGGTTGCTATCGGCAGCATGGATGTGATGGCGATCCTGTCCGATGCGACCAATGTGATCTCCGAGGGCGAAGTCCAGCAGTTGGTCAACGCCAAAAAGCCCGACGTCAGCGAAGCGGATTACCTGACGGTCATTGATAAGAAAACCGCTGTCCTCTTTGCGGCGGCCTGTGAAGTAGCGGCGGTTCAGAGCGGCGCCTCAACGACAGTACGTGCGGCACTTAAAGCCTACGGTCATCATGTGGGTATGGCGTTCCAGCTGGTTGATGATGCGCTGGATTACACTGGCGATGCAGCCACCCTGGGCAAGAATGTGGGTGATGATCTGGCCGAGGGCAAACCGACTCTGCCGCTGATTTATGCCATGGGGGCCGGTTCTGCCGAACAATCCGCCCTTATCGCCGACGCCATTCGCCAGGGTGATGCGTCAAAGCTGGCGGACATTCTTGCTATCGTCCAGCAAACCGGTGCCATGACCTATACCCTCGACTGCGCTAAACATCAGGTAAACCAGGCCCTAGCACAACTTCGCCTGCTGCCGGACAACCACTACACCCACGCCATGGCGCAGGTTGCAGAGTTTGCGCTGGGGCGCAACTATTAGATAACTATTAGCACCCCACCCGCATACCTGCCCCGTTCAACTGGACAAGTGCCGCACACAGGGTAGAATGCGCCCTTCGCGGCGGCTATACCTCTTGTCTGGGCGCCACTGAATAACACAACCGAGTCCATTACATGATCCCTTTTGAACCTAAAAGCTCATACAGCCGTGAAGACCTGATCGAGTGCGGCAACGGTCGCCTGTTTGGCCCGGGCAACGCACAATTGCCTATTCCGAATATGTTGATGCTGGACCGTATCGTGCACATCAGCCAAACCGGTGGTGAATACGGCAAGGGCGAGATTGTTGCCGAACTGGATATCTCCCCTGATTTATGGTTCTTCGATTGCCATTTCCCTGGCGATCCGGTTATGCCCGGCTGCCTCGGCCTTGACGCCATGTGGCAACTGGTCGGTTTCTTCCTCGCCTGGCGCGGCAATCCGGGTCGCGGTCGCGCACTGGGCTGCGGTGAAGTGAAATTCACCGGCCAGATTCTGCCCACCGCTAAAAAACTCAGCTATCACATCAATCTCAAGCGGGTTATCGAGCGCAAGCTGATCATGGGCATTGCCGATGGTCGCGTATCGGTAGATGGAAAAGATATCTACTTCGCTTACGATCTGCGCGTCGGTCTGTTCCAGAACACCGATAACTTCTAGTTAGCGCAATACCCCACGGGCACTTTCCGCGATACAACGGTCAAAGTGCCCGCCTTGCATAAATGACCCGGGATGCATTCGAATGATGGTTGTATGTCATAATTGCGCCCACTCAACCGGGTTGATCGAGAGACAAGCGTTAGTCTTGTACAAAAAGAGAAGGCTCTGTAAATACATAAGAGGTAGCCTATGAGACGCGTTGTAGTTACCGGTATGGGCATTGTGTCCTGTCTGGGTAATGACCAAACTGCCGTGCTGGACGCCCTGCGCGCCGGTCGCTCCGGCATCAAATTTCAGGAGACCTACAAGGAGATGGGTTTTCGCAGCCACGTGGCTGGTTCCGTCGATATCAATCTCGCCGAACTGATTGATCGCAAGATTCTACGTTTTATGGGTGATGCAGCGGCATTCGCCTATATCTCCATGCAGCAGGCCATTACTGACGCCGGCTTGAGTGAAGATCAGGTATCCAACGAGCGCACCGGTATCATCATGGGTTCCGGCGGCGCCTCGTCCATGAACCTGGTTGAAGCGGCGGATATCCTGCGCGAAAAAGGCCTCAAGCGCGTTGGCCCTTATCGGGTCACCCAGACCATGGGCAGCACCACGTCCGCCTGTCTGGCTACCCCCTTCAAGATCAAGGGAGTTAACTATTCCATTTCTTCTGCCTGCGCCACCAGTGCCCATTGTATTGGCAACGCCATGGAGCAAATCCAATTAGGTAAACAGGACCTCATCTTTGCCGGCGGCGGCGAAGAGGAACACTGGACCCTGACCTGCCTGTTCGATGCCATGGGTGCCTTGTCTACCAAATACAACGAAACCCCTGAAAAAGCCTCCCGCGCTTACGATGCCGAGCGGGACGGGTTTGTGATTGCCGGCGGCGGCGGCTGCCTGGTACTGGAAGAACTGGAACATGCCAAAGCGCGCGGCGCGAAGATTTATGCTGAGCTGGTGGGTTACGGTGCAAATTCGGACGGTTACGACATGGTCGCGCCCTCCGGTGAAGGTGCTGTTCGCTGTATGAAGCAGGCGCTGGCCACCACTGAAGGCAAGATCGACTACATCAATTCCCATGGCACCAGCACGCCTGTTGGCGACCTGGCGGAATTGAAAGCCATTAAAGCCGCCTTCGGCGATGCCATCCCGCCCATCAGTTCAACCAAATCACTGACCGGCCACTCTTTGGGTGCGACGGGTGTGCAGGAAGCGATTTATTCGCTGTTGATGATGCAGAACAACTTTATCTGCGCCTCAGCCAATATCGAGCAACTGGATGCGGAAGCTGATGGTATGCCGATCGTGCTGCAACGCCAGGATAACGTACGCCTAGAGCGGGTGATGTCCAATAGCTTCGGCTTCGGCGGCACCAACGCGTGTCTGGTGTTTCAGCGTTACGAATAAAATATTCGTCTGGTTAGCCAATGAAAAAGCCCCGTTAAGCGGGGCTTTTTTGTGTCCGTTCGTTTTGTATTTGTCCTGTAGGTCGCATTAGGCGCGCAAGCGCCGTAATCCGACAGGTATTTGCAATTTAATGAATTTTTGTCGGATTACGCTGCGCTAATCCGACCTACTTCAACCAGCCCGCTTCACGTATCAACGTGAGAGTGCAGCCACTGTTTGACCATGGGCAGCAAACTCGGTCGCCAGGTGCGCGCCTGGATACCAAAATAATCCCGCACCCGTCGTGCACTCAACACGGCGCTGACCGGTTCATTTTCCGGCAGTTGGTCGACGATATCCAGCTCAACACTTTCCGACAAAATCTGTTGTTGCTTGAGCACCTGCAACACCTGATCGGCAAACTCAGCTTCGCTGCAGGCATCGCTGGTGCAGTAATGCATCACACCCCAGTTTTCCGCACCGCAACTGATTTGCTTTGCCATGGCCACCGCCACCCGCGCCGCATCGGACAGCGCCGTTGGTGCGCCGCGCAAACGGCTGCTTACGGTGATGTGTTGTTTATCCACCAACTCGCGCAACAAACGGCTCAGGTGGTTTTCACCATAGCTGCCGACCACCCAGCTCAACCGCAAGGCAATCCATTTGGTCAGTTGTTGCTCAATACTTTGCTCGGCCGTTAAAAACGCGCGCCCGGCATCGCTGTTGGGTTCCGGTACATCTTTTTCACTATGGATACTTTTGTTATCGCCACCAAAGACTTTGTAGCTGGAGAGGTGAATCAGCGGAATATTATTGGGCGCGCAGGCCGCTGCGATCTGTTGGGCAACCAATGTCAGCTGGGCTTGTTGGGAGGCGCTGGGAATGTCTTCCCAACCGGCGCAATTGATCACCACATCCGGGCGCAGCAGGCGCACATATTGCGTGACCGATGCAGGCTTGTGCCAATCCAGCTCACCGGGTTTAGGCACGAACAAATTAAACGCCTCGCGCTCAAGCTCGTGCTCAATAGCACTGCCAATGGCATTGCTGGCATCGGTTAGCAATAGCTTTAACGACATAACACCTCATCCAATGGGGATAGGAAACAACCCGTTTTTATCATCACTCAAGGCCGACAGTAAACATGTGCGCAAAGCCGTCAGGCTTTTTATACAAAACAATAACTTGTCAGCAGAATGTCATCCATATTAGCAGCTTCATTGGCCGTCGATGTACTGGCGATGTGTAACAGATCTGTGCGGTAGTGCAAAAATGAAAAGGCCGATTGGATTTCCAATCGGCCTTGTCGAAACACCCTTTAATAATGAATCAGAGGTGCTCTACTGTTTCTATTTCATATTCCGCATCACCGCCCGGCGCGCGGACCACCACCACATCGCCTTCTTCCTTGCCAACGAGTGCACGGGCAATCGGTGAATTCACCGAAATTTTATTGGCTTTTACATCCGCTTCATCGTCACCGACAATCTGGTAGGTCATCGACTGGTCATTCTCCAGGTTGGTGATGGTGACCGTGGTGCCGAAGATAACCTTACCGGTATGCGGTATGGTCTTTACGTCGATGATCTGCGCGTTACTCAGCTTGGACTCGATTTCCTGGATACGGCCTTCGCAAAAACTTTGCTGTTCGCGCGCCGCAGAGTACTCCGCGTTTTCTTTCAGGTCGCCATGCTCCCGCGCTTCGGCAATGGCCTGCACGATACGGGGACGCTGGACCTTTTTCAGGTCTTCCAATTCAAGGCGCAATTTTTCAGCGCCCTGGATAGTCATCGGAAATTTTGTACTCATGCACCTATCCTCTTGTGCAAATCCTGTAAACGACGGACTTGTATCTGTGAATCGCCCTTCAGTGCCATACACACCGCCTCACCGGCGGCGAGGGTGGTGGTGTAGTACACGCGATGATTTTCGGCATTGCGGCGAATCGATGAAGAATCCCGCGTAGCCTGACGCCCTTCTACGGTGTTGATGATCATATCGATCTCATCGTTCTTGATCATATCAACAATATGCGGACGCCCTTCCTGGACCTTGTTAACAATCTGAACATCCAGCCCTGCCTGTTGCAGAACCGCAGCCGTGCCACGCGTAGCGACAATCTTGAAGCCGAGCTGCGTCAGGTCTTTACCGACTTGCACAATTCCGGTCTTGTCCATATCGCGCACGCTGACAAATACGGTTCCACCAGCCGCAATGCGGTTGTTCGCGCCCAACTGCGACTTGCCATAGGCTTCGCCGAAGGTATCACCGACTCCCATCACCTCGCCAGTGGATTTCATCTCCGGGCCGAGGATCGGGTCAACCGCCGGGAATTTATTGAAAGGGAATACCGCTTCCTTCACGCTGAAGTAATCGGGGATGATTTCTTTGGTAAACCCTTGATCGGCCAAGGAAACGCCCGCCTGGCAGCGCGCGGCAATCTTCGCCAGGGACACGCCGATGCACTTGGATACAAACGGCACAGTCCGGGATGCACGCGGATTGACTTCGATCACATAGATCTTGCCATCCTGATAAGCCAACTGAGTATTCATAAGGCCGATAACGCCCAGTTCAATGGCCATCTTCTTAACGATCTCGCGCATCTCGTCCTGCACCTCGGCAGGCAGGGAGTATGGCGGCAGAGAACAGGCCGAGTCACCGGAGTGTACGCCGCACTGCTCAATGTGCTGCATGATGCCGCCGATCACCACTTGCTTGCTGTCCGATACGGAATCGATATCCACCTCAATCGCTGCATTGAGGAAGTGGTCAAGCAAGACCGGCGCATCTTCAGAAACCTGCACGGCGGTGCGCATGTAGGTGCGCAGCTCGTCTTCTTTGTAAACAATCTCCATCGCACGGCCGCCCAGTACATAGGACGGACGAACCACCAGGGGATAACCGACTTTATCGGCCGCGAGCAGCGCTTCTTCCAGCGAGCGCACAATGGCGTTCGGCGGCTGGCGCAGACCAAGCTTCTCGATCATCTGCTGGAAACGCTCACGGTCTTCGGCCTTGTCGATGGCATCCGGGCTGGTGCCGATGATGGGTACACCTTCCGCTTCCAACGCGCGGGCCAGTTTCAGCGGCGTCTGGCCACCGAACTGGACGATCACACCAGCGGGCTTTTCTTTGTGGACGATTTCCAGCACGTCTTCAAGCGTGACGGGTTCAAAGAACAAGCGGTCGGAGGTGTCATAGTCGGTCGATACAGTTTCCGGGTTACAGTTGACCATGATGGTCTCGTAACCGTCTTCACGCATCGCCAGGGCGGCGTGTACGCAGCAGTAGTCAAACTCGATACCCTGACCGATACGGTTGGGTCCGCCGCCGATCACCAGGATCTTTTTCTTGTCGCTGGGGTTGGCTTCGCACTCTTCTTCATAGGTGGAGTACATATACGCGGTGGATGTCGCAAATTCCGCTGCACAGGTATCCACGCGCTTGTAAACCGGACGAATGTCGAGTTGCTGGCGATAATGACGCACGGCTTTTTCGGTGCTGCCCAGCAGCAAGGCGAGACGTTTGTCGGAGAAACCCTTGCGCTTGAGGCGGAACAAGCTGTCGGCATCCAGATCCTTGAGCGACTTGCCGCGCAGGGATTGCTCGATATCCATCAGTTCCTTGATCTGCACCAGGAACCAGGGGCCGATAGCGGAGGTTTTAAATACTTCATCAACGGACATGCCCATACGGAAAGCATCGCCCACATACCAGATACGCTCGGCACCCGGAGTCGCCAATTCGCGACGCACGCGCGCCGCACCTTCTTCGCTGGCAAAATCCACCTTGGACTCGAAACCGGCTGAGCCGACTTCCAAACCACGCAAGGCTTTTTGCAACGACTCCTGGAATGTGCGGCCGATGGCCATGACCTCGCCCACGGATTTCATCTGGGTCGTCAGGCGCGCGTCCGCATCGCCGAATTTTTCGAAGGTGAAACGCGGCACCTTGGTAACCACGTAATCAATGGAAGGCTCGAACGACGCCGGTGTGGCACCGCCAGTAATTTCGTTTTGCAATTCATCCAGGGTGTAACCGACCGCTAATTTGGCCGCAACCTTGGCGATAGGGAAACCCGTAGCCTTGGAGGCCAGCGCTGACGAACGGGATACACGCGGGTTCATTTCGATAACAACCATGCGGCCATCCACTGGGTTAACTGCGAACTGCACGTTGGAACCGCCGGTCTCTACACCGATCTCACGCAACACCGCGATCGATGCATTACGCATGATCTGGTATTCCTTGTCGGTCAGTGTCTGGGCCGGGGCGACAGTGATGGAGTCACCGGTGTGCACACCCATGGGGTCAAAGTTTTCGATGGAGCAGACGATGATGCAGTTGTCGTTTTTGTCCCGCACCACTTCCATCTCGTACTCTTTCCAGCCGAGCAGGGATTCGTCGATCAACAATTCATTGGTGGGTGACAGATCGAGACCGCGGGTACAGATCTCTTCAAATTCTTCCCAGTTGTAAGCGATACCGCCACCGGAACCGCCCATGGTGAAGGAGGGGCGAATGATGCAGGGGAAACCAAATTCTTTGGGTACTTCCTTGGCTTCTTCCATCGTGTGCACGATTTTCGCGCGGGCACATTCCAGTCCGATACGTTTCATCGCCTGATCGAACAGATGGCGGTCTTCCGCCATGTTGATCGCTTCTTCTTTCGCGCCGATCAATTCAACATTGTATTTTTCCAGCACGCCGTGTTTTGCCAGGGCCAGTGCACAGTTAAGTGCAGTCTGGCCACCCATGGTGGGCAGGATGACATCGGGGCGTTCTTTTTCGATGATCTTGGCAACGGTTTGCCATTCGATAGGTTCGATGTAGGTCGCATCGGCCATGGCCGGGTCGGTCATGATCGTCGCCGGGTTGGAATTCACCAGGATGACGCGGTAACCCTCTTCGCGTAAGGCTTTACAGGCTTGGGCGCCCGAGTAGTCAAACTCGCAGGCCTGACCGATCACAATCGGGCCGGCACCCAGAATCAGCACACTGTTGATGTCTGTACGTTTTGGCATGTCTGCTCCAGTTTAATGTCGGTCCGGGGACCGTAGGTCGGATTAGCCAAAGGCGTAATCCGACGCTGCAATAACAAATTCAGGTGTGGTGTCGGATTACGCCTGCGGCTAATCCGACCTACGAGGCAACGCCGTCAGAACGGCGCAAGCCACGAGGACTCAGCGTTTGCGCGCTTGCATCAATTCGATGAAGTGATCGAACAGGCCATCGGCATCATGGGGACCGGGGCTGGCTTCGGGGTGACCCTGGAAGCTGAAGGCCGGCTTATCGGTGCGATGAATACCTTGCAACGAACCGTCAAACAGCGACTTGTGGGTTGCCTTGAGATTTGCCGGCAAGCTGCCTTCTTCAACCGCGAAGCCGTGGTTCTGGGCGGTGATCATGACGCGACCGCTCTCCAGATCCTGTACCGGGTGGTTGCCGCCGTGGTGGCCGAACTTCATCTTGATGGTCTTGGCGCCGGATGCCAGGGCTAACAGCTGGTGTCCAAGGCAAATCCCGAACACCGGAATGTCAGTCTCCAGGATGGTCCTGATCGCTTCGATGGCGTAAGTACAAGGTTCCGGGTCACCAGGGCCGTTGGCCAGGAAGACGCCGTCCGGATTCATGGCCAGGACATCTTTGGCCGGGGTTTGGGCGGGCACCACGGTCAGGTCGCAACCGCGATCCACCAGCATCCGCAGGATGTTGCGCTTGACGCCGTAATCGTAGGCAACAACCTTGTATTTTTTTGGTTCCGTCGGTTTGGAATGGCCCTGGCCCAACGCCCAGGTACCTTCTTCCCAAGCATAGCTTTCCTTCACACTGACCACCTTCGCCAGGTCCATCCCTTTTAAGCCTGGGAAACCTTTGGCGGCAGCCAGTGCTTTGGCTTCATCCACATCGTCACCGGCCATAATGCAGCCATTTTGCGCGCCCTTATCGCGCAGGATGCGCGTCAGGCGGCGGGTATCGATGTCGGCAATACCAATCACATTTTTGGCGATGAGGTACTCGGAAAGGCTCTGCTCGTTGCGGAAGTTGCTGGCCAGCAGTGGCAGGTCACGAATCACCAGGCCGGTGGCCCAGATGGTGTTGCATTCGGCATCTTCGGTATTGGTACCGGTATTGCCGATGTGGGGATAAGTCAGGGTGACGATTTGTTGTGCGTAAGAGGGATCGGTCAGGATCTCCTGGTAACCGGTGATGGAGGTATTGAATACCACCTCGCCGACCGACAGACCTTCAGCACCAATTGCGGTGCCACGGAATACGCTGCCGTCTTCAAGAACCAGTAGCGCGGGCTTTTTTGGAGCCAAGTGGGATTCCCCGGTAATCAAGTCAACCTCCTCAGGTATGGTTGGCAGCGCACACTTTTCACACACCGGCTTTTTACAGGCCGAGAGAAGCAATCGCACGGCAACAGGTGCGAAATCAGCATGTATAAACAGGGCAAGAGTGAGTGAAAAGCCCGATCGTGGTTGTAAAAAAGCGAGATGAAACGCGCGGCTTCATCTCGCTTTTATTACTTTTTTCCGTGCGACCATGGGCGCGGCTAGGGCCAAATACAATCTGACCGCGAATTCTACGGGAGCGAGTTGGATGTGTCCAATAGATATTGCCCCAATTTGGGTATTTGGCTTGTGAATAAACGTTAGCGGAGGTTGAGGACGTCCTGCATGTCGTAGAGGCCGGGCTTTTGTTGCACGAGCCATTGGGCGGCGCGGACGGCGCCGCGGGCGAAAGACAAGCGGCTGGAAGCTTTGTGGGTAATCTCCACGCGTTCGCCGTCGGCCATAAACATGACCGTGTGGTCGCCTACGACGTCGCCGCCACGTACGGTGGCGAAGCCGATGGTGTCGCGTTCACGCGGGCCGATCTGGCCTTCGCGGCCGTAGACGGCAACCTTATCCAGGTCGCGGCCCAAGGCATCGGCCAGCACTTCGCCCATGCGCAGCGCGGTGCCCGAAGGAGAGTCGACTTTGTGGCGATGGTGAGCTTCGTACACTTCCACATCCACGTCGTTACCCAGCACGCGCGCTGCGATATCCAGCAATTTGAAACACAGGTTCACGCCCGTGCTGAAGTTGGCGGCCAGGCATAAGGCGATGTTGTTTTGATAGGCCAACAGCTCGGCTTTTTCATCGGCGCTGAAACCGGTGGTGCCGATCACCATGCCTTTGCCTTTGGCTGCACATAGTATGGCATTGGCGAGGGTTGCGGCGGGTGTGCTGAAGTCAATCAATACATCAAACTGGTCGATCACCTGGTTGAGGTCACCCACCAACGAAATGCCTTTTTCCCCCACACCGGCCAGCTCTCCGGCATCGGCACCAAGCAATGAGCTTTCCGGGCGAACAAGGGCGGCAGCCAATTGGGCGTTGCTGGCGCAAACCGCTTCGATCAGGGCTTTACCCATACGGCCGGAGGCGCCGGCAATTGCAATGCGAATCGTCATAACAGAATCCAGTAATTAATTTTGGTGGGGGTTTTCATCGGGCGCATCGTCCATATCGACGTCGAATAAATGCCCGAGCTTGCCTTGTTTGGTTTCCAGGTATTTGGCGTTGTGGGGATTGCGACCGGTTTGATGCGGCAGGCGTTCGACCACGTTGATGCCCATGTCTTGCAGCGCTTTTACCTTGCGGGGATTGTTGGTCAATAAGCGCAGTGAGTTGATGTGCAGATGATCGAGCATGGGTTTCAGGATGCTGTAGTCGCGCATGTCTGCGCCAAAACCCAAGCGCTCGTTGGCCTCTACGGTATCCGCACCGCAATCCTGCAACTTGTAGGCTTTGATTTTATTGAGCAAACCGATACCGCGACCTTCCTGACGCAGATAGAACACCGCGCCGCGCCCGGCGATGGCGATCTTGTGCAATGCGGATTGCAATTGTGGGCCGCAGTCACAGCGCAGGCTGAACAGCGCATCACCGGTCAGGCATTCGGAATGCACCCGGGCCAGCACGGGTTCATCCCCGCGAATATCGCCCATGGTCAACACCAGATGTTCTTTATCTGTGGAGTCGTCGGCGAAGCCGTGCATCACAAACATGCCCCAGGGAGTGGGTAGTTTGGATGATTCAATAAAGCGAATGGTCACGCGTGAACCTCAATGAAAACTGCAACGGGTGCAGCGGAAAATACTCAATGGCGGGACTGCAAAAGCAAGACGCCGTTATCGACCTGCATGTCGACCTTACCCAGATAGCTGTTACCCAGGAGGATAACCTGGGGAAACTCGGTGCTGCTCACGGCAGCCCTGATCTGCTGCACTTCCAGGTCACCGATGGACACAGAACTGAGGATCACTTCATAAGCCTGAGCAACACCATTGGCGGTGTTCACCTTGATGGGGCGCCCGGCGCGATAATCAATACCCAGGCGTTCGGCGACCACATAATTCATCGCGATCATGGTCGCGCCCGTGTCCACCATAAACTCCACCGGCATGCCGTTGATTCGCCCCGGGGTCACATAGTGGCCGCCGTGGGTGCTGGCAATACGGACGGCAGATTTTTGCGCTTTGGTGAAGTTCGTGGCGATGCGCTTGGTCAGGGTTAATGCCTGGCGCTTGCCGTCGACTTCAATCACCGCTTTCTTGCCATCACTGGATACCAGCAATACCCCTTCCGGGCTTTTGTTGCCGTCGCGCAGCATGCGCTGTTTACCGTCGATCTCCAGCAAGGCACTGCCGCGTGCCAGCATGCGTACCTGAATATCCATGGCCGTTGCCGCCTGAGCCACCAGCAACAAAATCACGACCAGACCCGCCTGAAAACCCACCCTGCGTTGAGCCAACTTTTGAAGATAACTGTGCATCTGAAAACATCCCTTCCTCAGTTAGAAAAGCCAGGCCAGCGCTTGCAGACTGACCCAGGCGTAAACCGCTGCCAATATGTCGTCGATCATGATACCGAAGCCGCCGTGCACCCGCCGATCAACGGCGCCGATTGGCCAGGGTTTAAGTATGTCGAAGAAACGAAACAGGATAAATCCGGCCAGCATCCACTGCCACCCGGCCGGGGCAAAAAACATGGTCAGCCAGTAACCCACCATCTCGTCCCAGACAATGCCGCCGTGGTCGTGCACACCGAGCGCCCGGGAGCTGCGCCCGCACCACACCACGCCCAGCGCAAAGGTCACCAATAACCAACTGGCATACAGGGGCCAGGACAAATCCTGGAGTACCCAAAACACCGGAATTGCCACCAGGGTGCCAACGGTACCCGGTGCGCGCGGCGCCAGGCCACTGCCGAAACCGAAGGCAAAAAAGTGGTTGGGGTTGGTAAACACCATCTTCAGGGTCGGATTATTCATGGGAAAAATGTTGATAGC
This sequence comes from Cellvibrio sp. ARAG 10.3, assembly GCF_051846955.1. Taxonomy (NCBI): domain Bacteria; kingdom Pseudomonadati; phylum Pseudomonadota; class Gammaproteobacteria; order Cellvibrionales; family Cellvibrionaceae; genus Cellvibrio; species Cellvibrio sp. ARAG 10.3. The sequence goes on from NZ_JBPYCU010000005.1 coordinate 76,188, forward strand.
CTTGTCGGGTCAATTTAAAGGGCTCGCCTCGTAACTCACAGCTGACACCGCGTCCGGGAAACATCTCGCCAATGACCGTCGCGACGAGTTTGCCTTGGGCAATGAGCATGGCCACTTCCGGCAGCTTTTCCGGCGCAACCGTAAAACATAATTCGTAATCATCGCCACCGGCCAAGGCCCAGTGGCGCGCCTGATCAAGATCATTCATGGCCTGCAAGGCCGGTGACAGCGGCAGATTTTCCACGTCGATCACGGCGGCCAGGTCACTGGCGGCACAGATGTGCCCGAGGTCAGCAACCAGACCGTCGGAGATGTCCAGCGCGGCGCTTGCCAGGCCGCGCAATAATCCGGCCTCGTACAGGCGCGGTTGCGGGCGATAAAAACGGTCGCGCAAATAGGTCTCGTGCTCCGCCGCCAGATGCAATCGATTTTGAATCACGGCGAGTCCGGCAGCGCCGTCACCCAGACAATGGGTGACCATCACATAATCGCCAGGGCTGGCGCCATCACGGCGCATAGCCAGATGCGGTGTCACCGCGCCCATGACCTGCACGGTGATGCTCAAAGGCCCGGCGGTGGTGTCCCCGCCCACCAGGGCGCAATTAAATTCCCGCGCGACGCGAAACAACCCACGGCTGAAACTGCGCAACCAGTTTTCATCGACGTTCGGCAGTGTCAGTGCGAGGGTGAACCACTGCGGGTCTGCCCCCATGGCGGCAAGATCGCTCAGGTTTACCCGCAGGGCTCGCTCGGCAATCTGCTCCGGATCGGCATCGGCCGGAAAATGCACATCGGCAACCAGGGTGTCCACCGATACCGCCAGTTGTTTGTCCGGCAGCGGTTGCAGTAACGCGCAGTCATCACCGATCCCCAGCACCACGCCAGCTTGGGGGTTTTCCGCTTGCTCGCGCAGGAAAAACTGGCGGATCAGCTCAAACTCGTTCATAGCTCGCCGTCAGCGCCGGCCGCCGCGATCCGCATTCACTTCTATCGCGCGGACGACAGCGGCGGTTTTATCCAGCACGCCGTTGATAAATTTATGGCTGTCTTCTGCACCAAATTTCTTTGCCAGAGAAACCGCTTCGTTGATAACGACTTTATAAGGCACATCCATGCGAAATTTGAACTCATAGGTGGCCATACGCAACAGCGCTTGCGTTACCGGATCAAGTTCATTCAGGGCGCGATCAACCAGATGCGGAGAAAAAAGTGCTTCAACATCGCTTAAATGTTGCGGCACGCCGTGAAGGATTTCGTGGAAATATTCCACGTCGACATTTTTCATATCGTTGTCAGTGCGGAACTCTGCCTCAATGACATTGATACTGGCGCCGGCCATTTGCCATTGATAAAGCCCTTGCATGGCATAGTGACGCGCCATGCGACGGGTGGCAGCGGTAGAACCTTTGTGGGCAGAAGCGCCGGGAGAATTACTCATCAATACTTACCTGAAAAACAAAACAGCAAAAAAATAATTTTGAGATAGTCAATCAAGAATCGCGCGGCACAGCAAGCTCAAAGAGGCTGGCGCGCGGTTATGATCCTATTAAATTCTGCCCAACAGCGACACCATCTCCAGGGCTGTCGCGGCAGCTTCGACACCTTTGTTGCCCGCCTTGGTACCAGAGCGTTCAATAGCCTGCTCAATGGAATCCACCGTCAATACACCGAAGGTAATGGGCACGCCGGCATTCAGCGAAACCTGCGCAAGACCTTTGGTGCATTCACCGGCAACATAATCAAAATGCGGCGTGCCACCGCGAATCACAGCGCCGAGGGCGATGATCGCATCGAATTCTTTTTTGGCGGCAATTTTTTGTGCAACCACGGGAAATTCAAAGGCGCCAGGCGCGTAGTAAATGGTGATGTTTTCGTCTTTAATACCATGGCGACGCAAAGTATCCAGCGCACCTTCTTTCAGACTTTCCACCACAAAACTGTTCCAGCGACTGACGATCAATGCATACTTGCCTTTGCTCGCCGCGAAATCACCTTCGATAACTTTTATGCTCATACTTGCCTCTTTTACATTGCCAGCATTGTGCGCTGGCCGTTGGTAATTGTTGATCTTTTTTTGTCGGATTACGCCTGCGGCTAATCCGACCTACGGTTGATTTACTCGCAGTCTTCCGGGCTTACGTATTCCACGACTTCGAGATCAAAACCGGACAGTGCAGAGAAACGCATGGGTAATGACATGACGCGCATTTTGCCTACGCCCAGGTCGCGCAGAATTTGTGAGCCGGTGCCGACCTGTTTATATAAAATTTCATTGGCGCGACGTTGCTGGCGGCCGGAGAGCATCCAGTCGATGCTTTCTTCCACCTCTTCAGTGCTCTCGTCGTGACAAATCAATAACACCACGCCCTTGCCTTCTTTGTTCACGCGTTGCAGGGCTTCGTGGTAGGTCCAGAGTTTGCAGCCCTCGGGGCTGAAACGCTTCATCGATAACACATCGCGCGCAATGTCCATGACGTGCACGCGCACGAGGGTAGGCTCGGCTGCACTGATCTCACCTTTCACCATGGCGAAATGCAAATCGCCGCGCGCCAGGTCGCGGTAGGTGTGCAACTGGAATTCACCGTACAGGGTTTCCACATGGCGGGTGTTGATGCATTCCACGGTGCGTTCTTTCATCGCACGGTAATGAATCAGATCGGCGATGGTGCCGATCTTCAGGTTGTGTTGTTTGGCGAAAGCCTCCAGATCCGGACGGCGCGCCATGGTGCCATCCGCATTCATGATCTCCACCAGCACGGACGCCGGGGAAAAGCCCGCCAGACGCGCGAGGTCGCAACCCGCTTCAGTATGACCGGCGCGACTCATGACGCCACCGGGCTGGGCCATCAACGGGAAGATATGGCCGGGCTGAACCAGATCCTGGGGTTTGGCTTCAGGATTTACCGCAGCGCGAATCGTGCGCGCCCGGTCGGCGGCAGAGATACCGGTGGTCACCCCTTCTGCCGCTTCAATCGACACCGTGAAGTTGGTGGTGTGGCGGGATTTGTTATCCGACACCATCAAGGGCAGGTCGAGTTGCTTGCAACGCTCCGGCGTCAACGTCAGACAGATAAGCCCGCGGGCGTGGGTGGCCATAAAGTTGATGTCTTCCGGGCGCACCTGCTCGGCAGCCATGATCAGGTCGCCTTCATTCTCGCGATCCTCATCGTCCATCAGCACAATCATCTTGCCCTGACGCAGATCATCAATCAGTTCATCAATCGTATTCAGTTGCATAGCACCATCTCTAACAGCGAGTTAATCGCACAGGAGTAAAAGGCTTTACATAAAGCCGTGTTGAGCAAGAAATTCCATAGTGATACCGGAACCGCCGGATTCGGCCGCTTTGTCACCGAGCATCAGGCGCTCCAGGTAGCGCGCCAGCACATCCACCTCAAGGTTCACCAGTGAGCTCGGTTGATATTCACCCATGATGGTGTGAGCCAGGGTGTGCGGCACGATATTCAATTCAAATTCGGCGCCATCTACAGCATTAACGGTCAGGCTGGTACCGTCCACGGTGATCGAACCTTTATGGGCAATGTATTTCGCCAGGCCTTTGGGTGCGCGCAGACGAAAACGTTCTGAGCGCGCATCCGGGTAGCGGCTGACCACTTCACCCACGCCGTCCACGTGACCGCTGACGATGTGACCGCCCAAGCGGGTTTGCGGCGTGAGGGCTTTCTCCAGGTTAACGTTTTGCCCGACGCGCCACTGCGGGATGGTGGTGTTATCCAGGGTTTCGCGCGAGACGTCCGCCCAATAACCGTCGCCGGGCAGGTCGACCACCGTCAGGCATACGCCGTTGGTGGCGATGGAATCACCCAGTTGTACATCGGCAAGGCTCAACCCGCCCGTCTTGATTCGCAGACGCAGGTCGCCATTTTTGGGCTGTACGGCCACAACCTGCCCAACGGCTTCAATGATGCCTGTAAACATACCCACCTCGTGTGTCAATCAAGGGCGCCATCTTAATGCTCCATGTCCGGCACGGCTGTAATGCGCCAGTCGTCACCCACGGCGCGCATGTCGCGCACCTTTATCGGCAGTGCGGCAGACATGGTATGTAAAGGTAGATCAAACAGCGGGCGCGCGTTGCTGCCTAGTAACTTCGGCGCCATATAAATAATCAATTCATCCAGCAGGCCGCGCCGCAGGAAGCTGCCCGCCAAAGTCGCGCCCGCCTCGACCAGTACTTCATTGCACTGGCGCTGAGCCAGTTCGCGCAATACCGCCGGTAAATCAATACGGCCCTGGGCGTCCGGCAAAGCCAGTAACTCCACCTGCGGTGGCCAACCATGCAGGCGCGCGGCATTGTCGTCGGCGCCATTGTGAATCAATAAGATAGGGGACGGATGTCGCAGCAACTCGGCATCCCGCCCGAGACGCAAGCGCGAATCCAGAATTACCCGCAGCGGCTGATGCGCAGCAGCATCTTCTGCATTAGCCAATTGCAGCTCATCGACACGCACTGTCAAGGCAGCGTTGTCGCTGATCACGGTATCAATACCGCTGACGATGGCACAACTGCGGGCGCGCAGGCGTTGCACATCCTCGCGAGACTTGCGCCCGGTTACCCATTTGCTCTGACCGCTCGCCATGGCGGTGCGACCATCCAGGCTCATGGCCAGTTTGCAGCGCACGTAGGGCAGCTTGCGCTCCATGCGCTTAAGGAAACCGGGGTTGAGGGCGCGGGCATCGTCTTCCAGTACCGGGCCATCGATAATCACGCCCGCTGCGCGCAAGCGCTCCAATCCACTGCCAGCCACCTGCGGATTGGGGTCTTCCATCGCGAAAACCACCCGCGCCACACCAGCGGCCAATAGCGCTTCTGAACAGGGGCCAGTCCTGCCGCTGTGATTACAAGGTTCCAGCGTCACATAAGCGGTGGCGCCGCGCGCCTGTTCGCCAGCTTGCTGCAAGGCATGTACTTCCGCGTGGGCTTCACCGGCGCGGTAGTGCCACCCCTCGGCGATCACCTGCCCGTCTTTCACCAGCACACAGCCCACACGCGGGTTGGGCATAGTGGTATACAGCCCCCGCTCGGCGAGACGCAGCGCCTGCGCCATGTACAGATGGTCGGTTTGGGTCAGTGGCATAACACAGATTACTTGTTGTCCGGCTGTTGTTCGAGGCGGTCGATTTCCTGACGGAATTCATTCAGGTCTTTAAAGCGACGATAGACCGAGGCAAAGCGGACATAAGCCACTTCGTCGAGTTTTTGCAGTTGCTCCATGACCTTTTCACCGACAGTCAGGGATTTCACTTCGCGCTCACCGGTGGCTTGCAGGAAGTGCTTGATGCTGTTGATGGCGGACTCAATCGCCTCGGTGCTGACCGGCCGCTTTTCCAGCGCCCGCAGTAAACCGGCGCGCAGCTTGTCTTCATCGAACGGCTGGCGGGTGCCATCCTGCTTGATGATGCGCGGCATCACCAGTTCGGCGATTTCGTAGGTGGTGAATCGTTCGTGGCAGGACAGGCACTCGCGGCGACGGCGCACCTGATCACCCTCGGCCACCAGGCGGGAATCAATGACCTTGGTATCCTCAGCGCTACAAAAGGGACAGTGCATGTATGGCAATCCGGCTGATTGAAAAATGCGGCCATACTAGCACAAAATCGGGCAAAACCAGCCCGCTAGCGGTACCGATCCAGAATGTCTTCCATACCGCCCTCCCGATGGAGCTGGAGTAAACGGGTATTGATCTGCGCCTTGACCCGACCCGGCATGCGCGCGTCAAGCAACAAATACAACGAGGAGGGCGGAATCACGCTGGAAAAATCGAGCAGCTGGAGGTCGGACATGTGCATATCCGCCCGACTCAATTCCCAGCGCACCCGCACATCCTCTGCCAGATAAAAATCGCCCCTACCCTGCTTCAACATCGCCAGCGCGTGACGATGTGAAGGTGCGCTGACCAGGGTGATGTCATGGGTCTTCACCCAGGTGTCGAAGCCGGAAAAATAGTTGTAACCCAGGATGGTGATGACCCTTTTTCCGTGGATATCATCGAGTGATGGCAGCTCTGCCCGCCTCATGGTGGCCATCACATAATGGGTTTGCAGAATAGGTTGCTGCGTGTATTCACCGACCGCCCTCAATCGCTCGTCCAACCAGGATGGCGAGCCGTAGCTGATCCAGTTTTGATGGCGGTTGGCGAGAATATCCATGCGGATACGCTTGTAGGGACGCTCCACAAACGCCAGTTGGATGTCTGTCTCACTCAACGCCTGCTGCAACACATCAATCAGAATGCCCGAGTGAGGTCTACGCTGGGGATCATCACTCACAACCTGATAGGGTTCTACCGTGCCTGCCGCAATTAAAAAGGTCACCGTGTCAGCCGTCGCACCGGCGGACAGCAAACAGACGATCAACAGATATCGACGAATTGCACAATGGACATCGCTTCCCATCATCATGAATCGCCTCGATCAAAATTCCGCATAAATAGCCCCGCGCTATTCCACCAATGCCTGATCAGGAATCAACAGCAGCAAATCTGTCGCCCCCATGTCCAGGCCGCACTGTGTCAACAGAGTGGTCACCTGTCCGCGATGGTGCGTCTGGTGATTAAAAAAATGAAGCAGTACCTGGCCCAGGATTTTTTTCGTGGTTACACCTTTCATGTTGGTGTAATGCAACACGGAATCCAGATCTGTCTCTACCAAAGAATCCACCCACTGCTCTATGATGCTGTCCAGAGACTGGCGATAATCCCTGAGTGCATTTAGTTCGGCAAATAAAATCTGGTTCAACGCCGATGGCGTACTGACGTGACGAACGGCATCAAGTGCGGTGAAATCTTCTGAGTGGCTGGCGAAGCGTTTTAGCCAAATCGTGTCGGCTACAACAAGGTGATTCAAGGTTCCACATATCGAACCGAAAAACGCTTTTCTGTCTTGCATAAATTCATCCGGCGTCAACACCTGAACAGTTTCATAAAGCCGTTGATTCATCCAGGTGTTGTAACGAGACATCAGTACCAGGGATTCTTTTACCAACATAGCCGCCTCTTACACTGTAATTTCTCTTAATACCCGCACGACCAGTATCTACAATTTCTTACAACCTTGCCGCATGCCCACAGGTAAAGTGCAAAACTCAGTATAGCCGCAAGATGGCTGTAGATTCACCGTGCGACGAACAATGACATTGCCTGCCGCAACCATCACTGATATCCAGCAATGATGCCACAAGCCAGCTACCGGATTATGAGCTAGTGCTTATGAACACCTATCAACATACACTCCCTACCCGACAACCCGATTACGCCGATGATGAAATCGATTTGTTGGAACTTTGTGCAACGCTTTGGCGAGGAAAATGGCTGATTACGGCCACCCTGGCAATAGGCCTGATACCCGTGATTATCTGGTTGAAATACCAGGCACCGGTTTATCAGGTTGAGGCGCTGCTGGACAGCACCTCCGTTTATGATATTCAAGCGCTCCAGCCCACGGTGCTGGATGATGAAGGAAAACGCTATCAAGTCGCGCCCTTGCAACAGACTGCCTTTTACACCGCATTGATAACCCAGGCTGGTGCGTTGCATACGCAGCGTCTGTTTTGGGAATCCTGGTCAAAGCAACCTTTGTCTACCGATCCGCGAACCGGCGTTAGCGATAACGACCGGCAGTTCCGTCGCTTTTTTAACGCTTTAACCCTGACGCCTCCTAACCCCAAAAAACCCGAGTCAACTCTGAGCCAAATTTCACTGGAAACAACCGAACCCGCGCAAGGCGTCACATTACTCAGTGCGTATGTCGACTTCCTTAACGCGCGCGTTGTTGAACAATTTGTGATTCAACTGGAAAAGGGTTATGGATCCAGCCTGCAACAGTTGGCATTCGACTACAGCGCATTGCAAAGCCGCGAACAACAAAAATTACGCGACGAATTAATCCAGTTGCAAGAAGCGCGTCGTGTTGCACAATCATTAAAGATTATTGAAACACCTTACGCGCAGCTCGCCGGGGTGGAACTCAAGGTCGTGGATGACCGGCAATATTTGCTCGGCACGCGAGTGCTGACAGAGGAGATTAATGCTTTACAGGCACGCCAGGATAATCCCTTAAGCGCCTTCGTTCCCGAACTCCGCACCATGGAGTATTGGCGCGATATTATGGAGAACGACCTCAATAAATTACATGCGGTAAAAGCAGGCATTCAGGCATTTGAATTAGCCAGCCCGGCCGTGTCATCGCTCGATCCGGTAAAGCCCAGGAAAATGCTCATCCTGTTGCAACAATTGTCATGTCGGGAATGGTGGGGGTGGTGCTCGTCTTGGTGATGCAGGGAATTAAAGCGTATCGGGCGCGGACAGGCGCTTAAAAAGAACAAAAGATCACGGGGATCTTTTGTTCTTTTTAATGGATTATTGACCGTATGCCTGGTTCAGTAATTCAGCCAGAGGAAATGGTGGGCTAACCTGCTCTTCACCCGCCAGAATATATTTTACGCTAACCATATTCTCTATCCCATTCGGACCATTCATCGCTTCAACCAGTAAGGCTATTGGCTCTACAAAATCAAATTCTTCGAAAGGAATGGGGGCATGTAGATACAATATTTTCTGCCCATTTCCCAGCCATAGTGCGTCAATCGTAAAACCAAATTGAGGACTGGTCTCACTGAAACCCAACCGATCTTTCAGCGAAAGGTTCACCCGCTTTCCTTCAACCATGGCAAAACCCGTATCTACAACTTTAGACGGTGTTATATCTTTCAGCATGCCGTGCGCAATCAATAAATCCGGCCCTATGCTGTTTACAATCGGGTTGAGGTAGGATGTTCCCTCTACCACTTTAACCATGATTTGAACGGGGGCACCCACGGACAATTCCGGAATTTGCAGCTGCACTAACACTTCCCTGAAAATCCACGCACCCGGAACCAGCGCCCGATAAGTATCGGGTCCCTGCCGGACAAAGCCGCGAACCTTGAGGGTAGCCGCCTCAGGAAATACCAGATCAAGGGATACCAGCTCGGGAGTTGGATTACCCTCCAGCTTCTCAACTGTAAGAGTGGCTGATTGTGCATTATGAAAATCCAGACCGGGATAATTGATTTCCCCATTATGGGAAAACATATCCTGCAATTCATACTTGAGTGTTTTGGCGTTGGTACTTGCAGCGAGCAAAACCAACAGAAAGGTACATACAGATGAGAAGATCAACTTCATACAAACAAGCTCCTTTTTAAAAGATAAGATTACCCAGCATTGCGCTGAGCTATGAAGCTAGCAGATAAATTTTGCAGCAACCAGTTTTTGCTAAAAATTCATTTATTTATTTTTTGATGTGTATGGAAAATGCGCTAAGGCAGATTATTCCGCCAACAGCCGGAAGGAAAATGAAGTCGGCTAACCAGATTCGTACAGTCATGAGTAAGGGTGATCAAAAAAAACGCGCAATAAAAAAGGGAGCTGAACTCAGCTCCCTTTTAGCAACGGTATTAAATGAATACCAATAGGATTTTACTCGGCGTACACTGGAAACTTCTTGCACACATCCAACACTTTTGCTTTAACAGACTCAATCACCGGTGCTGCATTACCTGCTTCGAGTGCATCCAGGATATCGCAGATCCAGTGAGTCAGTTGTACGCACTCGGCTTCTTTGAAGCCACGCGTAGTAATTGCCGGCGTACCGACACGCAAACCTGAGGTTACAAAGGGTGAACGCGGATCATTCGGCACAGAGTTTTTATTGACGGTGATGTTGGCATTACCCAACGCTTCGTCGGCGTCTTTGCCGGTGTATTCCTTGCCAATCAGATCCACCAGCATCAGGTGGTTCTCGGTTCCGCCCGATACGATCTTGATACCACGCTCAATGAAGGTTGATGCCATCGCCTTGGCGTTCTTCACAACTTGCTGCTGGTACGTTTTGTACTCGGGGCTCATGGCCTCCTTAAAGCTTATGGCCTTGGCCGCGATAACGTGCATCAGCGGGCCGCCCTGGCCACCGGGGAATACCGCTGAGTTAAGTTTCTTTTCAATCTCTTCGTTGGCTTTTGCCAGGATGATGCCGCCGCGTGGGCCGCGCAGGGTCTTGTGGGTAGTAGACGTCGTTACGTCAGCAATCTGCACCGGGCTGGGGTAAACACCGGCGGCCACCAAACCGGCCACGTGGGCCATATCAACCAGCAAATAAGCGCCGACTTTATCAGCGATATCGCGGAAACGTTGCCAATTCATAACCTGGGAGTAGGCCGAGAAGCCCGCCACGATCATCTTTGGCTTGTGCTCCAGGGCCAGACGTTCTACTTCATCGTAATCGACCAGGCCGGTTTCCGGATTCAGACCGTATTGCACGGCGTTGTACATCTTGCCGGAGAAGCTCACTTTGGCACCGTGAGTCAAATGGCCGCCATGGGCCAGGCTCATACCGAGTACGGTATCACCGGGTGCGCAAAGCGCAGCGTAAACCGCCGAGTTAGCTTGGGAACCCGAGTGGGGCTGGACGTTGGCGTAGTCTGCCCCGAACAATTGTTTGGCCCGCTCAATGGCCAGTGCTTCGCTCTGATCAACATATTCACAACCGCCGTAGTAGCGTTTGCCCGGATAGCCTTCCGCATATTTGTTGGTCAACTTGGTCCCTTGGGCCGCCATCACCATAGGGCTGGTGTAGTTTTCCGAAGCGATCAGCTCGATATGTTCTTCCTGACGACGACCTTCATTTTGGATGGAGGCCCAGATTTCAGGGTCAAAGGAGGCGATAGTCTGGCTTTTATCAAACATGGAGTAAGTCCTGAGCAGGGAAGCGGATGAAAAATAGGCGCGGATTGTACACCATTCAAACAGACCTCTTCCACGCAAAAAAATCATGGCCAACCGGAAATTTATTCAGGTTAACAGCGGCTCCACGAGGATTATCAAGGCATTGGCGGACTTACCAGTGGCCCGCTTATATCTGATGATTAATTGACCAGCCAAGGGCGAGGTGCAAGAATGACCGCCGCTTTTCCACCGTCGAAAATCACCTTGTTTACAAGAATAATCGCCCGGGGAATTACACGTTAATAAGGATATGTTGCCGTGATCGACCATCACATTTATCAAAAATATCTGATTCACTCGCATGGCACCACCTGCAGTGCAGGCAGGGCTTTGCCCAGGACAATGCTTAGGATCCTGCGCCTGGGCTTGGTGGGCTGGCTTCTGTTGAACGCCACACTGATAGCTGCCAATCCGAACGATGCGGGCATATTGCATATTACCGATACGTTTCGGGAACAATCGCTGACACATCAATTGCTGCTTCTGGAAGACCCGTCAAAGCGATTGACGATTGATAACATCCGCAACGGCCACTACGCCGGCACCTTTGGCCCTCCAGGGAAAAACGGCGCCAACCTCAGCTTTACCCGCTCGGCCTGGTGGGTGAAGCTTCGGCTGATTAACGAGAGTTCACGGGAAAACAAGATCATCCTGCGGCAGGCGTATCCGCTGATTGATTACCTGGATCTGTGGGAGCACACCACAGGAGAATGGCATCACCATAAAACCGGCGACCGCCTGCCCTTTTCCCAACGACCGATTGCCTACCATGATTTTTTATTTCCCCTGACACTCCCGCCTGATAGCGAATCTACCTTGTATCTGCGCTACGAGAGCGAAGGCGCTATGGATATTGCCCTGTCAGCCTCCTCGCCCATTGAGTTGATTCAAAATATCAGCAGCGAACAATTTGCATATGGCGTGTACTACGGGGGTTTTCTGGTACTGGTGGTGTACAACTTTTTTATCTTTGTTGTCGTGCGTGATAAAGCCTTCCTCTACTACCTGCTATACATCCTGTGTTTCGGCTTGTATATGAGTGCCAATGACGGTTTCTTTTACCAGATGATCATGCCGGAAAGTCCCGACCTGGCCAATTTTTGCCTGCTCATTCTGTTGGGACTCTCACTGCTTTTTGCCGCGCAGTTTTCGCGCCACATCCTGACCATCAAACAGTTCTCACGCAAGTTGGACCTTGCCGCGCTGAGCATGATTGCGGTGCTCGGTGTGGTGACCTTCAGCTCCCTGTTTCTTCCTTATGCGCTGGTGGTCGCAACCCAGGCAACACTCACGCTGTTTGTCATGCCGCTTATCTTTATCATGGGCATCGCGCGGCTCTGTTCCGGTTATCCGCCGGCGCGGTATTTTATGCTCGCCTGGTCTACGTTTATCTTCGGCATCATGGTGTATATGGTGAAAGTCTTCGGCTATTTTCCGCGCACGTTCTTCACCGAAAATATCTTCCAGATCGGTTCATTAATTGAGATGGTACTCCTGTCATTAGCCTTGAGCAGCCGCGTCAACGAACTTAAAAAACAAAGCCACACCGATGCGCTAACCGAGATCCCCAACCGACGCATGTTTGACGATGTCATGCGCCAGGAATTCCAGCGCACCCAACGTAACGGCCAACCTTTTTCTCTGTTGATGATCGATATAGATCACTTCAAACAGTTCAACGACCTTTACGGCCACAGCCAAGGCGACCGCGTATTAAAAAACGTTGCTGCACAGCTGCGCAACCTGATTCGCAAACCGATGATGCCGTTTCGATTTGGCGGCGAGGAATTTGCGGTAATTTTGCCGCGCACGGATGAAAAAGATGCAAGGATTATTGCCGAACGGTTGCGGCAACATATCTGCAGCAAACTGATTGGACGGCATCAGATTACCGTCAGCATTGGCTTGGCATGTCAGGAGAACCAGGTATTCCAGTCAATGCACGAATTACTCAATGCCGCCGACGAAGCCCTTTATGCAGCTAAGGATAATGGGCGCAATTGTGTAATGACCTTTTCTGCGCTGCCAGACAAGTCAACGCCCGCTGATTGCATAGCAAGCCTCAATTAACTATTGGTAATCGCCCCATAAAACAAATACACACTGGGCAGCATCCCACCCACAAAAGATAAAGAACGAAGCAGATCAAGATTGGCCAGATAAAAAATACCGTGCAGACCCCGAAAGAGCAGGACAAGTATCGCGGCCAGGGAGAGATGTTCAATCTCTACATCTGCCAAACTCACCGCTAATAAAGCAGCACTGTAAAAGCCCAACGCTTCCCAGGCATTTTGTTGTGCAGCGACTGCGCGTGCACCGGGGCCGCTAAGTTGGGTGTATTGCTGGCGCGGATTTTTATTGTCGATGGTGCCAAGCTGTTGGCGGCGGTAATAGCCGGAAATCCAGGCGAAGGCGTAGGGGAACAGGCTCAGCAATAGCAGGACGATGAGTGCGGTTTTCATGGGTGGGCCTCCGTTGGTTTTTTAGTTGTGATGTCGGATTACGGTGCTTCGCACCTAATGCGACCTACTGTTAACGTCGGCCACCCAGGAGTGAACCTAGCAAGCCGCGGACAATTTGGCGGCCCAGTGAACTGCCGACGGAACGGGCGACGCTTTTGGCCAGGGTTTCTGCAACGCTCTGGCGATTGGATGAACGCGACGTGCTGGTCGTTTTGCGTGAGCGCGGTGCGGGGTTATTCGGTACTCGCACGGTCCACGCTTCCTCTTTTTGCGCTGCATTCTCCTGTTGAGTTTTTTGCAGAGCGCGCGCCTTAAGCACTTCGTAGGCAGATTCGCGATCGATCAATTTGTTGTAGATATTCTGGTAAGGTGAGCGCGCCATAACGGCGGAACGCTCCTCCACTGTCAATGGGCCAATGCGCGATTCCGGCGGAACAATCAAAGCGCGCTCGACCTGCGTCGGCGTTCCATTATGATCAAGCACCGACACCAATGCCTCCCCAATACCCAACTCACTGATCACCGCTTCAGTTTTAAATGCGGGATTAGGTCGAAAGGTTTGTGCAGCAACCTTAACCGCCGCCTGATCCTTGGGCGTAAACGCGCGCAAGGCGTGCTGCACGCGATTTCCCAACTGGCCCAATACTGCGTCGGGAATATCTGCCGGACTTTGGGAAATAAAATAAATACCTACACCTTTCGAGCGAATCAAGCGCACCACCTGTTCGATTTTTTCCAGCAGCAGCTTCGGTGCATTGTTGAATAGCAAGTGCGCTTCGTCAAAAAAGAACACCAGCTTGGGGTGATCCATGTCACCCACCTCCGGTAAATTCTCAAACAATTCGGCAATCAGCCACAGCAAAAAAATCGCATACAACCGCGGCTGATGAATCAGGCTAGTTGCATCAAGGATATTAATCGCACCGCGACCATCCAGAGTGATTTGCAACAAATGCTGTAAATCCAGTGCCGGCTCGCCAAAGAAATCTTCGGCACCCTGTTGCTCTAACATCATCAGGCGACGTTGGATGGCCGCAATACTGGCGCTGCTGATACCGCCGTATTCGTCTTCCAGGCTGGCGCGTTCATCTTTCATCCAGCTGAGCATTGCTTGCAGGTCTTTCAGGTCCAGCATCAACAATCCCTGATCATCCGCGATCTTAAACGCCGCATATAACACTGCTGCCTGGGTTTCGTTTAATTCCAAAAAATTCGACAGCAATAGCGGCCCGAAATCAGAAATCGTCGCACGTACCGGGTGGCCGTGTTTGCCATAGATATCCCAGAACACGCAAGGATAAGCGCGCTGCTGATAAGTCTGGACACCGATCTTCCGGAGGCGTTCATCCACTTTGGGATGTGGCTTGCCGCTGTGTGCCAGACCGGACAAATCGCCTTTTACATCCGCCATAAAGACCGGTACGCCGGCTTTGGCAAAACCCTCCGCCAGAATCTGTAAGGTGACCGTTTTTCCCGTACCGGTCGCGCCGGCAATCAGGCCATGACGATTACCCATAGATAAATGCAACTCCACCGGTTGTGTCGGGGTGCCACCGAGCAAGAAGCGGTTTGACATATTTTTCTCCGCAAAAAAATCTTTATTCGTGCCGCAAAAATTCTGCATGCACCTCAACATCTACATCATCACCTACGGCAGGAATATATTGATCCATGCCAAACTGCGAACGTTTAAAACGCGCCGCTGCTGAAAACCCCAGGGTGTAACGCCCGGTCAGCATATTGTCCGCACCCCCATTAAAATGTACATCCAGTGCGATGGGTGCCGTCACCCCCAACATGGTGAGATCACCGATAAAGCGTGCGCGATTGCCGTCAACCAGTTCCACCGCGCGCGTTACAAAACGCGCTTCCGGAAAGCGCTCACTGTTAAACCAGCTGCGCCCGGCCAAGGTCGCCGAAAAGTCCGCATCATTCACATCAATACTGGCGGTATAGATAACGGCGGTTAATCTAGCAGCGGCAGGGTCAGCGGGATCAAAATCAAGACTGGCATCAACACGATTAAAACGCCCGACAAATTTGGATAATCCCAAATGATCAACTTTGAACAGCACCGTTGTATGGCGGGGATCAAGCTCGTATTCACCTTTTTCCAGGTTCGCCATTCCCTGTTGCACATCGGGTTGCAACAGATAACCGCACCCATGAAGCAAAAAAAGCGTTGCGAGAAGAAAAGAGAAGCTGCGCAAATGGTTCATACAACATCCCTTTTATAAAGAGAACATTTAATGGGGTTTGAGGGAGAGCTTTTGAAAAAAATTTGGCACTGAACGTTTGGGAATCGTGGTCAATTGCTGCATCACCGTAAAGGAACAGGCGGACACTTTATAGATGCTCGCGATGTCATCCAGTAACGCCAGCCAAAGTTTAGCGGTCATCTCCGCATCGGCAAGCGCCCGGTGAAAGATGCCGTCGGTCGGAATGTTTTTATATTCGACCAAACCACTGAGCGTGTGGTTGGGTGCGGTTTGATAAATACGCCGGGAGGCCAGCATGGAACAGGAAAAAGGATTATCGCAGTTACGCCGCAACCGCTTCAGTTCGGCGCGCAAAAAACGTTGATCAAACGAGGCGTTGTGTGCGACCAGGTTGTACCCGCCCATAAACTCGGCGAACTCCTGCATAACCTCTGCAACCGGCGGAGCGTCCTGCAACATGTCATTGGTTATGCCGGTGTAATTTTCGATAAAGCTGTTTACACGCTTGCCGGGATTCATTAAACGCTGGAACCGATCCGTGATAACACCATCCTCAATCAACACCGCGCCGATTTCAATGGCGCGGTCGCCCATCTCCGGCGAGAGGCCGGTGGTTTCGAAGTCGAGAACGATGACAGTATTGGCGTTGTGCATAATTAATTGTCGGATTACGCCTTTGGCTAATCCGACCTACGATTAGTCCGGGAGGGTAATGTTGAGTTCGAGTACCGAACAATCATCGGTGTTGTCCAGATTAACGACGACCTGGTCCGACGAAATGTTGATGTACTTGCGCACCACCTCAATAATTTCCTGCTGCATCTGCGGCAAAAAATCCGGCTGGGGATGGTTGCGACGGTTGCGCTCGTGAGCGACGATGATTTGCAGGCGCTCTTTCGCCGTAGCCGCCGACGAGGGCGCACGCTTCTTGCGCAGATAATCGAAGATACTCACTATTTACCTCCCAGCAAACGCTTGAGAAAGTTTTTCTTCTGCACTTCCAGAAAACGGTGGGGAATTTCTTTACCCAACAAACGATCCACCGAGTCACTGTACGCCTGTCCCGCCTGACTTTCATCATCCAGAATCACTGGCTGCCCCTGGTTAGACGCCTTAAGCACCGCCTCCGACTCGGGAATCACCCCCAGCAACGGAATCGCCAGAATCTCCTCCACATCCGCCACACTCAACATCTCACCCTTCTCCACACGCTCCGGGTTATACCGAGTCAACAACAGATGCTCCTTGATCGGCTCCTCGCCACGTTCCGCACGGCGGGACTTACTCTGCAAAATCCCAAGGATACGATCCGAATCGCGCACCGACGACACCTCAGGATTCGTCACCACAATCGCAATATCCGCGTAATACAACGCCATCTGCGCACCCTTCTCAATCCCGGCAGGCGAATCGCAGACGATAAAATCAAAATCCTTAGCCAAATCATTCAACACCGTCTCAACACCTTCCGGTGTCAAGGCATCCTTATCGCGGGTTTGCGACGCGGGCAGAATAAACAAACCCTCTGTCCGCTTATCCTTGATCAACGCCTGATTCAAGGTCGCCTCACCCTTGATAACATTCACAAAGTCATACACCACACGCCGCTCACAACCCATAATCAAATCCAGGTTACGCAAGCCCACATCAAAATCAATCACCGCCGTTTTATGACCGCGCTGAGCCAAGCCGGTACTGATTGCTGCACTGGTAGTGGTTTTACCCACACCACCCTTACCTGAAGTCACTACGATAATCTTGGCCAAAGTTGGCTCCTCTATATTCTTGTTTAATCAAAAGTCGCTGGTGGTCCAGCGCTCAATAAATTCAATAATCCAAAACTGCAGTCGGCAATCAGTTCAGGCGCGGTGAGGCATTCTGAAACCTTCACGTCAAGGACGACGTGAAGGAGCTACTGGGATGTATTCACGCGTTTTCAGAATGCCTCACCGCGCCTGAACGCTCTTGCTATAGCTACCTAAGCCATTAAAAAATTCTTATCAGCTCAAAGCCCATCACGCCAACAACTTCTCAATCCGCACATTCTCCCCGTCCAGATAAATCTGCACCGGCCTCTTCATCACCTCATCCGCAAACGAATCACGCAACAAAAAATTCCCCGCAACAGACACCAACTCCGCCTCCATACTCTGGCAAAAAATCCGCGCACTCTCATCACCGCGCACACCGGCTAACGCACGGCCACGCAGCGAACCATAAATATGAATATGGCCATCAGCCAATACCTCAGCCCCCTCACTGACCTGCGCCAGCACAATCAGATCCGCCCCTTCAGCATAAATCTGCTGCCCCGAGCGCACCGGCCGGGTAATCACCTTACTCACCCGCTGCACCCAGCGCTCCTCAACCACCGTCTCCACCTGCGGCGCACGCGGCTCAGTCTCCGGCATCTTCAATGCGCGCTCACCCTGGCGTGGCAACACTGCCAGGCCCGTGGCCCGCACCGACTCCAACAATGCCTCCGGCACGGCGGTAAAACCTATAGGCTGCAAGCCCAGCTCACGGCAGATGTGCAGCAAACCGGCGCAATCATTCAGGACAGCGGGATTTTCCAGCTTATCCAGGTTTATCAACACCGGCGAGTTCACAAAGAACTGGGGAGCCTGATCAATTTTTTCCTGCAATTGTTGGCGAAGAGCGGCGGGATCGTAGTCGATAAGGGCCAGCACCACGACCGACAGGGCACTGCCTTTTAATTGAAAACTCACATCTATCATTCGTTTCTCACTGTAACGGACGCCAGTCGGCGACGGGTAACGCATCAGGTGGCCATTATCGAGGGCTTGGCTTATTAGTCAATACAGATAACTTGTCGGCCCTTTGTGGGTCATAACACCATACCGGGCCAGTGGTGGTATTCAGCTTGGGTTAAGGCACCCGAGGATATAAAAGATCCTGTACTTGTATGCCCGCAAGCCACGTCAGGCTATGCTGTATCAGGCAACAGGATACCCGAGCCACCGGCTTGTTCCATCCACGTTGTGATCATCCATCACAAGAGAGGCCAGTATGAACGCCCTCGCCAGATTGGCATTGACCCTGATTTTGAGCTGTTTGGCGCTGGCAAGTCAGGCGCAGACGCAAACCGTCAGCACCGCGCCGCCGGACTTCAGTCGCGCCGAGCTTGACCAGATGCTTGCCCCCATCGCGCTGTATCCCGATACAGTGCTGTCCCACGTATTGATTGCCGCTACCTACCCGCTGGAAGTTGTCCAGGCCGCACGCTGGGCCACTGCCAACAGCAAGCTCAGCGCCGAATCTGCCGTGGCCGCGGTGGAAAATGAAAATTGGGACCCCAGCGTCAAGGCCTTGGTGGCTTTCCCCCAGGTGTTACAGCGCATGAGCGACGACCTTGACTGGACCCAGCGCGTCGGTGATGCCTTCCTGGCCGACGAAGCCGAGGTGATGAATGTCATCCAGGACCTGCGCCAAAAGGCTTACGCCGCGGGCAGCCTGGATAAAATGGAACATGTTACTGTGCAGCGTGAAGAAAAAGTCATTGTGATTGAGCCGGCGGTGGAGCGGGTGGTGTACGTGCCCTACTACGACACCCGTGTGGTCTACGGCAACTGGTGGTGGTCAGATTACCCCCCGGTGTACTGGCATCATCCCCGTCACCACGTGTTTGTCGGTGGATTCTACTGGGGTCCGCGCGTGTATGTAGCGCCCAGCTTTTTCTTCAGTTCCTTTCATTGGCACCACCGCCGCGTGGTCGTGATTGACTACCATCACCACCATCATCCACGCTTTTACAGCAGCCGCCACATTGCCCATTACCATGGCGCGAGACATTGGCATCACAATCCGGTCCATCGCCGCGGTGTGGTTTACCGCAATGACAACATCCGGCATCACTACAACAGCAACCGCCAGAGCTACCGTGCCTTACAGGAAGAACGGAATTACAGCCGCCGTCATACTGCCGAAGGTCACGCACGTCCTAACAGCGCGCGGCCACAACACCGCCCCGAGTTGACCAACAACCGCAATCACGACACCCCGCGCCCTATAACCCATTGGCGCGGCCAAAGCGATGCGGAACGCGTCCGTGACCGACTCGCTAATGGCCCTGCCCAAGGGTCACGGGATTCAGCCAATGGGGAACGGAAATATCCCCAGCGCACCGGCCCCAACACCACTAAAACCGGTGAACGTAACGATTTTCGCAACAACCAGCCAGAGCGGCCTACAGCGGTATATCGCAATAACAATACCGTACAACGCAGCGCTGGGGAGGTTGAACAGCGGCGTGATGTGATTCAGCGGACCCAGCAAAGTGCTCCACGCCAGAACACCTGGCAAGGAAATCAACAGCGCCCATCAGGCGCGCAGCAACCGGATTTCCGGCAACCCAGGCAGGAGATTATTCGTCGCACGGAAAATGTGCAGCAGCCCCAAAGAAGCCCAAGGCAAGTAGAACCTCAAGTCCAACGTCGCATTGAGCAAAGCCGGCCGCAACCGCAGGTTCATCGCGGCATTGGCGGTGGCAACCAGACACGCGCCGGTGGCGGCAACTCCGGCGTGCGTGAAAGTCGTCGAATTGAACGCTGATCGCCAAAAGCCGAGCCGTAAAGGCTCGGCTTTTTTATCTTCACAATCAGATGGTTAATTCTGTGTTCTTGATATATCCGTTATATTTATCCGTTCTATTTATTTATGAATAGTTAGTAGCAACAGATATTGTCATAACTTTTTATTCCTTTCTTTGTGCGCCACCACACCGAAATTATTTTTCCCTTCATTTGATAACAATCCGTTTTAATCAAACATTTTTTGAAAACAAAAGTTATGCGCTGGAATTTCACTCGCTTGTAAAAAGTCGGCACACGCTTTGCTATCAATATTTACGCAACACAATTTCACAAAAAAATCATGATGAAAATGCAGTAAGGGTAGATAATGATCACAGCAAAAGAATGCGGAAAAATAGCGCACAGAAATGGAGTTAACGCGCCAACACTGGATGGCAATCTCGCGAAACTACTGGGCGGCAACAGTAGTAATACAGACGACAAAAAAACCACTCATTACGTGCAATGGTGGGAAGGTTGGTACGAATCTCTGGATGAAAGCCTTGCATTGCAACATGTAAAGTTTACAAATCCAGCGCTACAACCACACTGTCGATAATGCCAAAGCCTTATTGGCAGGGGTCAGAAATAACGGGAATTTTTCAGCGATTAAACGACAAGTCATTTTGAGGTCACCGCTATGATCCACTCTCCTCAACACCAGGAATACTCCGCCCGCTACGGCTTAAAAAACGCCAGCGACAATATCGAAGTTGCACAACAGATTGCCGAAGCAAAATACCGTGCGCTGATGGGGCGGGACATCTTTATAAGCGAGATTTCGGGCATTCATCAGTTGATTGAAGAACTGCGCGAGTGGGTTAGCCATTCGCCAGTGCCTGCCAAAAAAGATAGACATTGAATTTCCACGTTATGACCGGGTTACCGCTGTGGTGGCCCGGTACACATTAACACCGGGCAAGATTATGTCAGAGACTACCGTCAAACCGGGTTTCGCCCGGGAGCTTAATCACAAGCTGGATGAACTCATTCAATGGTCCATTGATAATTCACCGGTACAAGACCCGCCCTTGACCCAAAAGGATTTTACCGAGGTGCGCAAGCATTTTTTGGCTACCGCTATTGCTGGTACGCCACAAATGCGTGAACCGGAACCTTCAGAAGGCGGCGCCCAGTATATCAATGACAATCCCGCCCCCTGGCCCTAAACCTGAGCCAGGTTTTCACTTATCTGCAAAACAGGAGAGCGACGATGAAACGAACAGCGTCAGCCATGTGGACCGGCAATCTGAAAGAAGGAAAAGGAAAAATCTCAACCCAAAGCGGTGTGCTATCGCAAGCGCAATACGGCTTTAATACGCGTTTTGAAGAAGGTCCCGGCACCAACCCGGAAGAATTAATCGCCGCCGCCCATGCCGGCTGTTTCACCATGGCCTTGTCCGCCCAGTTAACCGAAGCCGGCATGACCGTCGAAAGTATCAAAACCCATGCTGCTGTTACTCTCGATAAAGTGGACGGTGGTTTTGCGATCACCAAAGTCCATCTCGATTTAACGGCAAATATTCCCGGCATTGATCGCAGCACCTTTGACACTATCGTCAACCAGGCCAAAACCGGCTGCCCGGTCTCTAAAGTGCTAAACGCCGAAATTACCCTCGACGCCAAGCTTGAGTCCTAGTGGATGTATAGATGCCGACGCAAAAGTCAGCGGATGGCTTCTATAAATACTGTTCGATAATCGCCAGCGTCTTTGCCATCGCACCGCGATTGGCATTGGCTACCGACAGTGCGGCTTGGCCGCGTTTTTTTCGTTCCTGCTCATCACTAATCAACAACTGCACTTCCTGCGCCAGGGCTTCAGCGTTTTCTACCAAACGCAACGCGCCCGCTTCTTCCAGCAAGCGCGAGGCTTCCGCAAAATTAAAGACATGCGTGCCGCTCAGTAAAGGCAACTGCCAGGCGGCAGGCTCCATAAAATTGTGGCCACCCGTGGGCACCAGGCTGCCGCCAACAAAAGCGAGGTCGCTGGCGCCCAGCAGCAACAGCAATTCGCCCATGGTATCGCCCAGTAAAATATCCGTATCAGCAGCAATCACTTTTTGGCTGCGCCGCGCAATCCGGTAACCGCGCGCGATACACAAATTTCCCACACGATCAAAACGTTCGGGATGGCGCGGCACCAACACCAGCAATAATGTGTTGGCGGCCTCCGTACCGGAGGCGCGCACCTGAGCAAACGCATTCAGAATCTGTTCGTCTTCCCCCTGGTGTGTACTCGCTGCAATCCACACCAGACGCTGCCCGCCCTGGGTCCATTGATGCTTTAGGATACGTGCCTGTGCCTGCACATCGTCGCCCAGCGTCAGATCAAATTTCACGTTGCCGGTGACCTTGGTTGCCGCAGCCGGTAAACCAAGCGCCTGAAAGCGCGCGGCATCATCTGCGTGTTGTATCACGGCGCAGCTCAATTGCTGCAACATCTGCGTTGTCATTGCACCGAAACGCGCGTAACCACGTGCCGAGCGCGCTGAGAGACGACCATTGATAAGCAATACCGGAATTTCACGCGCGGCACATGCTGCGATGGTGTTAGGCCAAAGTTCGGTTTCCATAATTAACAAGAGCTGTGGCTGTACTCGCCCCAGAAACCGTGACACGCAATCCGGCAAGTCATAGGGAGCATATACGTGATAAACGCTATCACCCAAAGCGGCACGCACACGCTCAGAACCGGTGGGCGTGGTGGTGGTAATCACCAGTTGCACGTGCGGCTGTTGCTGCAGGATGCGAATCAATGGCAAGGCCGCCAGAAATTCCCCTACCGACACCGTGTGAAACCAGATAACTTTTTTTTCTGTTTCCAGTTCGGGGATAAACCCAAAACGTTCACGCCAACGGCGGGCGTAAGCCGGTGCTCGCCAGGCACGCCACAATAACCGCAACAGAATCACCGGAATAGCGAGGTAAAAAATCAGGGTGTAAATCCAACGCATAAAAAAACATCCATTCGCAACGGCTGAAACTACCAACCCATTTTTTCTTTGATAAATGCCGTCAATACCTCGGCGTTTTCACGGTGATGATGCACCCGTGGATGTTTATAAAAATCCTTGAATTCGAAGATCATGACATCGATACCTTGGTCATCGGTCTCCGCCTTCCACTGCTCAACCGCCGAGTGTATATAACCCGGCCAGGGTGAACCCGGTTTGCTGGCATCCATCGTACCGAGGGTACAAATGATATAGGCTTCGGGATAATGGCCGCGAATCCGGCGGACAAAATCGTAATACACCGCAATGCGTTGCTCGTCAGTGGGCACCGGATCAAGCCGCTCTTCTACCAGGGCGCTGTCGTTCTGGAATAAATTGATCACCACTACATGGGGCGTCCAGCGGTTGAAATCCCATTTGGAATTATTGTTGTCGATGGCGCTTAGCTGGTCGTAAAAATCCTGCATGGTAAAGCCGACAAAGCTGGCCATCAGGCCGACGCCGCTCTGCGATGTGCTGACATACTCCGCATCCAGATTGCGTGCGGTAATAGCGCCATAGGCGAGGAAGTTATTTTTCTCGGCTTTGTTGTCATCCGGTCCGTCTTCCGGTGCTTCGTTACCCATGCCACTGGTAATCGAATCACCAAAAAATTCAATCCGCCGCTCCGGACGAGGCGGTGGTGGTGTTAACTCACCACCCTCGGCGAGCAGCACGCCATAAAATGTGGTGGCACCCTCCTCGCCTTCCGTTCGTTTGGTGATGGTCAGCAGGTGCTCTCCTTCGCTGAGGTTATCGGCGATGGGGTAGGTTCTTTTGCCTTTTACTCCCTTGATCACAATCGGGTTATCCCAATCCTGATCAATAAAGACATTGAAGTAATTCATACCGTAGTGGTCATCCATAACCAGCGCAATGGAACGTCCGGTAAAGCCCGCCTGAATCATGGTACCCGGCCAGGAAAATATGGGCATTTCCGGGGTCGAGAAATCAATGCGGCCGGTGTACTGAAAATGCTCGTGGTTCGCCTTGACCAGCGGGTCTTGCGGCAGGGACAGAAAATACCCCAGGCCGATCAGCAGGGCTGCAAACAATGACCCGGTCAGCAATTTGGACTTCATCGCGCCTCCATCGATGTATAACCCCGGCCTGACAAACCAGACCGGTTCACTTGGCGGCAGTGTGCCATAAATTCCCGCCCCTGCAAGTTACACCGCAGGAGCGACAAAAAGCTTTATACTGCCCGCACTTTTTACCCCAGGTTTCGCCCATTGATATTTGCGAGTCATTATGTCTGCAGCGCCCATCCGTGTTCATTTCGATATCGCCATCATCGGCGGTGGCGTGGCGGGTTTGTGGCTGGCCAATCGCCTGGCGAATACCGGTTACTCGCTGGCTCTGTTTGAAGCCGGGTCTTTGGGCAGCGATCAAACCATCGCCTCCCAGGGCATGATCCACGGCGGCATGAAATATACCCTCAGCGGGGCCCTGACCGGCGCGTCAGAAGCCATTGCCGAGATGCCGCGCCACTGGCGCGCCTGCCTGTGTGGCGAGGGCGACGTAGACCTGCGCACCACCCGCATCCTCAGCGACCATTTTTTCATGTGGTCCAGCGAAACCATGGCTTCGCGCGTTACTACTTTCCTGGCGAGCAAACTGACCCGTGGCCGGGTTGAACCGGTTGCGGATGACAAACGCCCGCCGCTCCTGCGTACGCACCATTTCAGCGGCAGCTTGTACCGGCTGGAAGACCTGGTGCTCGACGTCCCCAGCCTGATAGCCAATCTTGCCCATAACCTGCCCGGCCGCATCTTCCAACTGGCAACTGCCCATTCGCGGTTGAGCGCCACCGACGGTGACGTGCGCCTGGTCATCGAACAGGACGGGCAAACCATCGAAGTGACAGCGCAACGCTTTATCCTGACGGCGGGCAAGGGGAACGCCGCGTTGTTGCAGCAACTCGGGTTGCACCAGCCAGCGATGCAGTTGCGCCCGCTACAACAGGTGATGGTCAAGCACGCTTACCCGCACCGCTTTTATGGCCATTGCCTGGGCGCCGATACCACTCCACGCCTTACCATCTCCAGCCACACGACCAGCTATGGCGCTCCGGTGTGGTATCTGGGCGGTAGCCTGGCGGAACGGGGCGCGCAGCAGGATGCCGCAACGTTGATTGACAGCGCCCGACAGGAACTGGCAAACCTGATGCCCTGGCTCGACTTCAGCGAGGCCGAATGGGCCACCCTGCCGGTGGAGCGGGCCGAGCCCTTACAGCGCAATTTTGCACGGCCGGACAATGCCTTTGCCTCCCCCGTTGCAGGCGTTCCCAACCTGATCCTCGGCTGGCCAACCAAGTTGACACTGGCGCCCAATCTGGCCAATGAAATACTCGGGTTGCTGCAGCAGGACGGGATTGCACCTGGCAAAACCGACGATGTATCTGTATTAGCTCATCACCTGCCCCGCCCGATTGTGGCTAAAACGCCTTGGGATATTGCCTTCCCGCCCCCACCTGATGACAGCCTCAACGATGACGAGATAACCGATGCTGACACCTAAACGCCTGGGCCAGACTGACCTTGCTATCAGCCCCCTGGGGCTGGGTACTGTCAAAGTGGGCCGCAATCAAAAGGTTAATTACCCCACCGGCTTTGAGATCCCCGACGATGATCAGGTCGTACAGCTACTGGGGCTCGCGCAGGATCTGGGCATCAACCTGCTGGATACCGCTCCTGCTTATGGCACCAGCGAGGAACGCCTGGGCAAATTACTCAGTAACACGTCCCATGACTGGGTCGTTAGCACCAAGGTGGGGGAAACCTTTGTCGATGGGGAATCTCATTTTGATTTCACTCCCACCCAGGTGCGTTTGAGTATCGAACGCAGTTTGCGACGTTTGCGCCGTGACTATATCGACATGGTGCTGGTACACTCTGACGGCAATGACAGCGCGATCATTGAGCGCTATGAAGTGTTTGATGTGTTGGCTGAGCTCAAGCGAGCCGGCTGGTTGCGCGCCTTCGGCATGTCGACCAAAACTCTGGAAGGTGGCTTGTTAACCGCCCGGCATGCCGACCTGGTGATGGTGACCTACAACCTCGATCACCGCGCCGAAGAGGCCGTCATTGATGAGTGCTTGCGGCTGAATAAAGGCGTGCTGCTCAAGAAAGCCCTGGCCAGCGGCCACCTGTGCGTCGGCGATAGCGCGGAAGACCCGGTGCAGGCGAGTATGGATTTCGTGTTTTCCCACCCCGGTGTCAGCAGTGCGATCATCGGCACCATCAACCCGCAACATTTACGTGATAACGTGAGCAAGGCACTGCTTGCCCTGCACCAGGATTGAATCGATTTATGGCAACAACCGACAGTATGAACAACTGGCTCGATAGCGTTAAATGGGACAGCGACGGCCTGGTGCCCGCTATCGCCCAGGACGCGCGTAGCGGCCGTATTCTGATGATGGCCTGGATGAACCGCGAAGCCTTGCAACGCAGCGCAGAATTGAACCAGGCGGTCTATTGGTCGCGTTCGCGCAACCGCTTATGGCATAAGGGCGAGACCTCCGGCCACGTGCAGCACCTGAGTGAAATTCGCCTGGATTGCGATGCCGATGTGATCGTCCTGCAAGTTGAGCAAGTGGGCGGGATTGCCTGTCATACAGGACGGGAGTCCTGTTTTTATCGCGTCCTGAAAGACGGCGAGTGGCAGGTGGTTGATGCGGTACTCAAAGATCCTAAAGATATCTATCAATAATAACGCTCGACACAATCTATGAACGCTCACAACATACTGGAACAACTGACGCAGATCCTGGAAGCGCGCAAGAACAATGCCGATGCAGACAGCTCTTATGTGGCCAGCCTGCATAAAAAAGGATTGAATAAAATATTGGAAAAAGTCGGTGAGGAATGCACCGAAACGCTGTTGGCTGCCAAAGATGCACAAGCCAGTGGTAACACCAGCGATTTGATTTACGAAACAGCCGATCTGTGGTTCCACACTCTGGTGATGTTATCTCACCTGGGTGAAAACGCCGACTCGGTTCTGAACGAACTGGCGCGACGTTTTGATGTATCCGGCCACACCGAAAAAGCGTCGCGCAAGCAATAACTCCCACTGAATGACAGAGGAAACATTATGGGTATCAGCGGTATCAGTATTTGGCAATTGTTGATCATTCTGGCAATCGTGATCATGTTGTTCGGCACCAAGCGCCTGCGCTCCCTCGGCAGCGACCTGGGCAGTGCCATCAAAGGCTTCAAAAAATCCATCAGCGATGAAGACGAAGCCAAAAACGACACCAGAAATGTTGAAGACAAAACTGCCCAGGACAACATCACCAGCGCGCAGAAAGAAAAAACTGAGCAGAAGTAATGTGCAAACCAGGGTGGGGCATGCGGGTTCACCGGCGTGCCCCTGACCCGATCAACCGCGACAGGTAATTGTGTGTTTGATATCAGTTTTTTTGAATTAATCTTGTGTGCCATTGTAGGCCTGGTGGTCATAGGACCGGAGCGCTTGCCGGAGACGGTACGCGCCGTCAGCCTGTGGATTGGTCGTCTGAAACGCAGCCTGCGCGAAACCCGCAGTGAGCTGGAGCGCCAGATAGGCGCTGACGATATTCGCCGCCAGCTGCATAACGAAGAGATTATGCAAAGCCTGGAAAAAACCCGCCGCGAGATTGAGAACGCGGTCAGGGATGGTGAACAAGCCGATCCGAAACCGCGCACCACTCAGGAACGCACCTACCAGGAACATGTTGAATTGCCTGATCACGCCCATATGGATGAACAACCCGCAGATGCAAGTAAACCTGCAGACGCGCCATCATCTTCCACTGTCCCCGAAAAAAGCGGCCATTGATAGCTATGAGTGACAAAGAGCTTCCGCTGGTACAACACCTGATTGAGTTACGCACGCGGTTATTGCATACCGTAATTTTCGTGCTGGTCGTTTTTTGTTGCCTGTTTTATTTTGCCAACGATATTTACTACATCATTTCGGCGCCCTTGCAAAACCTGTTGCCGGAAAACACCAGCATGATTGCCACCGATGTGGTCTCGCCTTTTCTGACACCACTCAAATTGACTTTCTTTGCCGCTGTTTTGTTATCTATTCCGTACATTCTTTATCAGATCTGGGCCTTTATCGCACCGGGTTTGTACAAACATGAAAAAAGCCTTGCCGCGCCCTTGTTAATTTCCAGCGTCTTGCTGTTTTACGCGGGCATGACCTTTGCGTATTTTGTGGTGTTTCCCCTGCTGTTCGGCTTTGTTACCGGCATCGGCCTGGAAGGCGTGGCCACCATGACCGATATCGCAAAATATCTGGATTTCGTTCTGCAGCTGTTTTTTGCCTTCGGCTTTGCATTTGAAATTCCTATTGCTGTGATCCTGATGATCCATGCCGGTGTGCTGACCCCGGACAGCCTGGCAGCCAAACGGCCTTATATCGTGGTGGGCTGTTTTATTATTGGGATGCTACTGACCCCACCGGATGTGTTCTCGCAGATCCTGCTCGCCCTGCCTATGTGGATGCTGTTTGAGGTCGGTGTGTTTGTAGGTCGCATATTGTATAAAAATAAAGAAGCCCGCGAGATCGAAGAAGCAAAGCAGGATTGAGTCGCTTACCCATTTCCGTTCTAACCAAAGAGCAAAATATTCTTTCTCGGCGGTTAGGTTTCTACTTAAGATAAGTGCCCACATGTTCTGGAAAGGAGAATGGCTATGACATTACGACTAGGCGATACCGCACCGGATTTTGAACAGGAATCCACCGCTGGCGTCATCAAATTTCATGAGTGGCTGGGCGATAGCTGGGGTGTACTTTTTTCACATCCATCTGATTTTACGCCGGTGTGCACCACCGAACTTGGCCTGACGGCAAAACTGAAAGACGAATTCGAAAAGCGCAACGTAAAAGCCATCGCGCTGAGTGTGGACCCGGTCGATTCACACCACGCCTGGGTAAACGATATCAACGAAACCCAAAATACCCGCGTTAATTTTCCTATCATTGCCGACGCTGATCGCAAGGTATCCGATCTGTACGACATGATTCACCCCAACGCGAATGCCACCCTGACCGTGCGCTCATTGTTTATCATTGACCCCGCCAAGAAAATTCGTTTGATCATTACCTACCCGGCCAGCACCGGACGTAACTTTGATGAGATTTTGCGAGTGATTGACTCATTGCAATTGACCGAACACCACAAAGTCGCCACACCAGGCAACTGGAAACCGGGTGAGGATGTGGTGATTGTTCCGGCCCTGCAAGACCCGGAAGAAATCAAACAGCGCTTTCCAAAAGGGTACAAGGTCATCAAGCCTTACCTGCGCATGACACCCGATCCAAGACAATAACCCGTCCAATAAAAAACCGGAGTGGTGGTTAGCCACTCCGGTTTTCCCCCGGTTACCCATCCTGTGGATTCTGTGTTTGGCCGAGCCTGTTAGCAGACCCGGACCCTAAACTGTTTCAGCAAAAAATTGTTGTAAAACCTGTTTATGCGCTTCAAATTTCTTCCAGCCCAATTCGTGGAAGTAGAAGGCGACGGTATTGATGGCAGGTTCAACCATTGCCACCGCGCTACCCACCAGGACATCCCCGGTCAGGGCGTAGGCAACAGAGAAAGCGACGGTGAAGTGAACGGTTGCGAAAGTCATTGTCTTGGCCATGGTGCCTGCTCCTTTGGATTACGTGTTGAATCCAGAATACGCCCGGCACCTGCAAAGCTAAAGACAATTGATGTTATGGATTAAATAGCCAATACCTATAAAAGGAATCATGGCATGGGTGGAAAGGTCTGACCCTCGACGTTGAGCATATTCTCGACCACAGCGGCGTTATAGAAGCCTTCCACCTTACGGATCTTGTCACCATCGACCGTACACCAGATAGCGATACGCACATCGCCAATGGGCTCAAAGTAGGTCTTGTAATCCAGCACGCCAAATACTGAATTACCTTCTGCCGCGATCTCACGCACCACGATATCTTTCTGAATGCCAGCCATCCCGAAGAGATAGGCGAGCATATCCTCCGGGTCGGTAAAGTACATGTTGGGCCCCACGTATTCAAAGCCCTCAACATGCAACAATTGCTTGGCCTGATCGAAGTGTTGGGACTTTATTCCATGGATAAACTGGGTGACGATTTCTTTGGGCTGCATGATTTCACTCTGAATGACACTGCCGGGTTCGGACGGAAGGATGCTGCGTGGAGGAACCCAATGAACAATTAGCAAACTGAACTAAGACGGTAAAGATGCCTTTCTAATGTTCCACTTCCATTGAGTCAAGCAGAAAGTGCAATGATCTGCAAGCTTGCGCGAGGTTTACGCATTTTTTGCACAATTTCACCGCAGTTGGCGGGTTTATTGGACAATACATCGGCAGGGTGCCAGAACCGCTTCGCCCGCCATAGCGGACGAAGCGGGAGCAATTAACTAAACCCGTCTAGGGAGCGTCCAGAGATAAGACGAGGGATTCCAGCGGTGCCAGCCTGATGGGGACCCGGGCATGGTTTTGCCGAACTGCCAGGGTGAGCCTTGTTTGCCCGACCAATTGATCCTGCAAGGCATAATCACCCGGCGCCAATGTCCAACTCTCCACGAGGTCCGCTGGGATCTCCAGATTGAACGAGCGGGTTTCGGTGGCTGAGAAATTGCTGATAACCAACAACTTATGGGCTTTGTCCGGTGTAGCTGCCCAACGCGCAAACGCGAACACATCATCTGTGTAGCCCGCTGTTGCACGGCGATTATGGCGGTGGAGTTCCCGGTAGGGTCCGCGCATCGCCGGGTGCTGGGCAGAGAGATTCATCAGCCGCACATAGAAGTCCCGCAATGCCTGTTCCCGCTCGCTTAAACCACCACCGTCAAACTTGCCGCCGTTCATCCAGCGCTGGTGGGCGGGTACGCCGGCGTAATCAAAGATGCTGGTGCGTGTGGGGTCACCGAAACCGGAGTCCAGCATGCCGTCTTCGCCCACTTCCTGGCCGAAGTAAATCATCGTGGGTGAGCGGCTGATCAGGGCCGACACCACCATCGCCGGTTTGCCTTTCTCCGCGCTGCCGGCGAAGTCAGGGCTGGCAATACGTTGCTCATCGTGATTTTCCAGGAAGTGGAGCATATGCGCTTCGATATCTGCCAGGTCCGCCTGGATCTTCACCAGGCTGTCGGTGGAACCCGTGCCCTGCATGATGGTTTTGAGCGTATCGTAGAACTCCACTTTATCGTAGAGATAATCCATCTTGCCCAGATGCAGATAGTTGCGATATTCCCTGGGGTTGTAGACCTCGGCTAATAAAAACGCATCCGGGCTTTTCACTTTGATCGAGGAGTTCAGATAGCTCCAGAATTCCACCGGCACCATCTCGGCCATATCAAACCGAAAACCGTCAACGCCCATGTCCAACCAATAGTGGGTGATAGCGCGAAACTTTTCCCACGAATCGGGTAAATCTTTGTCGGCCCAGAAGGCTGCGTGTGCCCGATAATTTTTTTCGGCGTACCCGGCTGGCAGTGTCGGAAAATCGTAGCTGCCGTCGGGGCGCACGCCGTAATTAATCTTTACGGTTTCATACCAGTCGTGGAAATGCGGTTGGGCTTTACGCGAACCATTGCCGGTCCACTTGGCGGGCACCTCTGAAAATTTTCCATCGGCGAGCGGGTGTGCACCACCACCCAGCGGACGATAATTTTCCAATGGCTCGGGCACACGGAAATGTTTATCGGGCACATAATAAAAATTATTGTCGCGCTGATAGGCAACCGAAGTATCGTCGTTAACACCGAAATCCTGCACACCTGCCGGCTTGTGCAAGGATTCATAACGACGCGCTACATGATTCGGCACGATATCAATGATGACCTTCATCCCTTGCTGATGCGTGCGCTCGATCAGTGCCTGAAATTCTTCCAGGCGCTGTTCAGGATCAACCGCCAGATCGGGATTCACGCTGTAATAATCCTTTACCGCGTAGGGTGAGCCGGCGCGCCCTTTCACCACGTCCGGGTCATCATGGCTGATACCGTAAGCAGAATAATCGCGAATTACCGCGTGGTGCGGCACACCGGTGTACCAGATGTGCGTCACGCCCATGGCTTTGATTTCAGCCAGAGCGGTATCCGTAAAGTCGTTAAATTTTCCCACACCGTTTTCTTCAATGGTGCCCCAGGGCTTATTGGTGGTGTTGGTATTGCCGAACAGCCGGGTAAATACCTGGTACACCACCGGCTTGCCCGCCGGTTCAACCAGCGTTTCCGTTGACGGTGTGTGCGTGGTGCAAGCACCCAGTCCTGCAAGGGCAGCGCCAATCAGTAATATATGTTTTCGCTTCATGGATCAGTCCAGGGCTTTAAAACGAATCGCGGCACCGCCGCTGGTAGCGAGGCTGAGTTGCAGCGTATCGCCATGTTTCATATTTTTCTTTTCGATCACCATCGCATAAGGATTGGTTTTCCAGTCGGCGTCTGGCCCATCGCGATAAATCTGCGCTTCGTAGTTTTTACCGGGTGAAAGGAAATCCAGCGAAACACTGAGCTTGCGGGCGTCTTCATCCGTCAAGGCACCGAGGTACCAGTCTTCCCCACCGCGCTCCTTACGGGCAAACACCACATAATCGCCTACTTCGCCGGCCAGCGCGCGACTCTCTTCCCAATCAGTGGGGACATCGCGAATAAATTGAAATGCATCCGCATGTTTTTCGTAATTTTCCAGCAGGTCTGCCACCATTTGAATCGGGCTATATAGCACCACATAGAGTGATAATTCTTTGGCGAGTGTGGAGCGCACGCGGTTCTCGGCGTCGAGCCCATAAGGTGCAAGATCAAAAATACCCGGCGTGTAATCCATAGGACCGGACAACATACGCGTGAACGGCAGGATAGCGGTGTGCTCAGCGGAGTTGGGTGGCGAACCCCATGCGTTATATTCCTGCCCGCGTGCGCCTTCCCGCGCAATCCAGTTAGGATAGGTGCGGCGCAAACCCGTGTCCTTGATCGGTTCGTGGGTGTTGATACTGATCTTGCGTTTTGCCGCTTCGGTCACGGAGCGCAGGTACTCTCCCACCATAAATTGTCCATCGTGCCACTCGTTACGCACGATACCTTGTTCGTCGATGCGCTTGATTTTTCCACCGTCGGCCACGTAACCGGTTTTCACCTGGGCCACGTTATGTTGTTGATAAAGATCGAATGCATCAGCCATTTGATTTTTATAATTCGTTACCGCACCGGAGGTTTCGTGATGGCCGATCAAGCGCACGCCTTTGGATTTTCCATAAGCGGCAATCTCCGGCAAATTAAAATCGGGATAGGGTTCGGTAAAACTGAAGATATCGCCGTTTGCATACCAGTCGCCATCCCAACCGATGTTCCAACCTTCAACCAGCACACCGGAAAAGCCATGTTGTGCCGCGAAATCCATATGGCGTTTGGTTTCTGCCGTGGTTGCACCGTGTTTTTCACCGGAACCCCAGGTCGC
Source organism: Cellvibrio sp. ARAG 10.3 (assembly GCF_051846955.1). Lineage (NCBI taxonomy): Bacteria > Pseudomonadati > Pseudomonadota > Gammaproteobacteria > Cellvibrionales > Cellvibrionaceae > Cellvibrio > Cellvibrio sp. ARAG 10.3. The sequence continues at coordinate 109,689 of NZ_JBPYCU010000005.1, forward strand.
GGTTCCCACGTGCATGCCCCACCAGATACCGACATATTTGCCTGGCTCAACCCAGGAGACATCACCCAATTTATTCGGCTCATTCAAATTCAGGATGAGATCGGAATTCAACAAGCCCGTAGCATTCGCTGCAATTTGAATCGTCCGCCAGGGCGTCTTGAATGGCAATTGCGTTTTTACACGAATACCGTCGGACCAAGGGGTTAAATCAGCTTTCAATACGCCGTTGCGTTGTTGGTCCAGAGTCATGGAGGCGTAGTCAACCAGCGCCGCTTCGTGAATACTCACGTGCACGCCCGTGGGGGATTTAAAGGTAACCGGCGTGTGCACCCGGTCCACCACATCAAGCATGGTGGTGTTATACAAATATTCGTAGCGATTCCAGCCGCGCGATGGAATCCACCAGGTTTTGGTTTGTTCCGGCGCGGGTAAACTAAAGGTGGTTTTTTCATCAATGATGTCAATTTTTCCCTGCCGATTATCCGCCAGCTTTTTTTGTTGCGGTACTTCGTAGCGGAACCCGACACCGTCGTTAAATACCCGCACGCGCAGGGTGAAATGGTTGGACGATTTTTTGTCAGCGCGTGCAAAGGTTACGGCCAATTCATTGTGTTGATCGCGCACCAGACGCCGTTCGCCCCAGGGTTGCTCCCAAGTGGTATCCTGCTGCGTTTTTTTATGGTCGGTTATCTTCAGGTCGCGTACGAAGCCTTCGACCTCCTTGAACTCCAAACCCAATGCAGAGGGGCTGATCACCTCTTTACCGCGAAATGCAATATGGTAACCAGGCAATCCGTTGTCATCATTAACCTGGAAGACAATATTGCCGTCGGGTGACGCGACCTTAAGCGTTTCGGCTGAAAGGTTCAGGCTCAGCAGCGCTGAACATAGCAGGATGCTGCGCCGTACAAGAGTTAAATTCATGGTCATGTAATTCTCCACACGCTGTTAAATAGGAATTAACGAAGCTCAATAATGGTCGATGATTTTTTTTCCAGCGTCAGGGCGGACGCCAGGTTCATTGTTTTACCGGTCAGCACGTCTTTGCCTGATGCGTTGTCTGCAATAAAATCTTTGAAGCGCGTCAGATCGAGTGTGACTTCTGCGTCATTTTTATTGAGGATGACCATCAAGGTGTCTTCCTCGTTGTAACGAAAATAGACGTACACACCATCCATCGGTGCAAAGTGTTGCAGCTTGCCGGTATGCACCACCGTTGCACCTTTTCGCCAGTTCAGTAAACGTTTGATAAATGCCTGGGTATCGCGTTGCGCTTTATTTAAGCCTTTGCCGGTGAAAGCATTTTGCTTGTCGCCGCTCCATCCGCCGGGCATGTCCGCACGCACCGCACCGTCGTCGCGTTCGCGCGGGCTGGTCATTAAAATTTCTGAGCCGTAATAAAGCTGCGGAATGCCGCGCATGGTGGCCATATACACCATGGCCATCCTGAAGAGATCCACATCCTCATGCAAAAAACTGTAGATGCGCGAGGTGTCATGATTTTCCGGAAAGATCACCAGATTGTAGGGATCGGGGTAGATAAAATCATTGGCCAGGGTTTCGTACAAGCGAATCAGGCCGGTGTCCCAACCCTCTTTCTCCAGCAACGCGATTCGTAGCGCATCGTGAATGGGAAAGTCCATCATGCTCGGGGCATAGGGCACATGACCGCTGGGGTTTTCCTTGCCCTTTTGCCAGTGCGCGACAATATTGGGATTACCGCTCCATTCCTCGCCCACAATATTCAAGCGGGGATATTCTTCCATCACGGTTCTCGCCCACTCGCTCAGAAATTTTTCATCCGCATAACCGTAAGTGTCTTCACGAATACCGGACAAGCCCGCGTATTCGATCCACCATAAGGTGTTCTGAATCAGGTAACGCGCCACCAACGGATTGCGTTGGTTCAGGTCCGGCATAGCCCGCGAGAACCAACCATCCTCAAACCTGGCTTTATCATCCGGCGCGGCATAAGGATCCTGGATGGTGGTGCGGCGATGATTGGTTTCAACATAGGTGTCCGGATTGTTCAGCCAATCGCGACTGGGCATATCCTTCATCCACCAGTGCTCGGAACCGATGTGATTGAGGATAATATCCTGAATTACACCGATACCTTTATTACGCGCTTGTGCCACAAAGTGTTTGAAATCCTCGTTGCTGCCGAAGCGCGGATCAATCAGGTAATTGTTGGTAGCAGCGTAGCCGTGGTACGAATAAGCCGGCTGGTTATTTTCCAATAAGGGGTTGGGCCAGATTTGCGTAAATCCCATGTCGGCAATGTAATCGAGGTGACGTGTCATGCCCGCAATATCGCCGCCGTGTCGCCCACCCGGGTTCTTGCGATCCGCCTTTTCCGTCATCTGTGCGACGCTATCGTTGTGCGGATTGGCGTTGGCAAAACGATCCGGTGTAATGAGATAGATCACATCTGAACTGTCAAAGCCGCGCCGTTGCGCAGAGTGTTTTTCCCGCGCCTGTAATTCATAATTGGCACTGACGTAAGTCTTCCCTTCTCTGCCAAAATCTATCGAAAATTGCCCAGGTTTTGCTGAAGGCTCAATATTCACAGTCACAAAAAGATAATTCGGATTGTCCACCTTCTTTGTGTTAATCAGGGTCACACCGGGATAGCTAATTGCTGGCGTCAGCTCACTGATATCCTCGCCATGCACCAGGATCTCGATCTCGTGGTAACGCATGCCCACCCACCAGTTAGCGGGCTCAAGGTGTTGGATAGCGTATTGTTGGGCAGATACAGGGATCGTTAACAACAACACCCAACACATCAGAATGATTTTCATATCGACTCCATATTATTTATTGTTAATCTGCGCGAGAAATTCACCGTAGCCTGGCATCTGTTGCAGTGGTGACTGTTTGATGCTTTTCATATTGTTTAATAGCGCGCGCAATTGCGTGTCTGTGACCTGATTCGCCATCGGGTGATAGTCTTCCGGTAACAAGCCCTGCCCGATCAACACTTGCAACCAGGAGGATTCAACAAATAATTCATCCTGGGTTTTGACGAGTGTGCCGGTTTGGCGAAACAAAGCGATTTTTTGCGCGAGGCTGTGAGGAATATCAGAGTGTCGTAACGCATCCCAGAAGGGCTCACCTGCCCGTTGGTTTGCGTGATAGTGCAAGATAATAAAGTCGCGGATCTGCTCGAACTCCAACGCCGATTGACGGTTGTATTCGGCAATAGCCGCCGGCTCAATCTGTTGATGCGGAAACAGTTTTAACAGCCGCACCACGGCAGACTGGATAAGGTGGATGCTGGTGGATTCCAGGGGCTCAAGAAAGCCGCTGGATAAACCGATAGCCACCACATTGTGACGCCAGCTTTCAACACGTCGCCCGGTGCTAAAGCGAATCAAGCGCGGCTCGTCGGTGGCGGTGGTGTCAAGCCGGGTTAACAAGCGATGGGCGGCCTCGTCATCCGAGCAGTATTCACTGCTGTATACCAGACCGTTACCGTTGCGATGCTGGAGCGGAATACGCCATTGCCATCCGAACTCATGTGCAATTGCCCGCGTAAACGGCAGTGGTTTTTCCAGTGGCTCGGACGGTACCGCCACCGCGCGATCACAGGGGAGCCAATGGCTCCAGTTTTCAAATGGCGTGTCCAGGGCTTCCTTGATCAACAAACCACGCAACCCGGAACAATCCAGAAATATATCGCCGGCAACAACCAAACCACTCTTCAGCACGAGCTGCGTGACATCACCCGAGTCAGCATCGCGCTGCACCTGCTCAATCAGCCCTTCGGTACGTATCACGCCGCGCTGCTCGGCGTAGTGCCGCAAATACTGTGCGTAAAGGTTTGCATCAAAATGAAAGGCGTAAGGTAACTCCAGGTTCGGATCTTGGGTGGAAAGCGGTGCGAATTTATTGGCCGCAATGCAGTGGTAATTGAGATTGTAGTCCCACAAGTCCGGGGCAATATTGGCCTGACGGGCGCGCAGCCAAAAATGTTGGAACGGACAAAACGCAAAGTCCTGCCCCACTGCACCAAACGCATGGAAATAATGCTGACCCGGCGTGTGCCAGCCATCAAACCGGATGGCAAGTTTGATGGTCGCCCGAGTCGCGCGAAGGAAATCAGCTTCATTAATGCCCAAGGCGTCGTTTAAATGGCGAATGGGTGGAATTGTTGCCTCACCGACACCGATAGTGCCAATCGCATCAGATTCAATCAGCTCGATGCTTAATGCACTACCCATTAACTTGCTTAACAGCGCCGCCGCGATCCAACCCGCCGTGCCGCCGCCAACAATGACAACTTTTTTTAGGGGATGCTTCATCATGGCCAACCTGAAAAAAAGCCCCGTCAGCTGTCACTGACAGGGCCAATTTTTACCGACTTGCAATAAGCGCTATCAGAATTTGTAGTTGAAGCCTAACAAATAGTTAGCACCGAAGTGTTGGTACTTACTGACCTGACGCGGATCGTCTGCATCGGCGGTCACCGTATCTTCGTCGGTGAAGTTTTGCGCTTGCAGGGTGATCGTCAGCCCTTCCAATCCACGGATACCGCTTTCACTAAAGTTGTAACCAATTTGAGCGTCCCACAATTCAGCACCGCGATCCGTGATGGGCACCAACGACAGACTGACACCGCGTTCTTCAGTCAGGAACTCGTCACGCTTGCGCCCACTCACGCGGAACTCAAACCCGTTTTTCTCGTAGTAAACCGTCAGCTGATACATTTCGTCAGACAAACCGGGAATTTCCTGCTTGGCGCCATCCACTTCGATTTCACCGTCCAGCAAGGTATAGCTTGTTGTCATACCCAGGCCATCCAGCACATCGCTGAACAAATGGAACGGCAAGCTCACCTGGAATTCCGCACCCGTTACATAACCGTCGCCCGCTTCAGCGATGGCAGTGGTATAACCGGTAGTTGATACCAGCTCAGGAATATCCGCGTCGTGGTAACCCGGAATCACGTAATCAGAAAAGTCTGTCAGTGTGCGATTGCTGACGTGCCAGTTTTGGATGTCTTTGTGGAAAACCGCAACGGATACCATGCCATCGTTAGCGTAATAATATTCGTAGGCCAAGTCTGCCTGAACCGCTTCAATAGGTTTCAGCGCTGCATCGCCGGATGAAGCATCCCAGGCACTGAAATCAGGATCTGAACTAGCGCGACGCGCCGCGTCGAAACTGAAATTAATGGTGTCGCCAGGCTTCATTGAATCCATACGCGCTCTTGATGCTGTTTTCGAAGCAGCAAAGCGCACAATTTGATCGTCGGTGACCTGGAAGTTCATGTTCAGGCTAGGCAGCACTTTGGTGTACTTATCGCCACCTGTAACGGGTGTTGCCACCACAGTGCCTTCTTCACCGGTATAGGCATCATAACCCGTTGCACTTTGATCTGTGTGAACAACCTGCACACCCAGATTACCGGAGATAATGCCGGACTCGAAATTCGCCATGGCATAACCGGTGGTGACTTTTTCGGTAACCTCGTAGGTATCACCCAAACGGGATGGCTCGTATTGGTCTGCAACGACCTCGCGATAGATACCGTCGTTATACAAACCAATACCGTCATAGGCCAACACACTGCCTAATCCCAGGAAGCTAAGATCAGCGGAGCCCACAATGTAATCCGCTGGCACAGCAATATCACCACCGGCTACGGTCACGCCATCAGCAGCAAAATATCCCGGCGCAATCAGGAAGGAACCATAGTTAATTTTTGATTTGCTGCGGTCAGAGTAATTAACACCAAATTCCACGCTGTTGATGATGGAAAAATCAACTTCACCTTCCGCCTGTAAGCGCAATGTATCCAGTTCTTCTTCAAACAACGGGTTATTAACAAAACCGTCTTGCGCGTTATTCTGACCAACCACTTGCGCAATAGCGCCGCCCCAGGCTTGCGGGCCGGCCAAACGGATGTTGGCTGGATCAGCGTAATCGGGCATGGAGATTGTGGAATGGGGACCGTACTGCACACCGTTGGCGGTCAGTACATAGGAACGTGCAGCCGGGTCACCCTGAGAGGCCGTACCCGCGCGCCCAACACCGGAATAGCTTTCAACGTTGAGCAGATCTTTTGAGGACTCGCCGGTAGCTGCGTCCAACGTCAGTTTCCAATTATCCGACATCTGGAACTCAACATTGAATCCGAATGTTGTCAGTTCACCGTCTTTTACTTCGCCATCGTTACGAATAACACTGTGGAAACCATTCCATTCACCGCTGGTAACCAGGTTGTCCTCAACCGTTGAGTGAACGTTTGTTACGCCGCCGCCCCACACGGTGCCTTCTTCCATTCCACGAAACACTTTGGAATCAGTAAAGTCGATGTACAAAGCATCCAATGTAAATGTCCATTGGTCATTCGGCGCGAATTGAATCACCCCGGAAAACGTATCACGCTCCATCATGGACGAACGAACATAGGAATCGTGCCCACCTAATGCAACAACTTCACCAGGCCCCTCATTGTCCAGATCGGCATAGCCCCACGCACGAAATTGTTCTTCCTGGCTGGGAGATTCCATGGTCGCGATTGACAGTGCAACGCCGATGGTATCGTCGGCAAACTTGTCAGAATAGGTAAACGCCAAACGATGGCCGGTATCATCATAGTCCGGGTTGGATGATGCCAACTCATTCATTTCATAACTGCCAGTGATGCCGATAATGCGATCTTTTTCAAGCGGGCGCAGGGTTTGCAAATCAACCGTACCGCCTAAACCCTGATTAACCAGGCTGGCATCAGGGGTTTTGTAAACCACAGCACCGGAAATAATTTCCGACGGGTATAAGTCATATTCAACGCCACGGTTGTCGCCAATGCCCAGGATTTCACGACCATTCATCGTCGTCGCTACGTAGTTTTCGTTAAAACCACGCACTGAAATACCGCTGGTGCGTCCGTCGCGACGCTCACCGCCAAGGCCGGGGAGACGAGCCAGAGATTCGGCAATACTGGTATCCGGTAATTTACCAATGTCTTCTGCATACACCGCATCAACAATTGACGATGCGTTTTGCTTGGCAGAAATAGAGTTTTGCAAACTGGCCCGGAAACCGGTCACAACCACTTCTTCGATAGGAGCGGCATCTTCAGCCTGGGCGTAAACATTAAGGGAGCCTGACACTAATGCCATGGTAGACATTAACGCCAATGCGTGATTGAAAGTGCGCTTTTTCATGATGACTCTCCGTGGAGGTATGACTATTATTTTTTATAAGCACAGTGTCGTCAGCGATTGTTATGCCTGTGTATTAACCTGTGCCCGATGCAGTAAACAGAGTTTCTGTCCTCTGGAGGATAGTAAGTCGTGGCACTCATGCCCACAATAGCGTGCATACGTATTCAACGGATCGCATACGTATGCAGTTTCATTGAGCTTAGCTGCATTAGGTCCCGTTGACAGGATATTAATTAATAAAAGAGGAAATGGAAAAGCAGAATAGTTATTAGCTGACGTAATAGTCTTCAATCGATTCGATCACAAAAAAAGCCGCACAGTTGTCTGTGCGGCACAACACTTCAAGATAACTAGAAAGAGTAATTTGCCCCCAGATAAAACGTTCTGCCAAACCACTGCAAGGTCCTGGTCAGCTCTTCATCAAACATATAGCTCCTGTTGGGCTCGTTGGTGAGATTGCTGACCGAGAAAATCAGATCCACGCCGCTGTCAAATTTGTACGACGCCTGATAATCCAGCAATGTCTCGGGGGCATATACAATGGGTTGAAGGTTCACGTTACGGGTCTCACCGACAAAGGAGTCCTGATAGGTTGTCGATAACCGGGTTTCAAAGTTTTCATAACTGTAAAATACGGTAAAGTTTGCCGACTTCTCCACTAATCCCGGGAAGGGCAAGCTGCCCGCTGTTTCGATTCCCTCCAAAGGGTTGCTCACATTAATTTCGCTATCGGTCAAGGAGTAGCTGGTACTGACCCCCAACCCGGACCATACATCAGGCAGGAAGTTGAAGGTTTGTGTATAAGAGATTTCGAGTCCGCGAATAAAACCACCATCCAGATTATTGATGGATGTCGAGTAATCTCCATTCTCTACCGGGACTTCAACATCCACGCCACCTTGGTCGGTGATGATCCAGGTATCCGGCACATCAAAACCCGCCGCTCTGAAATCAAAGTCCTGATAGGTAATATCCTGAATAAACGATTTGATTTCGCGATGATAACCGGCGATAACAAATGCCCCATTGTATTCAGGCAAATAATGTTCGTATGAGATATCAACCTGGTCAGCAATAAAGGGACGCAAAAAGGGCGAGGTGTTGGACCCGTAATTAAATGTGGGAATATCACCGGCCTGCACAGTCACTGTGCCTTCTGAATCCGGCGCAGCAAGGCGCGCAATGGGCGGCCGCGACAGTACGCGCGCCACAGCTAAACGCAGTTGATCGTTTTCTGCCAACTGGTAGTTCAGGTTCAGCGAAGGCAAGTTATCACTGTATTCGACGCCCAATCGTTGATAAGCAAATTCACTCCTGCATTCACCCACTTCATCGCAAATTTCCACTGCACCGTCTTCCACACTACCATTGACGTTAATTAGCGCCACACTGGATTGGTCGGTACGCACATGGCGCAAGCCAATATTACCGGTCAGGTCTTTACCGAACAGGCTGGTTTCAATATTAGCCTGGAGATACAGTGCAGTAATATTTTCATCAATATCAGAGCGTTGTTTCATTGACCAATCCCGGCCTTCTCCCCAACGGGCAGCCGGCTCAAGTGAACGGGGAACAGCTTCGACATCGGAGAAATCCGGCACACCGGTCAAGACCAACCCGTTTGCGTGAGCTTCGCGGATGATGGCATCACCATCAATGGCGAGGAAGGAAGGAAATCGGTCAAAATCACCTTTCCATTTCACAATGTCAGAATTTTCCGTGGTAATCGGTAAGGAATAATCTGTGTCGATTGTGCCAGCCGCGCCGTCACCGTAAACAAATACCTGACGTCGATCCTGATGGTTACGCTCGGAGTAACGAACACCCGCTTCCACCGAACGGATCAGCGGCATATCAAATTCATATTCCATATCCATGCGTACTGCACTGATGACATCATCGTTGATACGCGGGTAGCGTTCGTAGTTGGTCATGCGCAAATTACTGACGCCACTGGAATCATACTCAGCATAATTACGGCTGAAATTCACACTGGGCAAATCAATGCCGTCCAGCAAATAAACCATGGATTGGTCAGGGTCACGCTCGTAAGGATCAAGACCCGGCACAGGATCTTCTATCGGGCGATACAAATGTGCACGCACAACGCCATCCGCTTGCACACCGGATGCTTCAGAATGAGACAAATCCAGGGACAGCTTTAACGCGTCCTGGCGCCATTCCACATTAAAGCCACCCGCGATCAGTTCATTTTCCTGGGTGACATCATTACTGTTTACCTGCAAATCAAACGAGGTGGGACTCTGGTCGCTTACACCGAATTCGCCACCCACTACGGCGCTGTTGTTCCACAACACCACATTGGTGATGGCAGAGTTGCGCAATGGCTGCACACGGAAACCGCGCGAATAACTATCTGAAGTGAACTTGGAATAAAAGATATCGGACTGGATACTCCAGTGATCATTGGGCTCAAACTGCAATGCCCCCACAAAACCATCGCGCACCTCTTCGCCACCGGTTTGAAATAATTCAAAGCCATCGCTGATAGCGACATTGAACGGCCGATCATCCGTAGGCAATTGGTTAAAATTTTCATCCACGACATGAATATTAACGCCAGCATCGTTGATCAGCGATAGCGGTGTGGCTTCGTAATTGTAATGCTCGAATCGACTCGCTGCGCGCGGTTGCACGAGGCGCGCATAACCCAGGGCAACACCCAAGGTGTCGTCCAACAATTTTTTCTGAAACGATAAGGTGTAGCGTTGCCCATACGCTTCCGCGCCGTAGATATCACCAGCCTGATCGTTATAGCTGCCGCGTACGCCGATAACAAAGCGCTGGTCTTCGGTCATGTCCAGTGGATTCACTGTTTTTAATTCAACGGAGCCCGCGACCCCCCCTTCGATCAAGGACGCCTTGGGGGACATATAAACTTCCACCGATTGAATCAGCTCTGAGGGAAACTGGCTGAATTCCATCGCGCGCGTACCGTTAGGTGATACCTGTTCCCGACCATTTAAGGTAGAAAACACAAAACCTTCACCCATACCGCGCACCTGGATGGTACTGGCCTGTCCGCCCGACCGGGTAACGGTAATACCCGGCACACGCGCCAACGCATCAGCGATAGAAACATCCGGTAAACCAGCCAGGTCGGCGGCAGAAATTGCTTGCACAACGGTGTCGGCATTACGTTTGGTATCAAGGCTGTTCTGAATCGATTTGGCGTAACCGACTACCACCAATTCTTCAATGGGGTCTACCGGTTTTTCATCGTTTTGCGCGAAGGAAAGCTGGCCCAGGGAAGCCAGCGTCAACCCGGACATTGCAATTGCCAGGGGCTTTAGAGAAAATGTTTTCATGTGCGTGATCTCAGTTCGTTATCTTTGCTATTTGTTGTTCTGAGCCCCCTCCGCGCAGGAGGGGGATGATCGACAAGATTCAGGGATTAAGGGAGTCCACCTGGATAGTTATGGCGTCCGCGACGGTCGTATCTACGGTAAATAAATAGTCACCATCGGCAGGCACCGCGAGCCGGATATTGTCGTTGCTGCCTGGCGTTAACGCGAAAGCGTCTCCGAGTTCTATCACCGGACCACCAAGGTTGGGATTATTCCAATCCGATCCCGCCACCTTAAATTGGTAGTTACCTGCAGTCATAGTGAAGGTGAGTTGATATAAACCCGCACCGCGATAAGTCAGGCGATTGTCTTCTGCAAAATTCCAGCCGACCGAGGAAATCTCGCCAGGCAAATACGCGGGCGTTGCACTGAACAGATCGTCGATATAAACACGCAATACGGGCGCTGTCGGATTTTGCATATTCACTTCAAAACGATAGCGGCCTGACGCAGTCAGCTGAATCTCCACATCATCATTGGAGCCAATGACCAGCGGTGTAGCATCACCCAATGAAACAACAACATCTCCGCCAAGGTTCACAGTCGACCAGTCCTCACTGGCCACTTTAAATTTGCGAATCTGTTCGGATGCCGTCACATCGACAATCAACGCATAAATCCCTTTGCCTTCGTAGGTCAACATATTATCGATACTCGCATCCCAACCGGCGGTAGAAATTTCGCCGCGCACATGCGCCGCCACACCCGCGAATGCGTCAGGGAAGACGCTCAGTACCGGACTGTCGGGATTGACTGATGCGTCTAATTCAAATCGGTAAGTACCCGCTTCAGCGATTTCAATATTGATATTGCTGCTGTCAGAGGCGTTGTTCAATGTGATAGAGCCGCCCACGGTTAATGCTTGGGCGCTGCCCAGATTGGGTGTACTCCAGTTTGCATCAGCAATTTTAAATGCGTAGCTACCTGGTAAAACATCCAATACAACTGAATAGATACCTTTACCGTGATAAGTCATTTCATTACCACTGTCAGCACTCCAGCCCGCATCGTAAATACTGCCGCGCACATGAATGGCATTGGCGTAGATGGGCGGCTCTTGCTCGGACAATTCCAGTGTGCCGCGTGCATCCAGACCCGCTCCCTGAGCACCCGCCTGGGTTTTTACAAACACGGCAGTGGTGTAAGCCGGCACAGTGAAAGTCCCGCCGTCTTCATCTCCTGTTGCTTCCGCAAACGTGGCGGTGCGCACATTCGCATCAACAGAACCTTGCAATCTATCGTGCAGGGTGAATCCGGTAGCGCCGATGACCTTGGCGGCTTTACTTTCAGCAGTACCATTGACGATGACGACCAGTGCATCAACCGACGAATCAAGATCAGCTCGCGCGGTTGCGTCGGTGCCATAAACAGTACCCGCACCGTCATCGATGCTCATCACAATCAAACCGGCTTGATAATTCATACCGCCATCGTGGAAGCCGACCCGGTCAATCACCTCTTCAGCCGTTTGCAGACTGAACAGCGGACTGCTGCTGGCGATAGTCAGGAATTCCTGGAATACCAGGGCTGCCATTTCAATATCCTGGCTGCCGGCTTTGGTTTGCGGATTGGCAAACAAACCCTTCACATGATCATCAGTGATGCCATCGCGCAATTCCGGCGGCAAACCCACGGCCCAGTTGTTGGTGGTGCGGGTAAAATCCACCCGGTTAAACCAGTCACCCGCGTTATAGCTGTTAGGCGACATGGATTTGGAACGCAGCAAATCGCTGCCCATATGAATAAACGGAACACCCTGGCTCAGCAATGGAATGGACAGTGTCAGGTTATGAATACGCACACGATGTTCCAGTGGCGTATCGGCCGGAATGGTATCGGGGCGATGCATCCAATCCCACAGGGTTTCGTTATCGTGTTTCTCAACGTAGTTGACAGCTTCTTGTGGATCGAGATTGTAAGCACCCACTGCTTCTGCTTTGATAACCGCACCGTTTCTGGCTTTGATTTCAAAATCTTTCAGGTTACCGGCCATACCCGCGCGAATCGCATCGACGTTTCCGCCTTTGATTAAGTTGAACTGTTGCAACGGATTGCGAATACGATCATTAAAGGTACCAATACCTGTACCGGCCAACGCCTCCTGCATCGCACGCTCTGCAATACGGTCGCCAGAGGTACCACCATGCGGAGCCCAGGCTTCTGCGTAGAAATAATTATCCGGATCAACCTGTTTAACCGCGTCAAACGCTTCAACCAGAACAGACTTGGGCATAAAGCCGGATTGGTCAAAACGGAAACCATCAAACTTATATTGCTGCGCCCACTGCACAACAGAATCTTTTACAAACTTAGCCATCATGCGATGTTCTGTTGCGGTATCCGGACCGGCTCCCGTGCCTTGCTCCGCAAGTCCGGTGGCGGGATTGGTGCGATAGTAATAACCGGGAATCACTTTATCAAAGACTGAGTTCGCGACTTCTACACCCGATGAAATCGTGTGAGGGTAAACCACATCCAATACCACGCGCAGGCCCATTTGATGCAGCGCCATATTCATTGCGCGCATTTCCTTGATACGAGCAAAGCCATTTGGATTGGTGGCGTAACTTCCTTCCGGCGCATTGAAATGCTGCGGATCATAACCCCAGTTGAAGCCGTCGAAGTTGGCCATAGCGGCAACAAGCGAGCGGGCCAGGTCTGTTTGTGGGTCAAAACTTTCGAGCACACTGCGTAAGGTGGCTGAGTTGCTGAAGGAGCGATCACAGGCAATGACCGCTTTCGGATCAGGGACGCGCTGACACAGTTGGTAAACGAAACTGTCAAGATTAATTTGCGCTGAGCCGTCTTCGTTAACGCTGGAAAAGTCATTGGATGGCAACACATGCACGTGAGTTAATCCGGCATTGGCCAATTCTTGCAAGTGCATAACCGGTGCACTGTTAGTCTCGGTAAACGCCATATACTTGCCGCGGTGCATAGCGGAAGTACTTTCGTCATCAACGCTGAAATCGCGTACATGAATTTCATAGATACTCATGGCTTCGGGCGCGGTCACCTCGGGCACTGCATGACCATCCCAACCGGCAGGCTTCAGATCTTCATCGGCAAAATTAACAAATTGCGAGTAACGGCTGTTGGTGGAAAGTGAAATTGAATAGGGATCAGTCACCTCCAGGCGGTGCACTTTTTTAGCAGCCGGGTTGTAGGTGGTTACACGAAAACGGTAGAACTTGCGATCCAACTCCGCTGCAGTTCCCCGGTAGTGCCAGATACCCGTTGCATTATCAAAATTCATGGCTTGTGTATCCGCAATGCGCAATGGATCACCGGAATAAATTCGCAACTCTACATTCTGCGCAGTCGGCGCCCACAAGGACACACCAACGCCTTCACCATAGGTGACCCCCAAGCTTGCTTCATCAGCATCGTTGTCACCGGCGGTGTAAAGTGCATCCAGAACATGTGGCAGTTGGATGCGGGTGGCACGTGCACGCTCTACCGTAATACTTTCTCCCTGGTCGTCCTCCTCAATGGAGTCGTAACGTCCCACAATCAAGAGTTCATCTTTGATAGCGGACTTGATGGTGTCGCGCGACATATCGGCGGGCAAATCGTAAGCAAAATAAGCTGCTAAATGCGGAACCAGGGCTTTTTCTTCATCGGTCATTTCGCGACCCGGGCTTAACTCAGCCAGCAAGGTGCCACCGGCAACACTGCCGTCTTCTGTACCGCTCATACCACCGGCAGTGGAACGATATAGTTCTACCTTTTTATCCGGTGCGAATTCACGGTTCCAGATAATCGTGTGCGTACCGATCCAGTGGGCTTCCACATCGGTAATGGTTAACAGCGGTTGTTCGAGGGTGCAAATATCATTGATACAAATCGGAATATCGCTGATGCGGCTGTTACGCATGTCGGTGGCGTTGACGATAATGAATGCCATGCGATCATAGTCGCCGCCATTGCGTTTCATCTGCATTTGCAGGTCGTTGGTTTGTGCCGATCCGCCTGGGGTTTTTACGATGTAGTTACCACAAGTGCCACCGGTTTCACTGGCAGGGATAACAAAGAAAGCACCGTAATAGGGGTCGTGTTTGATGCCCGGTTCACCGTCATTTCGGCTGGTGACATTCGGACCTTTGGGCCACTCGGTAGGAATCTTCCAAGTCTGTTGATTTCCATCTTTCGTTTCATCGGCCCAACCATTTCCGCAGTCTTGCCAGAGATGCAGATTGTATCCTGCAAACGCAGCATTCTTTTCGTCTTCCGTGCCTTCAATATTAACGTAGATAACAACTTCATCTTTACCGGGAAGACGGCTGGGTGTGGGGAAATCCGGAACAATACAAGCGCCCAGACTGTTGCGAATTTGCCCGTCTGGACATGGCGGTGGAACATACGGATCACGCGGCTCACCACAGGTGCCGTTATCGAGAATAACCAATGGATCGCGGCACGCAGGTAAGTTCACCTGTTCGTTATCCGTACCACTACCACCCCCGCATCCCGCCAGGCCTGCTAATGAGCAGACCAGCGCGATGAGCCCCAATTTATTGTGCAAATTAAACATGGTTTGTTTACCCCACTAATCGTTATTGTTTTAAAACGGTGTAGATGAATCGTGCTTGCAGTGTTGAAAATTGATTAAGAAAGTGGCGCTACTACGAAAGATCAATGCTCAGCAGCTACGGAGATTTTCTGGTAGTTTTAAATCGCTCACAGTCTTGCTTTTGAAAAAACGTACAATGGCCTTCGTTAAATCTTATTTATCTTGTCGATACCATTCGCGTGCGAAACACGCGTGCTGCAGGAAAGAAGTGTTGTCTGAACTTCTGGTAATTCTTTGTAAAGATAGTAAATCCGCGCCAACTTCCCCACAATAGAATGCATACGTATTCAACGAAACGCATACGTATGCAACAAAAAGCTGAAACGGAAAAGGAAAAAGAATAACGTAGGTCGGATTAGCCGAAGGCGTAATCCGACACTGCGCAGGAAGGAAACATAACGAAAAAAAATTATTGCGGTTGGGCCATCAACAACTGCTCTGCTGATTTATCGTCTACCGCCACACTGACATTCGCAAAGAAAGCACCAAAGCCGTCAATAACCAGCGAGCCTTCTGTCACTGCACCGCTGTTAAAGCCGTGTCCGTCAAGCAATGTTTTCACATTGACGCTGGCCAATGCCACCGTCTTCGATACCGGGGATAAATTAAATACCGCCAACACACGCTCACCCTCGTGTTCACGCAAAAACATCAGTACATCGTCCGGCGCATCCATAAAGCGGATGTTGCCCAGACGCAGAGCTGGCTGCTGTTTACGCCACTGCATAAATTGCCGATAGTGATTTAGCACTGAGTCGGGCGCTTTTTCTTGCAACTCTATCGCGCGCCCGCGATGCTCATCGGGAATCGGCAGCCAGGTGGCAGCGCTGGAAAATCCACAGTGCGGACTGTTTGCTTCCCATGGCATGGGCGTGCGACAACCGTCGCGACCTTTAAACATCGGCCAGAAGGCAATACCGTATGGATCTTGCAATTGCTCTTGCTGAATATCCGCTTCGGTCAAACCCAATTCTTCGCCCTGATAGCTGCACACGCTGCCGCGCAATGACAACAACATGGCATTGAGCATTCGCGCCAGTTTATCGTCAGGATTTTTTCCGCCCCAACGCGACATCACGCGCACCACATCGTGATTGCCGATGGACCAGCAAGGCCAGCCCTCTTTCAACCCGGCCTCCAGCGTTTCCACTGTTTGACGAATATAAGATGCCGACATTTTATCGACCAGTAACTCAAAGCTGTAAGCCATGTGCAGGCGGGATTGTCCGGTGGTGTATTCGGCCATGGTTTTGAGCGAATCTTCCGCGGATATCTCACCCAGCGTGACCGAGCCGGGGTAGCGATCCATCAACGCGCGCAACGATTGCAGGAACGCAATATTTTCCGGGCGGGTATTGTCGTAGATGTGATACTGGAAGGCATAAGGATTATCTTCCTTAAATCCACGCCCTTTGCGTTCATGGATCGGCTTGGCTGGATTGTTGCGCAATTGCTGATCATGAAAACAAAAATTAATGGCATCCAGGCGCAATCCATCTACGCCACGTTTTAACCAGAACTCAACCTCGTCTAAAATTTCCTTACGCACTTCTGCACAATGGAAATTCAGATCTGGCTGGCTCTTTAAAAAATTGTGCAGATAGTATTGTCCCCGGCGCGGCTCCCACTCCCAGGCACAACCACCGAAAATAGACAGCCAATTATTGGGCGGCGTGCCGTCCTCAAGGGGGTCGGCCCACACATACCAATCGGCTTTGGGATTATCTTTAGAGGTACGGCTCTCCTGGAACCAGAGGTGCTGATCCGAGGTGTGACTCAGTACCTGGTCAATAATCACTTTGATACCCAGGCTGTGCGCACGGGTAATCAGGCGATCAAAATCACCCAGAGAACCAAAGATCGGATCGATTGCGCGATAATCGCTGATGTCGTAACCGAAATCTTTCATGGGTGATTTAAAAAAGGGCGAGATCCAGATGGCATCCACGCCCAAGCTGGCAATGTAATCCAACTTCTGGATGATACCGGGCAAATCACCGATGCCATCACCGTTGCTGTCCATCATACTGCGCGGGTAAATTTGATAAATAACAGCGCCACGCCACCAAGGTGTCTGAGTCATGCTGACACCTCATTGCAACGGGCGAAAATTCTGTTGACGCTTTCTGGGAATATTGCGGGGCACATAAATTGTTGTCCTGACGCTTTATTATGAATTGCTTTTTTTGGGTTTTAGTCCTGGATACGTCTTCTGCCCCCAAAGTTCAACAATCCGGGCAGGAGGGTAAAGAATTGACTAAATTCAAAATACGTCAGCGCTGTTCGTGTGTGCAATAGCTTACATACGTATGCATATGTTTGCGCCACAAAATACGGCAATAAAAGCCATAGAATACGTATTCAGCAGAGCGCCGTCATATGCCTTTGCGAATATTCCGCCATTTTTTTGAGCGAGTCCGCCGTTGTTTTTAGACAAGACGGGGCATGCCTGGACCTGGCGGCCAATTCTGCATACGTATGCAGCGCCGCCACTGCCGCGTATACCCGTGAATACGTATGTAAACCCTTGTATTTCAAAGATTCTCCACCTAACGTATAAGCTGAATATTTCCATTGCGGAAACAATAACGAAACGCAATCCAGAATCTCAGCGTCACCCACCCAGCCCCGTGATAATAACCGGATACTCTGCTCATCCAGCGAATCCGTATAAGCACAAAAAATAGCAGGTAAGTTATATGAACGACTCAATAAAACCGCGCACAGGATTTTTTTCTGTCTCTCGCCCGGCTATCAAACTCTTACTGGCGAGCAGCATGGTCGCATTCGCCGCGTGCAGTCCCTCACCGTCTGACGATGCCGACACCAGCGTTGCGCCTGGAGCACCGGGGCAAGAATCCCGCTGGGCGTATTCCGGTAAGACCGGTATCGGCACGTCTTACGAGCAATATCAGGACGGTCACTACACCGACAAGGCGGCAACGGGTCCGGTTTCTCCCGTGTGGTTTTCTCTGGCGCAAGGCATCGTCACCGAAACCATGTTCGGTTTGATTCATGAAGCGCAATTGCGCGAGATGCAGTTTTTTATTTCCGGTGACGGTTTTGTTGATGAAGAGAAAACAGATACCGTCAGCCATATTGATTATTTACATACTGATGAGGCGGGCCGCCCGCTGTCGCTGGCTTACAAAATTGTAAACAAAGACAAAGAGGGCAAATACGAAATTGAAAAACATATCTTCACCGATCCGGATCGCAACAGCCTGGTGATGAAAGTTTTTTTCCGGGCCTTGGCCGACAATATCAAACCCTACTTGTATCTTGATCCGCATATCGCCAATACCGGCAGCGCCGATCGCGCCTGGTTTGACGATAACACCTGGTACGCGCAGGATGGCAACACCACACTGGCGCTAAAGACAGACGCCGTGGTGACCAAAAGTACCGTCGGTTTTGTCGGTGCGTCGGACGGACTCGATGCCATAAAAAATAAAACCGATTTTATCGCTTATCAGGATACCGGCAAGCAAACCGGTAACGTTGCGTTTTTGCTGCAACTACCCACCCTGAGTAACACCAACGCTGAATGGCAATTCGTCCTCGGGTTTGGAAAAGATCCGGCCGAAAGTCAGGCTAGCGCACAACAGACATTGACCCGCGGTTATGAACAGGTACTGGCACATTACAATGGCGAAGGCGACGCTATCGGCTGGGAAGATTACATTCAATCCTTGCCTGCGTTACCGCAACTCGCATCCACCACAACCGACAACGGCAAATTGCTCTATGCCAGTGCATTGGTATTGAAAGCGCAAGAAGATAAAACCCATGCGGGCGCCTTGATTGCATCGCTCTCCAATCCCTGGGGTGATACCAAATCGGCAGAGCAAGCCAAGACCGGCTACAAAGCGGTATGGCCGCGGGATTTTTATCAGGTCGCAATGGCAATGTTGGCTCTGGGCGATAAAGAAACCCCAAGGGTTGCTTTCGAATATCTGCACAAGGTGCAAGTCACCAAAACCACGCCTGGTTTTACCGGCACACCTGGTTGGTTTTTACAAAAAACCCAGGTAGACGGCCAGCTGGAGTGGATTGCAATACAGCTCGATCAAACCGCTATGCCGGTGATGCTCGGCTGGCGCCTGTGGCAGGAAGGCGTGCTCAGCGACGATGAGGCCACCCGCTGGTATCACCGCATGCTGAAACCGGCAGCTGACTTTCTGGCAAACGGCGGCAAGGTTAAACTGGACTGGAGTGACATTGAATTAATGCCGCCCTACACCCAACAGGAACGCTGGGAAGAACAAGCCGGTTATTCGCCCTCCACCACCGCAGCCGTGATTGCCGGATTGGTATCGGCTGCTGACCTTGCACGCCTGGCCGATGATGAAAGCAGTGCGACGCGTTATCTTGCGGCCGCCGATAAATATTCGGCTATGCTTGAAAGCACCATGTTCACCACCAACGGCTCACTGCAAGATGCACCCAGCGATGGTCGTTATTATTTACGCATTACCCAAAACACTGACCCCAATGATCGCGCCGCCCTGGGTACCGCCAACGGCCAACCCATGCCCGACGAAACCGAAGTTATCGATGGTGGTTTCCTGGAGCTGGTGCGCTACGGTGTGCGTCCGGCGAACGATCCTTACGTGCTCGACACATTGCCCGAAATCGATAACATGAATTTGCCGGATAAACTGCGCGTAAAATATGAGTTTACCTTTCCCGGTGTAGAAGGCACCTTCCCCGGCTGGCGCCGTTACGGCATCGATGGTTATGGTGAAGACACCACCACAGGCCTGGCTTACGGTGCGGTGAATGATCAGATGAGCGATGACCAGCGTGGTCGCGTGTGGCCTTTCTTTACCGGCGAGCGCGGCCATTACGAACTCGCACGAGCGCAGGCTGAAGGCGACATTGATGCTGCAAGCATGGACACCTTACGCAACACCTATGTCAAAGCGATGGAATTATTTGCCAACGAAGGGTTAATGTTACCGGAGCAAGTCTGGGATGGGGTGGGCAACAACAGCGAATACCAATACGGCTTCGGCGAAGGCACTAACTCCGCCACGCCACTGGCCTGGACGCACGCGGAATACATTAAGCTACTGCGCTCCTTCCACGATCAAAAAGTGTGGGACCGCTACCCGCTGGTAGAAGAACGCTACGCACAACCCAAGGAATAACGAACAAAACCCGTAGGTCGGATTAGCCAAAGGCGTAATCCGACACACCGGCCATAAAGTAATAATAACAGTGACACGATAATGACAAAAAAACCTCAGCTCAGCTTCTGGCAAATCTGGAATATGTGTTTCGGATTTATCGGTATCCAATTTGGTTTTGCGCTGCAAAACGCCAACGTCAGCCGCATCTTTCAAACCCTTGGCGCCGCCATCGACGACATTCCCATCTTATGGATCGCCGCACCTGTCACGGGTTTATTGGTACAACCGATCATTGGCTATATGAGCGATAAAACCTGGAATCGCCTGGGACGCCGGCGGCCCTATTTTTTATATGGCGCACTGGCAGCCAGCTTCGCTTTATTTTTTATGCCGCACTCACCGGTGTTGTGGATCGCCGCCGGTATGCTGTGGATTATGGATGCGTCCATCAACGTCGCTATGGAACCCTTCCGCGCGTTTGTCGGTGATATGTTGCCGGAAGAACAACGCACCACCGGTTTTGCCATGCAAAGTTTCTTTATCGGCGTCGGCGCCGTTGTCGCTTCGGCCCTGCCCTGGATGATGACCAACTGGTTCGGCGTCAGCAACACCGCAACGGCGGGCGTGATCCCCGATGCAGTGGTGTATTCGTTTTATTGGGGAGGGGCGGTGTTACTGCTCGCGGTGTTGTGGACCGTATTCAGCACCAAAGAATATTCACCGGAACAACTGGAAGCGTTCAGTCGCTACCAGGCAAGCTTGCAAGAAACGTCCACCGCAGACGCACAACCAAAACAGCCGCGTTACTTATCGATGGGATTGGTTTCACTTGTCCTCGGCATCATTGGGATTGTGGTTATCGCACAGACGCAGATTGATCAACAGCTGTATATCCTGGCAGTTGGTATCGCCCTGTTCGGTGTGTTACTGATACTCACCAACCAACTACAAAAAAGGGGTAAAACCGAAAACGGGTTTTATCAGATCATCCAGGATTTATTCGCCATGCCCGACACCATGAAGCAGCTGGCCGTGGTGCAATTTTTCTCCTGGTTTGCACTTTTTTCCCTATGGATTTACGCCACCAGCGCCGTCACCAGTTTTCACTACGATTCTCAAGACGCCACCACCGCCGCCTACAACGCCGGGGCCGACTGGGTGGGCGTACTCTTCGCCGCCTACAACGGCTTCGCCGCCCTCGCCGCCTTCGCCATCCCCATCCTGGCCAGCCTGACCAACCGCCGCATCGCCCACGCCATCAACCTCTGCTTTGGCGGCGTCGGCCTGATCTCATTTTTATTTATCGATGATCCGCGCTGGCTATTGGCCTCCATGATCGGCGTCGGCTTCGCCTGGGCCTCCATCCTATCCATGCCCTACGCCATCCTATCCTGCTCACTACCCGCCAAAAAAATGGGCGTGTACATGGGCATTTTTAATTTCTTCATCGTTATACCGCAAATACTGGCGGCCAGTATTTTGGGTTTGATCGTACGGGAATTATTTTCAGGGAAAACTATTTACGCACTGGTCTGCGGAGGCGTGCTGATGTTTCTCGCCGCTGCAGCAACCTTATGGGTAAAGGATGAAGGGACTTCGTAGTCCGTTTGTCATTAGGCCTTTTGTTTCGAAAACGCATGACAAATTGGCAGGAGAGCCAATTTGCACAGCGAAGCTGCCCGTAGGGTGAGCCGCAAGGATGTGGCGAATGAATCATCCCTGTAGCTCCTTCAAGTCGTCCCTCGGCAACTGCTCCTGCGTTGCTCTACCTCCTGCATCCATGCAGTCGTGACTTGAAGGTTTCGAAACAAAAGGCCTAACGCCAAACTCGCATCGCGCAAATAGAAGTATTAATTTAAGATTTTCTGGAAGACTTTTTAGCCCCACAAGAACCCCGCACCATCAACTCCGCCGGTAACAACAACGACTCAACCGGCTCACCATCCACCAACTTCAGCAGATTTTCCACCAGCAATTCACCAGCCAAGTGTGTATTTTGTTGCACCGTGGTCAAGGGTGGATGTGTGTAGGATGCCATCGGAATATCATCAAAACCCATCACCGCCACATCATCAGGAATGATCAAACCCGCTTCTTCCAGCGCCTTGATCGCACCAATCGCAATCAGGTCGCTCGCACCGAAGACCGCATCAAACGCTATGCGTCGTTGCTGTAATGTAAGTGTGGCTTTGTAACCTTCTTCTTCAGAGGTTTCTGCATTGATTTGCAGTTGGGGGTTTACCGGTAACCCGGCATCTCGCAAGGCTTTGGCGTAGCCTTCGTAGCGTGCTTTAAACTCGGGGCTGTGTACAGAAATATCACCCAGAAATGCAATATTTTGATGGCCCAAGTGAATTAAATGCTGCGTTGCTTTGTGGGCGCTGTTGAAATTATCGCAACCAATGGAAAAGCCCGGCTGCCCTTCGAGTACCGGCCCCCAGGTAATAAAATGCGCGCCCACTTGTGTTAAGTAAGTGAGCTTTTGCACATAGGTTACATAGTCACCGTAACCCAAAAAGATAATCCCGTCCGCACGATTGGCGTATTCATAATCCGCATGCCAGTCCTCACTGTACTGCTGGAATGAGATCAGCAAATCGTAGCCGCGATCAGCCGATGCGCGGGTAATACTGCCGAGCATTGAAAGGAAAAACGGATTGATCAAGGAGTTGCCGGTGCCGTGATCTTCACACAGCAACAAGGCAATAGTGCGGGTTTGTTGCGAGCGCAGGTTGCGCGCATTTTTATCGACTTTGTAATTCAGTTCTTTGGCAATGGCCTGGACCTTGAGGCGGGTTTCTTCATTTACCAGAGGGCTGTTGCGCAGAGCGCGCGAGACAGTCGATTGGGACACTCCCGCGAGATAGGCAATATCAAACGAAGTCGGTTTGTCATCTTTCATGGGATTGATATCTCCATCTCACGTCAGCTTATAGTCAAAAGCTAAACGCGGAGCAGCTTCTTATAGATTATGAACCGGCTGATACTACACCAGCCTATTGTGAAAAGACAATGGCGGCGGTTTGCGCCTAATCAAAGCCGTCCATCATTTTACATTTAGACGGATATCCCTATACTCCGGTTCGGTAAATTAATGCAATGACAGGTGACTCCTGGCCTGCTTTGTGGTCTGAATGGAGCTAAAAATTCGCATCCTGGAGCTGATTATATGATTAACAACGTGGGCAAACTGCTCGAACAATTCATGGGTAGCAGCAATACGCAAGGGCAAGGAACAGCGCCCGGACCTTCTGCGTCTTCGGGCGGCCAGGGTTTTGGTATGCCTGGCGGTAATTTTGCTGGCGGCGCCGTGGCTGGGGGGATACTGGGTTTATTGGTCGGCAACAAGAAAGCGCGCAAGATGGCCGGCGGCCTGATCGGTTACGGCGGCGCGGCGGCAGCAGGGGCCCTGGCTTATAAGGCGTATCAGAATTGGCAACAGGGTAAACAAGTGGCGACTGCACCGGTTGCAACGCCGGCTGATCTGAATAATGTTGATCCGCGTTTTATCCCTGCACCGGAATCCAATGGGAACAATAATTTTGCCTTGACCCTGATCACTGCCATGATTGCGGCTGCCAAGGCCGACGGTCATATCGATGCCCGTGAGCAGACGGTGATCTTTGAGCATGTGGAAAAGTTATCGCTGGATGCGGAGAGTAAAGGTTTTGTGTTTGATGCGTTGCGGCAGCCGGTGGACCTGGCGACGATTGTTGCGAAGGTGCAGGGTGTTGAGCAGGCGTCGGAGGTTTATCTGGTGTCGCGTTTGGTGGCGGATGGTGATCATCCGGCGGAGCGGATGTATATGGAGGCGTTGGCGCATCGTTTGAATTTACCGAAAGATCTGGTGGCGCATTTGGATCATCAGGTGACGGGTGAATAAAAATATTGGTTTAGAAGTATAAAAAACCTAATGACAGTGGCGTCCTGTAAAGACTCCGCAATCCGTTTGTCATTAAGTTTTGGGGTTCGAAACCCTCAAGTCTTCCCTGACTTGAGGGTTTCGAACCCCAAAACTTAACGCCAAACTCGCGTTGTGCGAACACAACATTGCAGCCAAAAAAGATGGGGCCACAGAAGATCCCTCTGGTTAGTTTTTAACAACAGGAAAACTTGAGAAAAATAATGCGCTCAAATCCCGCTCCGATTTTTATCCATTACCTAAAACAAATGGAAAAGATGCTGGTGAAGATCGAGGCTCATGGTTCCGATCAGGCGAAACTTCTGCAAGGTAGCTTGCAGAAAGACATGTTGCCGTTTATTTCCCAAGTGCGTACAGCAATTAATTTTTCACTGCGCACGTGTTGTCCGTTGGTTGGTCGGGAGCGGTTTAGCTTTGACAGCGAAGCGACTTTTGCGGGTTTGCGTGAGCAGCTTCAGAAAACCGTGCAATATTTGGAAGCACTGACGGATGTCGATTTTGAAAAGGCGCCGTTGAGGATTCAGGACAAGGCTGGTTTTAATGATCTGGACTTGCCATGCGATGAATATGTCAGCCTTTATGCACTACCGAATTTTTTCTTTCATTTGTCCATGAGCTATGCCATTGCCCGCCAGGCGGGTGTTCCCTTGAGTAAGGCCGACTTTGATGGTTACCACAGCTATCCGGCGGGGTTTTCATTTGTGTAGCTGATAGTTTTACCATTTCTAATAAAGCCTGTCCGCTTTTATCAATAAAAATCTCCTATGCCAAATTTAAAACTTTTGCTAATCAAATTTATTCATTTATACCGAAACCAAATAAGTTAAATTTATTTTTTAACATAGCAAATCAGCCTGAGAATATAGGCGTCAATTATCCATCCAGCGTTTGACCTGCCGTTACTCCTCTTCTATAGAACATACTCCGCAGAGCCGAGAATATTCACCCTATTCTCTGCGGCCTAATGATAAAAATTGTTATTCAATTTTCAACTATGCCCCAGGAGGATCCAACATGCAGAGGATTTCGCATTTCCCATCTGTTATTTCAAGCGGATTTTTTGCTCTCGCATTTGTTACATCATTTTCGGTTGCGCAACAGTCCGACACAACAACATCTCTTACCCCAACAGGCTTATCAATAACACCGAGTGACGACAAAGCCGCATTGATCAAGGCCAAATTACCGCAGGAAAAGCCAGGCGGCCAGGTATCTATCACTATCGGTGATAAAGTGCTTGTGCTGTCCGACGACGGAAAACGTGGCGATGAAAAACCCGGTGACGGGATTTTTTCTATCAAAACCGAATTTGATTTTGAAGCGTTTGCCAAGGCCAACCTGCAATTGGCAGAAGCTCACAAGGGCGAAGCGCGCGCTTTGTTTTCTGCCGGAGGGCGGCAGCATATCGGCACGCGCAGAATAGTAGCCGACGGCGAGCATTTATTATTTACAGATCAAACGGGGCGAGTAGAACAACGATTTCATCTCCCGCTTACGCGCGATTTATTTCGTGTTGATCGCACTATTGACTTGCCGTTATTCGGACAACCTCTCGGTGTACCTACGGGCGGCGGAGCCCACCGCGCGGCCAGTATTCCGCATTCGTTGATGATTACCGATCTGGACGTTGTCAACGATCCAACACGGACCTGGGCTTGCCGTTCGCCCAATCAGCCGCCGGTCGGCAACCCCACCGGCGAGTGGACTTACTGGCGACTCATGGAAAATATTGCTAACGGCACTGCGTCTACGTCTGATTACATCAAACGTTTTTTCGATCACTGGAACTCTGTGCAAACTATCAATAACCAGAATGTGCTGGCACGGCCACTGGTGTATCAACAAATTATTCGTGAATGGGAAATTCGCAGCGGCGGCGTGGGTGCGCCTTTGTTGCCAGAAGAAAGCCCCTTCCGTTTATTGGGTATTGTGTTGCGCCTCGACCTGCGCGGCGAGCGTGGTGTGTATGGCGGCGGCGAAGCAGGCGAAGGCCGTTTTGTTTTCTCGCTGCACGACGGCAACTGTAACAACAAATCCAAAACGCTGATTCTGGAATACAAAGTACCGATTGCCGGTTGCACCGACGTGCGCGACTGGGCACAAAAATGGGTAGACCTTGCCGGATCCGCCAATTACAACGACGATCTCGCCCAGCTGACCGATGTCTTCACCGCCGCCGGCGCGAATCCCGCTGCACCCAATCAAAGTGCTATCGGGCAAATTCGCACCAATGAATTATTGCCAGGCTCGCCGGGTTGGGAGTTGCGTGAATTTGTGTTGCCGCGCATAGGTGGTGCGATGGAGCAGACAACGGTAAAACAGGAACCGCAAATTCAACACAATAATTCGTCGTTGCTGGCTAATTTTGTGAATACACAATGGCCATCTTTAATCGGACCACCACCGGCACAACATGAAATTACGCCGTTCCATAACAGCATTAATTTCCTCGCCGGCGCCGCACCCGCAGCTGTGTTGTGGAATGTGCCCAACTCAATGTTAACCGTACCCACCACACCGTCGCCCAACACACCACCACCGGCAACTGTGCGCGATGATGCGTTATTTGAGCTGGCGTTAAATACTTGCAGCGGTTGCCATGTAATTGAAACCGGTACACCCTTTGCGCATCTGGATTACAACACGCCGGTGGGCCAACCTGCATTGCTATCAGGCTTCCTAACCGGTATCACTCTTCCTGATCCACGCAATCCTGCTATTCCACGCACATTTAACGACCTCGCCCGTCGCGCTATTGATCTTGATAATGCGGCGAATATGAGTTGTGCGATTGACGGGGACATTGCTGTGGGTAATTTGGTGTTGGAGCGTTTGACAACACCGCCACGGGTGCATGCGGTGCATTAATAAATCAGCATTAATGACTTCCACAGTCTGAGTTTGGCGTTAGGGCATCTGTTTCGAAACCCTCAATTCAGGGATGAATTGAGGGAGCTACAGGGATGTATTCATGCGGTTTCGAAACAGATGCCCTAATGACAAACGTACTACGAAGCACTTCAACAACGAGCCGGAAGCAATTATTTGCTCTCACCGCTTTTACTTATAGCATTCCCACCAATGACAGCGCTGCCATCGCCAAATTATTTCCCGTCCTGACATAAGAAAATTTTTTCCGCTTTTATCTAGTGACTCAAATCATATTTGTCCCGTCGATTGCTTGCATTGTAACCACACGGTAAATATGCTGAACCGGCTTTACGGCAGTAACACAATAATTTCAAAGTAAAATTCAAATCAAAAGGTCAATACCATG
Organism: Cellvibrio sp. ARAG 10.3; assembly: GCF_051846955.1. Lineage (NCBI taxonomy): Bacteria > Pseudomonadati > Pseudomonadota > Gammaproteobacteria > Cellvibrionales > Cellvibrionaceae > Cellvibrio > Cellvibrio sp. ARAG 10.3. The sequence goes on from NZ_JBPYCU010000005.1 coordinate 137,142, forward strand.
AAAACCACCCTCGCACTGGGAGGGCTGTTAGTGACAGCCTTTCTCTCTTCGAACGTATTTGCCGTCGATTGCAGTAGCCGCCCCACCTGGAGCAGCAGTACCGTCTACACGCAGGGCAATCAGGTTAAACACAATAATCGCGGTTATACCGCAAATTATTGGACGCAAAACAACAACCCCACCACCAGTTCAGGCCCGTGGCAACATTGGGCGGACAACGGTGCTTGTGATGGCGTGACCAGTTCGTCCAGCTCTGTGTCTTCGGTTGTCAGTTCTTCTTCAAGCAGTGTTGTCGTCAGCAGCGCAAGCTCTTCTATCGTCGCCAGCTCGTCGAGCAGTACCGGCGGTGGTTCCTGTCCGCAATATGTCGCAGGCACCAGCTATACCCTGGGCCAGGTTGTGGCGAATGCCGGCGCGAATTACACCTGTGATATTCCTGGCTGGTGTTCGTCAACAGCTGCCTGGGCCTATGCACCGGGTACCGGCACTTACTGGACTTCGGCCTGGTCTGCGGGCGGCTCCTGCAGTGGTGGCAGCTCATCCAGCGCAGTATCGAGCAGCTCATCATCCAGCTCCGTTAGCTCGGTGATCTCCTCAAGCTCCAGTGTCTCTTCCAGCTCCAGCAGTGTTGCGCCCACCGGCGACAGCGAGTTGGTCGGTTATTGGGAGAACTGGCATTGGCCGCTGCTGACGCCCAGCACAATTCCCAACTACACCGTGTTGAATATTTCATTCCCGCGTATCAATGCAGATGGCTCACTCACCCTGACCAACGCTGACTTCACCCAAAATAACCCGACGCCGGCTCAGGTTGCCGCCGCTCAGGCCCAGGGTAAAAAAGTGTTGCTGGCGATTGGTGGCGCGACCACACCGCTGGCACTGACCAGCATGGCTCACGAAGATAATTTCGTGAATTCATTTATTGCGATTGCTGATGAGTGGAATCTGGATGGTATCGATATCGACACCGAGAAAGGTTTGCACACCGCACCGAACGCGTTGATCAATGAAACCAATCCGCAATACTCAGCGGACCACCTGGTACGTGCGATCAAGCGAATCAAAGCGCATTACGGCCCGGACTTCATGGTGACCATGGCCCCGGAGACCGCACACACCATCGGCGCGATGCTTCCGGCCAACTGGCAAGGCAGCATCAACTGGGGCGTTTACCTGCCATTGATGAATGCGCTGCGCAACGAAATTACCTGGGTACAAATGCAGAACTACAACACCGGCAGCATGCCCGGCCTGAACGGCAGCTTCTATAACTCTGCCACGCAGGACGCACTGGTCGCCTGGACCGAAGCACTGATCGAAGGCTTCCCTATCGCCAGCACCGGCGTGAACTATCAAGGCCTGCCCGCCAACAAGATCGTCATCGGTTTACCCGCCTCCAGTGCACCCAGCGCTGCCGGCAGCGGCTACACCGACCCGACAGTTGTGAAAGCGGCTGTGCGTTGTTTGCGCTCCGGCGATTGCGGGAGCGGCTACACCCCCGCAAAAACCTACCCGGATCTGCGCGGCGTTATGGCCTGGTCGGTGAACGAAGACAACCTGGTAAATTACTTCTTCTCCAACAGCATTCAAGCTTGCGTGTTGCAGAATCAATGTAATTAATTAGTCGGTTATTGTTTTTAAGAAAGCCCCGCCAGCGTGAGTTGGTGGGGCTTTTTTATGCAATAATCTTTGGGCAACATTTCCGTTGCACTACATCATTCTTAAAGGACATATGTATGAAAACAATCGGTAAACATTCACGAATCAATGCAGCCGGCGCTCTACTGCTGGCCATGCTATCCAGCTACAGTAGTGCCGAAGTTGTCTCTATCGATATCACAGCTGTCGTTGCACATGTAGATGATTATGGAAACTATCTGGGCGGAAAAATTAAACCCGGTGATCAGATTACCGGCACTTATATTTATGACACCGCAACACCTGACACTAACCCCCTGCCCAATGTTGGCGATTATGAACACACCGCGCCAGGCTTTGGCGTATGCCTTGTTGCAGCCGGGATAAAATTCAGAAGCCATCCAACCATGCCACAATTTTTATTGGAGTTGGTTAATAATCATTACAACAATGATGCCTATCTATTTCATTCTTACAATAATGCTTTTGATATAGCCGTACCACTCAACGCCCCTTATGAACAACCTGACAACATGATTTCATGGCAATTGAATGACGACACGCAGCAAGCGCTAAGCCATGTGAGCCTGACCAATGAGGCACCCGACCTGAACGCGTGGCAATCCTGGTTTGGATTAAATATCCACAGCCGCAGTATGCAAGGGGAATTCATGATTCGCGCCCATGTAACCAGCGCAGTCAGGGGCAGCGGTACTTGTGAAACCGAATCAGCGCCTGCGTCCGCGAAATACATTGCCCACACCCTGTTACACCGCAGCGCTAATATTAATGACAAGATGGAAGCTGTGCTTTACAACAATAATGGTACCTACACTATTGCTACACGACATGTAGTGAGCGGCACTCCGGGTACCGTCATTTCGCTTCAGAATATCCTCAATGCCAAGCCTATCGGTATGATTGGAATAAAAGATACCAATTCAAATAGCTACCCGGACATCGCCTTGTTGTACACGGACGGCGAGGGAAAATCTGCACACATTCTTATTATTGATAGTCATACCCAATCAACTATTCGGGTTATTAATAGCACTGAACCGCAATCAATCGCCAGAACGCTGGAATTGATTCCCGACCTCAACCGCAATGGTTTTGAGGAAATGGCGGTGCTACATGAAACAACACAACAGACGGGCGTTGTAGAAACAATTGACTCTAAAAGTGGAACAATTATTTCAAAACGCCAGTATTAATCAGCGAAGCTAGATGAGCTATCATCAGCTATCCGTATGCCCTGCCGATGTAAATTGGCGGGGCATGTTAATCTCCTCCACCGCACCCACTACTACAACCCGAACCACTCGCACATCCGCCCGCACAACTACTGCACCCGATGTGGGAGCCACAGTAATCACCTTTCTCGGAACCCTTACAGTCGAGCGCGTATTTGAACCCATCAGGGATATTCAACTCCGCATCTATTGCAAACAGCAACGGCAAACGATGGGGTGACTTGGGGTGAATATGTTCCCGCGCACAAGCAATCTTCCACGCTGTTTTAATGCCTTGCTGGGCGACGGTTGGCGACTTCATCGCTTCTGCTGGCGTGTGATGCAAAAACCGGCCGAGGGATTTATTGCAGAACTGTTGATATTGCCGAGTGAATAAAATGAACTCATGCCAGGCTAGATCAACAACCTGGGACGGCATGGAAACAACGCGTTTACCGGCCACATTGCACAATTGGAAATATTCTCGCAACGCCTTGATGACCAAAGCAGCTTGGTGGTCGGTTAAATGCGGGTAGGCTTGTAATAGTTTAGTAGTGATTGTTGCAGGAAACGGAAATTGGTCAATCCATTGGGATCGCTTGCGTGCAATGGATTTTCTATAAAACGCATAAGCGGCCATGAGTACCATGACCGCCAAAAGCAGAACAAAAAAATTCCCCATAATCAATACCATTCATGTAATTATTGTTTTATGCATCACTCGACGCGCAGGCATTATAGTCCATCAATATGACACGCATTTTAATCAACCCTGATAACCTTCTCTCTACTCCCGATGACGAAAAACCGGCAAGTGCAGGTTCCAGCGAATCGCAACCAATCGCAATACCACCACTGTCACCATGCCACTTCCGAACGCGATTGCACGCGGAACATCGATGGCTTGCAACAGCAAGTAAACGACCACGCCTGCGATAGCAGCCGTTGCATAGATTTCCCGCCGCAGAATTAACGGTACACGCGCGGTGATGACATCTCTGATGATGCCGCCCATGACGCCGGTTATGGTCCCCATGAGGATGACAATCAGCGGAGGGCATTGCGCCGCTTCGGCATATTGTGCACCCGACAGGGCGAATAATGCTAATCCCAATGCGTCCGCTACCAGAAGAATAACGCCCGGCGGCGGCCATCTGCGTACATAAATAATGGTCACGACGGCAGAGACAATGATAACTGTCAGATAAGACGCATCGGTTACCCAAAATATCGGGTGACGATTCAACAAAAGATCGCGGAGCGTGCCGCCGCCAATGGCGGTAATGGCGGCTACCACAATGACACCGAGGAGGTCGAGATCCCGGTCACGAGCCGCCAACACGCCGCTGATTGAAAATACGGCGACACCGGCACGATCGAGTAGATACAAAAACATGATGCACCTCAATAATTCAATGGTGTTGGTGCGAATCTACATTCAACTGTTAACGGCTTTACCACACACACATGCTTGATCTTTTTCCCAGAATATCGAGGTTATAAATTTTTGTGCAGGGTGACCGGGCCACTCCATAACAGACGTGCAGCGGCAAAAGATGCTCCTCTCTGGGATGACAATAGCGCGCGCCCGGCGCATCGGACCAATGCGCTAATAACTCATGCCTTTGTTGTTCCGACAGATCGCGATTCCCGCACACATCATGCAGCCAATTCTCAAACGCTTCATTCAGGCGGTGCGACTCAGCGTCAGCGGGTGCCAAAAAGGCTCTCATGTTATGAAACGAAAACCCGGAACCTATAATCAGCACATTCTTATCCGCCAAACTCCGCAGCGCATTCCCTATGCGGATGTGAAACGCAGCATCCAAGGTACTTACCAGAGACAACTGTACGCAAGGAATATCTGCTTCCGGGTACATGATCTTTAACGGTACAAAGACACCGTGATCAAGCCCCCTCGCCTCATCCAGCGCTGCATTGACACCGTGCTGCTCAAGCAACGCATAAATCTCACGAGCCAACGCCGGTTCGCCGGCGCAGGGATATTGGATTTCGTACGACGCCGGAGGAAAGCCATAGTAATCATAGATTAGTGAAGGATTGGGGTGGGCAGTAATGGTAGGCACACTTTCTTCCCAATGCGCGCTGATAACAAGTATGGCGGCGGGGCGAGGAATACTTGCCGCGATGTCTTGTAAACATGACACCATGTGTTGGTGTCCCGCGTCGCCGAGCAAGGGCAAGGGACCGCCGCCATGGGAAATAAATAAGGCTTTGGGACGTGATTTCATTGGCGTACCCTGGAAAATGAGAAATGGGTAGTTAATTAGTGGACAAGGCTCTCATTGTCTGAGAATTTTCTCCATCGCCTTGCCCTTTGCAAGCTCATCAATCAATTTATCGAGATAACGAACCTTTTGCATCAGCGGATCATTGATTTCTTCAACGCGAATGCCGCACACAACCCCTTTAATAAGCGATGCATTAGGGTTCATGGCTGGCGCTTCGCTGAAAAAGGTTTCAATATTCTTTTCCGCGTCGATTTGCTTTCGTAATCCCGCCTCGCTATAACCCGTCAACCAACAAATAATTTTATCTACTTCTTCCTTAGTTCGGCCTTTTCGTTCAGCCTTTTGAATATACATCGGATAAACTTTTGCAAAGGGCATTTCAAAAATTCTATGCTTGGACATCAGCACACCTTCGTTAGCTAGAGGCTGAGCTCGGCACCATGCTCACACCACGATTATGGGAAATGGGTTATTGACATATCTCGGCAAACAAACCATTAGTTAATTTTTTAAGATCCACCGGACTCAATTCTATTTCCAGCCCTCGGCGACCAGCACTGACGTAAATAGTGGCGAATTTCTCAGCAGACGAATCAATAATGGTTTTGAGCCGCTTCTTTTGGCCAAGTGGACTCACGCCACCCAAGACATATCCCGTTGCTCGTTCCACATCGGCCGGATCAGCCATAGCGGCTTTTTTTGCACCGGCAGCTTTTGCGATCAGCTTCATACTGAGCATGGACGACACAGGAATCACACCAACGGCCAACGCCTTGTTATCAAGCGCCACCACCAGCGTTTTAAACACCTGCTCACCTGGCACGCCTAATTTTTCTGCTGCCTCTAATCCATAGGACTCGCTTGATGCGTCATGCGCATACTCATGAACACGATGAACAATTTTGTGTTGCCTTGCAATATTGATTCCGGGTGTCATATGAATCTCTTACTCGCGTTAACAAACAGATGTTTCACCGGGTTAATATCCGACAGGATTTTTTATAAATTCCCACACTATTTTGCAAGCGATACTCCAACTATTGGCCCTGCTTTCAACTAAACGCTCAATGTTATCAAGACGCATCCTGTCGTAAAGATTACCGTTAAATATAACCGACTCAATGGATAATGAATTCCTGATATCTTCCAGCGGGTTTTTCCGCAACAGTATGAGGTCTGCCCGCATGCCTTGTGCAACGTTTCCATATTCATCCTGCAGCCCGAAATATTCGGCCGGCAATATCGTCGCGGCACGAAGTGCTTCAAGAGGCGTCAGCCCGGCGAGAGTCAATTGCTCCATCTCGTGATGGACCGTTACGCCAGCCACAATATAATCGGTACCCACTAGGACTTTTACACCTGCACGATGCGCGTTGCCCGTCAACTCAAGCCCCTTGTGGTAAAAATCCCGATAGGTTTGGCGCGCTTCCGAGGACGGGTCCTCATCAATAACCTTGTTAACATCCTCAAGCCATTGCCATTTCATTAACGGATGTAAATATTTAATGATAGGGTCATCCAAAATGATAGGCTCTTCGCCATAAGCATCGACCCTACGGGTGAGATGCGTCGGCACGTACCATGTTCCAGCGTCTTTCATAGCCTTGAATATAGCGGAAGCCATGTACGGATCATGCTCATCCAACATCCGGCGCCGATCCTCTTTCCATTCACCCTTTTCTGCCGACTCTCGCAATTCCCGGCTACCGGGAAATGATTCATGCAAAATAAACCGGGCATGCTCAATACTTTTTTGTGACTGCGCCGCTTCGATTGCACTCACCGCGTGTGGCCTGTGCCCCACAACATCCAACCCCAGCTTTTTTGCCTCATCTACCACAGCAAAATAGGCATCGCGCGGGATATAGTCGTAAACTTTCAGGGCATCCACCTTGCCCTCATAATAACGCGCAAATTCCCTGGCTTGCTGCGCATTTGACGTACCAAAAAAATCCGGTAGATCTTTGATACGCTCATGAATTCCGGGACCATTCAGTTGCCAGCTTGAAATCCCCTGGATGCGCGGCCCGACGAGTTGGTCATTTGCAGCGGCCTGGTTCCAGTGCTTTAGATCCTCCGGACATGCCGCAAAGGGATCACCCTGCTTCGGGCAGCTCGTCATATCCCTGACATTGGTCACACCATAGGCAACATATAACGGCAAATCCAAAAGCGGTGTAACTTTGTAGATATGGGTGTGCATGTCCCACAAGGCTGGCATAACATACTGGTGGCGCGCATTGACCTTTATGGCCTCATCCGGCAGCGCTATTGCATCAGCTGGACCTACAAATTTTATTGTTTTGTTGTCGATAAGAACCGTCTGATTCGAACGTATTTCGCCCGCGTAAAGATCAATGACAGACACGTTAACCAGTGCCAGCGGTGAATCCGTCTTAACAGGCTCAACGCTCTCCTGCGGCCAAAAAACACCCACAAAGAAAAGTGAAACCAAACATAACAATAATACTGAAATAACTATTACTGCCTTCCTTAACACTCTGAACATCACCTTCAACTCCAATTTATTATTGAACAACGCAACCGTTACACGTTAATGTTGGTTTAGGCCAAGTTCTCTCTGCTTCACTTTTGATAAGCCCAGTGAAACGATACGGTGAGACTCTTTTATGTAATATTTCAACTCCTCTGCATGCTCTGCCGACGTGTCGTATTGTTGTATCCACTTCATTCCGCGCGAGGCCAAATAAGGCGCTGGCCTGAAGCCTGGCTGATCTTTCAGCACGTTGAAATTATTTTCCGACACTTTAAAAGACACAGCCAACCCATCCGGTGCTGTGGTTGCGCCGATAGCGAAAACTTTTCCCCCTACTTTCCATACGTGCGCACCACCCCACTGGTTAACGTAAGAAGTAGCTGGCAGGGCGTTACAGAAGCTATTGTATTCTTCGTAGGTCATGTCGGACTCCGCTCAACGAGCGCCTGAATACCAGAATTTCCGGTTGATCATTCCGCCTTCGCAGTAAAACCGGAAACGCTTTATGAATATTAATTCCTCAAGCTATAAAGGCAATGATAGTCAATTTTACCACTCAATCTGGATCGGCGTCCCAACGTTTACCAACTGCATAAACTCGTCCATTTCTGCATTTGTTAAGGCAATGCAGCCATTCGTCCAATTAAAATTCTGTAAAATTGGCGCAAACCAGCCAAGTCCATTTTTTTGGCCATGCACCATTATAAATCCCCCTGGTGACTCACCGCGCGCCTTGGCCTCCTCTTTATCCTTTTCATTTGGATAGCTTATATGCATCGCTCGATAAAAAGCGGAATCTTCTTTTTTGTAATCAAGGCTATAAGTACCTTCCGGTGTTCTTTCATCCCCCTCCTTCTGTTTATGACCTTTTGGGTTATCTCCCAATGCCACGCGATATTCTTTAAGGATATTTTCCCCATTCATCAAATACATTTTATTTTCCGATTTATCGACCTTAACGAGGTCTACCTCAGCGGAAACAGCGTTAACATGCAAAAGGATCAACAGCCCAAGTTTACCTACTACACATAAATTACGTGAGGCGTAACCGCAGCCCTCAATGAAGACGGGAAAGCATCTAACGAAATAACCATACAATGAATTTATTCTTATCATTTTTCTGCCCCTGTTATGGCCTTATAAACTGCATTAACTATTGGCCAGGCAGACACAGCGCCAACTACCAACAAGCCCAGTGCGCATACAAGATTTTTGACCCACCCTGAAATGGATAAATTGAACGCAGAGTCAGCACCGAATCCAATATTCAGCTCGCCTACAAATAAGCCGTATATCGACCCAAAGAAAACAAAGATGTATAAGAGTGCGAGAAGATAGAATTTCATATCAACATCGTTTTCTATATTAGGTAAGCAACATTATCAACAGGTGTTAATTCATTGAATGCAATCCAATTAGATTACCTTCCGTGTCACGGACCACCGCGCAAAAACCGTGCTCGCCAATGGAGGTTTTCTCCTGAAAAATACTGCCTCCATGCTCCGCAGCACGAGCAGCTTGGACCGCACAGTCATCGCAACCGAAGTAAACCAGTGTCCCACCACTGCAGGGCGTAAAACCGTCCATTTTGACCAGCATCCCACCCGCACCGTAACTGCTCATCCCGGTATCTTTATCCATGGGAAAGAACCACATGTCCATCTCCATCTCAGGAGTCGGGTTGGGCATCTGCTCAAGTTTGGTTTCAAAGACTGCTTCATAAAACGCTTTAGCGCGAGTCATGTCTTCCACGTAAATCTCGAAATGAACAACAGGGTTGCTTTTCATCGTGCGTCTCCTTAAATTGATTCAAACTAATGGATTTATTATGCCGGCAGTAATTAAGTCGGTTAATCTTTTGGAAACTGGTCGAGAACCAAATTGAGCTCAATTCCATACTCAAGCCATGCTTTGAGCCCCGCGAGCACCATTGTATAACCGCCTTTTGCATCGATTGCCTGGGATAACACTTCGTCGCGATCTCCAACGAAACCCCAATTAGATATTTTTACCAACGTAGCTTCAGGCCCATGGGCTTCAAAACGCCATTCAACTATTGTTGGGTCAGATTCCCACTGAATCAGTATCCGACGATTTTCTTCAAATTCTTTGACCGTGAGCGAATCACCAACACCGAACATTTCCCAATCCCAGCGTATTTTTTTGCCTAGCGCAAGACGACCACTGCTTTTAGTGAACCAGAACTTCGTAGTAATTTCCGGATTTACAAAAGCCTCAAAGCAATCGACTACTGACCGACGAATAAGCATTTGAGCTTCTACCACTGGGTTGCTAATTTTCATTAATTGAGTCCTTCTATATAAGCGCTCTCAGCCTTACCACTCGGAACTGTCTCATCGCCCAGCACAAGCGGTTCGCCCTGATGCGTACTGCTCGTATCTACACCTTGAATTCGATAGGATCTTTTGAAACGAAATTGGCTTTACGCATAACAGTAATTGCAATTACGTCTCGATTATCCTTTCCCGTAGAATCTTTCGTTTTTGATATTGCACATGGGATATTAATGTCTGATTTTGTACAGCGAACATTAAATGAGTCGTTGTGTTCCAGGCGCATTAGCTGGCTTAAATAAACTGTTGTAAGCCGATTAAATATGCCTTGAAGCTCCGTAATAGTTATAGCTGGTGTATTTCTAGGATCATTCATTCTGTCTTTCACAAAATGAACTGACATCTTGAACCTAAGACGCTCCTTTGAAAATTTTTCATTCAGCACAGCCTCTAAAACAGATATTTCATTTATTGAAATTCCCATTATTTCTCTCCTGTGTGTGCTGAAAATAGAGCGGCCAGCTTGGCATTCAGTTCTTCGCTTGTTTGTGCAAAAATACTGCCTGCAGATTCTGATTCATTAATGGTCCCAATTCGTACCTCAAATTCTTGATTGTCGAAAGAGTCTACGAATACAGCTACACCTGAATCCTTATCGATGAAGGATGCATAGTTATCAGTAATTGACATATCAAATTTCATAAATTCTCCTTTTGTGAATAGCTTAAGCTAACATACGAACATAAATGGATTTCAGCGTTTAAAGCACATAACGGCTTCAGCCAGCGTAGCTAAGGGGGTTGAATCTTTTGTTAAACATTTTTCACAAGCCGGATATCTATCTCGCGCTCGACATATTCCCACTCCTTTGACGAGCGCAACTGTACCAATAGCTTATTGAACAAGTCCGTATGCTCTGGTGCGAATTCGAACCACGTTAAGAAATCGAACGGCTCACCGAGATCACGTGAATGATGTAGTTGTCGTGCGATTTCGGGAAGATATGCCAAGCCAATTTCTGTGTGATGTGACTGCTCTTCAAAAATTTTGCGTCGTTCATCCTGGGGCATGGCCCACCAGTCGTCGGTCTTTTTAATTGGAATGAGCGCAGCGCATGATGAGGCTGGGCGATTCAAGTTTTCCTGTTTTGCGCGAAGCTGGTTTATTTCATGCCGTTCGGCGTACCGAACATTGCTTGTAAAACCTTGAAGCACCCAGGTGCCACGTTCGGCCAAATTAATTGAGGGCATATTAACGACATTGACCCTCTGTACCGTTTCAAGAGGCGCACCAATGACAGTTTCACAACTGACGACCTGCCAAGCCCCTTCGGAGCCGCCGATAAATGAATAATGGTTGTTCATGTGATGAGATGTCCTGAGTGTTTAATGCTTATATTGCACGCATTTTGCGCAAAGGTGCGCTTAGCGAAGCCCGCAAAGCCGCATAATGTGAGCAGCGCCGCGAAGGCCTGATCTATCTTGCGAAATACTTGCCATCTTTTACCACCACAGGCTCTGACACAGAGTACTGCTGACTGCCACGCCAAGCTCGCGTTCTAAAGTCAACTATTTGAAGGATGATTGCCAGATCTATTTTTGACCGTCTAACTTATCTTGAATATCGCCATTATTCTGCAAAGTACCGTGCTGTTGCCATTAATCGAACGTTTCTGGTTGCATTGATTGAAGGCGTATGCAGAACCCGCATATCCATCAGGTAAACATCTCCCGGTCGACCCAACATCTCCATAATCGATAGCTCGATCCCACCAATATTGACACTATGGTTTGCACTATGACTCGTGAGCACTGATATAACCTCCTTTGTTTGAGATTGGTTTTTCAACTTGTGTGAGCCGACCAAGGCTAAGGTTGCCCCTCCATTGACTGCCACAGTATCCAATAGAACGAAAACTTGAACCCCCGGAATCCCCCTCAACGGAGATTTGGAAATATCACGATGCCAGTTTAATCCCTCAAGCGTCCAAGCAATTTGATGCGGTAACGAAATGAGCAGTTGGCCAGTCTGGGCTTGTAATGATGCGCCAGCCAATATGCACATATCAGAATACAGCTCTTGTGAAACAAGCTTCTCATTTAAGCCGGGATAGCTTATCAACTGGCCCAGTTTTCCAGTTTGCTGAAACACCGGGACGCCTTTTAATTTTTGGGACAGAACTCTCCCCGTCGACCAGATATTCAGTCCCTTTAGTTCTTTGAGCACATGATCCTTCACCGGCTGAACCACGTTTTTCTCCAGCGCGCCGGGAATATAAATACAACCTTTTTCACGAAACGCTTTTTCTTGTTCTGTTGTCACGTCTGAACCTACTGATCCTCTATGGCATAAAGCTCTCTGAAATAACCCTTTAAGATTTTTTAAAAATCTGATTCAAGTACGCAAGCTTACTTCGCGAAGTTCTCAGCCTGTGTGCGTCACACCGGGTGCAAATGCCTTTGTATAAGTGTCGCTATTCTGCTAATTGTTAACGGCCAAATGTATTATTCAGATGAGACCCGCTGACGCTACGGCCATCTTTGAGTTTGATAGTAACGACACACTTATCAGCTCCTCTACATTGCCCCTTGAAATAAAACTCGGCAAATGCATATTGAACATCCCCGTGACTGAGACCAACCGAGTGGAGTATGGAAAGCAGTTTCTCCGATGCAGATTGCATGAACACGGCTTTACCGGGAAGCTCGGGCGGCTCTCCGGCCAATATAGCGACCTTCACCTCTAAGCCAGATCGACGCTCACCCAATGTTCTTTCAGGTGCACCGTAGGCACTTCCGCTCAATGCGAAATGGGCAATATTTCTGGCAACACCTTTGATCACAGAAATTCGCATAATCTCTGCCTTGATTGCTAACACCGAGTTCTGTGACGATTTTGGAGGCGCAGAAATAGCGGCTTATTGATCAAGGACCACGTAGGCTCCGCCTCCAGACCAACTTACGTATTGCTTAATATCGCTTGACACCAATAGTCCTGCACACTCACGGAGAATTGCAGAGTCGATGCCTTCACCGCAGCCCAACTCCAGGACCGTTAGCCCGTCCTGCCATGACATTCACTTGTGGAGCCACCCGTGACCAACCTTCACCCTCTCGTCCTCTTTCATAACGCCTCAATCAGCCGAACTTATTTAACGTTAATTAAATTCCATGCTATTTGCGTAAGAATTTTACAAACGCTTTCAGATTCAACCCAAACTACGCAGGTTGACTCTTCCGTGTCCCCGAAATGAAGCTCGCTAACGATTTCCGGGTGAAGTGTATTAGCGACGGATTGTATTGCGCTTGCCCAGCCATATCCGTCAGGCTCAAAGCCCAGCTCAGATATTTTTTTGTTTGGAATTTCGAACTCCTCACTACCAGGCTCAAACTCAATTTGCCATGCAAGAGGTATTTCTCTTCCTCTGTAGATTGTCCCGCCCATAACAGTAAGAAGAATTGGCAACCATGCTTCACTTTCCCATGATTCTTCTTCCGCAATAATTTCTTCCAAGTCTTCCGGTATTTCCCACTCTGGACATTTCGAATTCATGAAATTCATTTACTCACCCAAAAGTTCGGCTTTTACCGATAGCATCTTTTTCGCAGTAGTTAAATTACGGCTCTCGGCTGGCGAAAGCCCCATGATGTCATATTCAAGTACTCCAAGCAGGGCCGCAATCGGTTCAGGATCATCATTTCTAATGACCGCACCAAAGATGCGAGGGACATATGTTTCATATTCATCACGAGGCCAATCGGTATTTGATATCCCAATAGGGTCCCAATCGTAGAAGATGATTTCGTCTATACGTTTATATAACGCTTTTTGTTCTGGTGTCAGTTTTCGGCCCATTCAATTCACCAAGTATCCATAACGCCCGACTATGGCCGGAGTGCAGTTGTTTTTTGCTGTGCTCAGCACAATAAGTCCGACGGACCGGGAGTTGTACATGCGCTGCATGTTAGCTTCCGAATTCATCAACAAGTCTGCGAGTAATGGCATGACCACATCCGATGAGACAATTATGATGATTTTCAATAAGTATCCAGTCCAGACTCTTACCTACCAGAGCATACTCGAACGCAGGGCATTCACCCAGCACGCTCGATATAAGACTGGGAGCACTCTCATAGATAGCTGAGCAACGCCCGTCCAGAGGAATAAACCAAACCTTTTCATCGGGACAAAGGACTGGCAGGTACTTCCAGGCATCCTCAACCTGCTGAGCCCACTGCTGGCCTATCAAATGCTCTGACCACCACTGGGGATCTGCTAGGTCCAGAAAAGTCCCCTTGATTGAAGCCTTCAATTTTTCCGATTCATCTACAGGCAGCTGCCGAATACCCTCTTGAGAAAGATTTAGTGCAATAACCGCCGATTTTATCCACTGTGCTTCCATAGTGCCTTCAGCTAACGCGGGGAGCAAATGCCGCTACAGGCGGTTGATTGATGTGACTTGTTATGGCAGCAATGCTTAACCTTGCACATGAGATTTACGCTCCGAAAAATTTGGAAGCCACCATCACCACAAAAACCAAGATAGAAATTAGAAAAGATATCAAAAATAAATTCAATACAGTCGCCTTAGCAATCACTCCTTCAGTGGTGATGAACCCAAAGGTGGTAGCGACCTGTCCACCCGGACGGCGATTAAGCTGGAGTAGAAATACAGCGTATCGCCCAATACCAGCGAGCAACAACAGTAATGCAAATACGAATAGCACAAAAAATGTGAATGGGATTAACGCAATTAACATTTCCGTATACTCCAATCATGACCAGTCACAATGAGGCTATAGAAAACGATATTAAGAATATCGCCATTCCCAGCCTTTTGAATTAAAACGTTTGCCAGACATTTAAACAAGATTGCTTAGCATAAGCATAGAGTAGATTGAGACTTGAGCTATGTCTTGCCCAAGAGACTATTCGGAGTTTTTCTACAACTTCAACGCCGCCGTCACGCGGCAATTTTGGAGTTTTTTTGTTCTGACAGGGTAGCGACCGCCACAAAAAACGACGGAAAATTTCCCGCTGTGCACGGCTTTTTTATAGCCACCGCTTTCTCAGCATTGTAAAACGCAACGATTCCTCTCCATACGTCTGAAGGATGGTAATTGCATTTTTCTTGATTTTTTCAACTTTCCAGTTGCATGATTCTTTGGTAAAACCTTGCTCTTTCTTTTCACGATATATGGCTTTGAGAAGTTTTTTGTTAGGTTTTTCTTCTTTGAACTCGGCTTTAATATAGATGAAGCAGATATGCTGGTTGGCAACATACCAACCATAGTAAAACATTCCAAAACCGTCATCGGCTAGATCACAACTTTCGCTTGTGCGAGTGTAAGTACCATTTTTCTTAAAAGCCATATTCACAAGTGCATCGCAATTGTCGGGACCTTCTTCCCACTCCCATTGACCGACAACATAGTTCGCAATGTTTCTATCTTCATAATTTGACGTAGATGCGCAACCACCGATCAATAACAGAATTAAAATAAAGGTAAACCTCATTGTCGGAGCTTCCTTGAGCTATAACGTTGCACACATGGGCGCGAGTTTACGAGCGTCCCGCCGACGCTTGCGGCGGCGTAATGGTGTGCCTTGTTATGCGCTTGTTAAATATTTCTCAAATTTAGAATTCAAGGCTTTTTCTTCGACTGAGAACCAATCAACTATTGCGTTCACGCTATCCTCTGCCAACTCATACTCCTTGCTATTTGGATCGTGGCGTTTAGCATTTAGGCGATCCAAAGCACGCTGAAGCTCAACGCCTTTGCTTCGAAACTGTGGGATTAATGCTTCTATGTCTGGCATTTCCATAGGGCCGAGTCGTTCAATTTCCCATTTGAAGTCATCACACTGGTCAAGTAGAGCGGTAGTTCCTTTGTATATGCCGACCACCTGAGCTGTTCGGTATTTCATACAGAACTTCGCGTGGCTCTTTATAAGTTCGAAAGCCCGCAGCCTGCTAGGTCTGAGGTTCTGCCGAATGGCTATTTCATTAGACCTCTCTGCCGCCTGACGAGATTGGCGGGCATAAACAGCTGATAACAGCGCAATTACTATAGCTAGAATTGCGATAATATTACTGAGCAAGCAGCTTACTCCTTATGTGCATAACGCCCCAGCCACGAAGTGGCGGCATGATACGTTTGTTATGCATGCTTAAAGTTTTAATAGTTCAACCAAATTGGTCATTACTTTGTCTCTAAATTTTTGATACAAAGTCCAGCTTTCTTGCGCTTCGGTATTCGTTGTGCTGCCTTGCGAAAACTGCCGCCCATGTGCATAAGCCGTTTGCTTGAGCGTTGAGCATACTTTATCAAATTGACTTATTCCCTTTTTCTCCAAAACCTTATCTACGAGGTTTTGTATAAATTGATCTTCTGCGCCGCCCGCAACCCCCCAAATTAGACAATACTCATAGTCCTTGTTGTCGGCATAGCTGGAAAAGGAGAGCATGATTAATAGTGCGGCTAAAAATATTTTCATAATTTCTCCGATTGCATAACGTTTTGCTAAGGGGCGGCCGAAACGAAGTGTAGGCCGTCCCACGAAGGGCCGCTAGGCCCGTAGTGTACTTGAGCAATTGGTTATACTTACATGTGAGCATGCCGGCGCACATCATTTAGCGATTGTTTCAGGAGAGGTCGAATTCTTTCCGCTTCATCCGAGCGCAATAGGTAGCTTACTATCACCGTAGTGAATGCAACAACCGGGATTAGCCAGACCGAACCAGGCAAAACAACGAGCGCCGCTGACGCTACAACGATAGCTGATAAAAGTACTATGGCGCACTTTTTCAGATACTGTCGATCCTTGTACCAAGAGTACCGCCGGCAAGCGAGATTGATTGCCCGTCGCTTTTCGGCGATAGATGCACCTTCTAGTTCGTCAAAATCCTGTTCTTCTAGCATTGAACTTTCCTAACCGGAGTGTATGTATAACGCCGCTGTCAGGCGCGCTTTGGCTGTAGTGGAGTTTTGGGGCAAAGTGGCGGAGCCACCCCAAAACGGAGCGTAGGCCAAAGCGTCGACTGGACAGCATTGTTAAGCTAATCATTTAACCAATCCACCAGGATCATACACGGGAACACCGTTTTTTACGGCTGCAATTCCCAGCCAGCGTAAAAAACTGTACATGAGATCATAAGCTTGCTTAACATCACTTTCTTCAATACCAAGCATTTTGGCTTCGTGTATGATTTGATTTCTTTTTCTGGCCAACTCTATAAGTTTATTTTTGATTTCGTGACCCAAATGACTATTTGATAAGCTCTCGATTCTCGAAATAGACTTTTCAAATTTACCTTCCATCGCTTTGGCGGAGCAAATCTTGGCTAGTTTCGCGATTATCTCTTGCTTCGAATCAGATTCCAAAATTATTGACATTGGGATAACACCCCGCACGTTTCCATGAGCTAGGAAATCATGCATTCTTTCTGGTTTTTTGCAAAATAGGCTTTCTAAAAACTCGCTCATTATTCCTTCGGTCAACGTAACAGCCACAACAATCATCTGTGTGGACAATGTATCCACCGCAGAAACAACCGATGACGCGAGCCCGTCTACAAGATGCTTTTTGAATTCAGGATTGAGATCTGAAATCTTCTTCTCTCCATCCTCAAAGCTGAATATAGTTCTCGACTCAAGATGAGAGTTTAGGTGTTCGTCGCTCTTTACGTACTGGCATAGATCAGAATAGTATCCAGGTTCATATAGGATACGCCCCAACCATTTTCCGATATCAAATTCCATACTACTTCCTTGGGAGCTTAACATTTGTATATCGCGCATGCGCGTTTCCCACCTAACACCCTTCTTCAAGAAAGCCCAATAACCCACTAATACTGAAAGGAAAATGTCGATTTTCCAAAACTTTCCCCGGAACAAAAACGCGCATGCGCGTTAATCTCGCACCACTTGCGCGTTATCTCTCTCAACGAAGCCGTTAAACCATTGACTATAATCAGCTTTCCCAAAAACGCAAGGAGATTAACGCGCACTCAATAGCAGCTAAACGCGCAAGGTTTCAGGCAGGCTTTCAATACACTGTATAAAAACCTCGATAACCATGATTACCAAAAGCAAAAAAGCGCCGAGCTTTCACCCGGCGCTTTCTCGTATTCCACACTTCCTTTTACATCACGTCTCTCGCAACGCAGTGGCCACCGGTAGTTTCGCGGCGCGTATGGCTGGAAAGAATCCGCCGATGATGCCGATGATCGCGGCGAAGAAGACGCCTTGAATCAGTAAGTCGGCGGTGACGGCGAAGTCGAATACAACCTGGCTAAAGCTGGAAAAGTTGAGAGTGGATACGGAGTAGCCGTTGAATAGCAGGAACACGACCAGCGAGCCGATGGCGCCGCCGATAAGTGATAGCACAAGGGACTCGAACAATGTGGAGAAGGCGACAGGGAATGATCCGAATCCCAATGCGCGTAGCGTGGCGATTTCACGGGTGCGGGTGGAGACGGATGCGTACATGGTGTTGATCGCGCCGAAGATGGCGCCGAGTGCCATGAGGATGGCGACCGGGTAGCCGACGGCTTTGATAAACATGCTTACCGGTTCGGCTTGTGCGGCGAGGTATTCTGTTTCCAATTGTGCGTCCATGTCCAGTTGCGGGTTGGAGGCGAGTTCAGTTTTTAATTCGCTCAGGGCATCGGAGTCGGTGAGTTTTACGCGCACACTTTGAAAGCTGTTGCCGCGCCGGTAGGCGTTTTGCAGAATGCGTACGTCGCACCAGAGTTCTGATTCCGATAAGCCGCCACCCGCGCTGAAGATACCGACCACGGTCCATTCTGTTGGGCCGAACTTAATGGTGGAGCCAACATCAAGGTTGGCAAATTGTGTGTGAGCACCGCGCCCGACAATCAATTCGTTGCGCCCCTCTTCAAAGTTTCTGCCTTCAATAATTTTTACGCTGTCACGCACCTTGAATGCATTGGCGTTGACGCCGCGCAAAGGCACGTTGGCTGAACTTTGTGTGGCGCGTTTGATTAAATCCACGATCACATAGAGTTCTGCCGATGCAATCGGCTGGCCGTCGGCGCGCTGTATGCCCGGCGCGTTGGCGATCAGCTGGCTTTGTTCGTAACTGATGCCACTGTTTAATTCCGATGTAGCACCGGTGCGCATGACAATGGCGGTGGTGGGTGAACCGGCGTTGGTCATGGTGCGTTGGAAGCCGCTGGCCATGGACATTACACCAATCAATACACCAACCACACAGGCCACACCAAACACGGCAACCGATGAGGTGCCGATACGTTGAGGCAGGTTGCGCAGATTCATGGCGGTGATGATGGCAATTTGTGATAAACCGTTAAACATGATCAGCGTCTCCCTAATGCGTTAACAATGCTCAGGCGCATGCCTTGCAAGGCGGGCAATATGCCGGTGAGCAATCCCAGTAATAACATCACCACAATGCCCAGGGTCACCACGGATGCACTCATCACAAATCCCGGCATAAACGCGGCGACCTGGTCGGCCATTCCACTGGTGACCAGCCAGGCGGCGCCTAATCCCAATGCGCCGCCGATGCAGGAAATCAATAGCGATTCGGCGAGCACCATGTTCAGCACCGCGAGGTCGGAGAAGCCCAGGGTTTTTAAAATTGCCAATTCGGGAATGCGCTCCCGTACCGATTGCGCCATGGTGTTGCCCGCGACGAGTAACATGGTGAAGAACACTGCACCGAGGATATAACTGGTGATCAAACCGATATCGCCAAATTGTTTGGCAAAGGATGCGGCAAAATCTTTTTCGCTGCTGGTTTTGGTTTCCGCAAAGGAGTTGGCGAACAGGCTGTCGATCTCCGTAGCAATGCGCGCGGATTCGGCCGGGTTTTCTACCTTCACCACAATCCAGCCGACTGTGCCGCTGTCAAAACTTTTGGCTTCGTCGTAGTAGTCGTAATGGAACAGAAATGCGGTGCTGTCGGCGCGCTTGTCTTTTACATCGTAGATGCCTTCGATCTCGAATTCCCAGGTGTAGCTGCCATTTTTTTGCGGGAAGATCGTCGAGATAATCGGCACCCGGTCACCCACCTTCCAGCCAAAACGATCCGCTGTCGCGCGCCCTACTACCGCACCGATACGATTTTTCATCCAGGCATCCATCTGCTCCGGCGGGACAGTCATCAAGTCGCTATAGATAGAAAAATATTTATCGCCTTCTACCGCAAACTGCGCGAATTGATTTTTAGGGTCTTGATAGTAACCGCCAAACCAACTGGCATGCGTCACAGCTTCAACACCGTCGACAGCCTGAATTTTGGTGACATGGCTGAAGGGCAAGGGTTGAATCAGCGAAATTTTGTGAATCGTAGCCAGGCGATCTTCGCCGGATAATTCAGTACCCATTTCAAATGCGCTGCCCAGGGTGCGCAGCAAACCGAACAACAAAAAGGCGATAGTGATCGACAGAATCGTCAGCAGGGTACGCATTTTTTTGCGGCCCAGGTTCTTCCAGATAAAGTAGAGATATTTCATCGTTATGCTCCTGTGATCAAAGAGCCTTTATCGAGATGCAAGGTCTGTTTGGCGTGGTCCGCAGCGCGCGGGTCGTGGGTCACCATGATGATGGTTTTCTGTTGCTTTTCGTTCAGCTCTTGCAGCAATGACAGAATTTCATCCGCTGTAGCGCGATCCAGGTCACCGGTGGGTTCGTCACACAATAATAAATCCGGGTCCGACACGATGGCGCGGGCGATGGCGACGCGCTGCTCCTGGCCACCGGACAATTCACTAGGGTAATGTTTGGCGCGCTCGCTCAAGCCGACCAGCTCCAGCGCCGCCGCCACATGCTGCATACGTTTTTTTTTGGAGAGGTTGGTTAACAGCAACGGCAGTTCTACATTGCGCTCGGCGGTCAACACCGGCATCAAGTTGTAGAACTGAAAGATAAAACCAACGTGGCGCGCACGCCAGCGGGTTAACTGGCTGGAGGAAAATTTATCGATGCGTTGCCCGGCAATACTCAATTCGCCTTCGGTGGGGCTGTCCAGTCCGCCCAACAAATTAAGCAAGGTGGTTTTACCGGAACCGGATGGCCCCATCAGCGCAAGGAAATCGCCGCGCTTTATTTCGAGATTCAAATTGGCTAACACCTTCACCAATTCCTTGCCCTTTTTGTAGGCCTTGCCTACCTGATGCAACTTGACCAGTACTTCCGATGATTCGGGTGCGGACATAGCCCATGACCTCCACTGTTTTAGATGTGTGTTAAATCGTTATTGTTAAAAACGGCTGCGTTAAAAAATAACCTGGTCACCGTCTTCTAAATCAATCGGCATCTCCACCACGTAATCCTCACCGGGATTAAGGCCGCTGGTGATATACATCTCGCTGCCGAAGTTACCGCCCAGTTGCACAACACGCTGTTGGGCGATGTTGTCTTTCACCACAAACATAATGCGCTCGCCGTCCTGGGTTCTTACCGCTGACGCCGGCACACGAATACCTTGTTGCTGCGCGACGCCCTGCCCGGCCGGTTCACCACTCATAAACGCGACTTTTACGCCCATGTCCGGCAGGATGCGTGGGTCGAGTTCCTGAAACGCAATGCGCACCCTTACCGTGGCTTTTTGTCGATCCGCTGTGGGGATGATCGCAATCACCCGCGCGGGAATTTTCCAATCCGGATAGGCTTCCAGCGTTGCCTGCACGGGTTGCTCCGGGCGCACGCGCTGGATGTAGGCTTCGTTGACATCCACTTCGATCTCCAGCGACGCCATATCCACCAGTGTACAAATGCCGGTGCGGGTAAAACCGCCGCCAGCGGATACCGGCGAAATCATTTCACCGGGTTGTGAATCTTTGCTGATCACCACACCGGCGAAGGGTGCGCGTAATTCCAGGTCGTCCAGAAATTGTTGTTCAATCGCGATGCGGCGCTGCGCCAACACCACACCGGCTTCGCGATTGGCCAATTGCGCTTGCAAGGATTCATAATTGGCTTTGGCACGATCCAGTTCAGCGGTGCTGACCAACTGCTTGGCGGCCAATTCGGCATTGCGTTCCCAGGTTAGTTTTGCTTCGGTTAACCGCGCGCGGGTTTCAGCAACCTGGGTTTTTGCAGATACCAATTCCGCCTGGTAAAGCGCCAGCGTCTTGCGGGTATTGGAATCATCCAACCGCGCGACTACCTGATCTTTTTCGACACTCATCCCTTCTTCTACCAGCACTTCCATCACCTTGCCGGTCACCTTGGATGACACCGTGGCATAGCGACGTGCTTTCACATAACCGGTAGCATCCAGCACGCTTGCAGAAGCGGGATCAATCACCGCCATGCGCGCCATTTGCACACGCACTTCTACCGGATCGGGCCTGGAGAAGAACCAGATCATGCCGATCACCAGCAGTACCGCAATCAGTGCTCCGACAATCCAGCGCCCATGATGGCTGTTAACATCTTTATCATTGTGGTCAATGCGCAACTGCGCCAACAGATCACTTTTATCGTTCACAAATAGGTCCCTAACGAGTGTTTACCAGAAGTGCTCGTCGCCGATTAAAACACCCTTACCTGATAAAACCAAGTCTTCCGCTGCCAACCTCAGGGCGGCGACAAGTATAGGCTTAACCAACTGACAGCCTTTGTCAGCAGAGCGCTGGTGATGAAAAGGGCGGTTGCCTGCAACCGCCAAAGATAAAGGTTGGCTGAAGTCTGTCTCCAAGCAACGGCAGGCTTCATGGACAGAATGCAACAGATGCCATTCGCGCGACAGTTGCGAATGTCACGAATCGCCAATGACAAATGTCATGCGCCGCTCATCACACTTCTACATTTTTTTACAGATTAGTGTCGTGCAAATAAATAAGCAGAGGGCGCTATCAGCTTTCATTGACTAGCATCATAAGGGCCTGACAACCACTGCGGTGGTTTACCCCATCATTTCAATAACGAGGGACAGAAATATGAAATTTTTATTCCGTTGGTCGATAACACGTTCGTTAAAAATAGGCCTGTTCAGTTTACTGGCTTTTTCGCCCTGGCTCGTTGCGCAGGATGTCATCAGCCCGGCGCCTAACGAAGGTTCCACTTACGTGGTGAAACCGGACTACCGCAAATGTGCATTCCCGATGTGCGGCGGTTGGTTTTTGACACCAGTGAATCAGTTTTCACAGCAACTGGAAGACGACGACACTGCGTATGAACACTCACTCCTGCCACCAAAATCTATCTATGTCGCTTACATTGATTATCGCCGCCTGGGCTTGACGGATGAACAGGTTCGCGAACTGGAAGCACGTATCCATAACGAACAGGTATTGTTGCGCGGCCTGCTCAGCCGCCATAGCATCACACCGCAGGATTCAGCGCGCCTGGCAACCTTACATGCAAACGGCGCCTGGGTAAGCGCTAACAAGCGCGACGCCTACGGCCCCTATTTGCGTATTTCCAGCACCGGTATTGTGTGCATCACCACACCCTGCCCTTATTACAAAGCAGAATTAATCAACACAGCCTATGCCACGGTATTTGATGAGCTGAATCTTGAGAAAGCAGAGTTGGATCGCGAGCAAACCAGCCGCGCCTGGCAAGCGGTAGCCAGCGAAGGTTTGGTAATTACCGGCGTGAAATATGAATCAGAAGGTATGACCGGGCCAGGCACTGGCATTGCGGCCACCAAAGTATTTTTCAGTTATCCGGAGAAAAAATAGATCTGGTAATTGAGGCTGTCATTTATTCCAAGTCACCTATCCTGTGACTTCTTTGTGGCGACAAGGACCAGTCCTTGCCGCCACTTTTTTAATTTATTTTTCGAGCCGCAGGTTATCGAGAAAAATTGTCTTCGGCCGGGTTAACCCCGACGCAAAAATTTCCACTCCACGAATCAACGATAATTCCATCGTGCGACCTTGGGGCGCAGCAGCAATGGTTTGCAAATCAAACCGATAATGATTCCAGCCGGGTTCGAGGACAATGCGCGTATTGAATCGATCCGTGTGCGCATAGTTGCCTAACTCATGCCGCGCGTCGTGAACGCGCAGGGTCATGTTCAGTGGTTCACTATCCGGATTGTAGAGTTCAAACGCGAGGGTTTGATAACCGATCCAGTTACCAAAGAATTGCCGCAATGCGGCTTTGGCAAAACCGGTTGTGCCGAGCTGCACCTTGGCTGCGAATTGTCCTTGCGTAATGTGTTCTGTGGTTCGCTCAATGTTGCCGTCCCACCGGCTGATATCGCGTGGATGTTCGAAGCCACACAACAGCGGAAAGATTTGCGCGGTCTGGTATTGCAGCAAGGCTAATCGCCCTACCGTCAGCAAAGGAAAAATTAACAGGAAACATGCAGCGGCTCGACCCAGCCACACCCAGGGCTTTGGTTTTTGAAACCAGAATAAGCCCAGCCAGGCGCCGGTAAGATTGCCCAGCACATCACCCCAATTGCCGTCGCGGCCCACTTTGGTCTGCAGGAATTCAATCACACCGCCTACCGCAAAAACGATCAGTGTAACCCACAACCACCAGCGCCAATGATCCAAAGGATGACGCCGCTGGATCAGCATCAGCAGCACAGCAAAGAATCCGATATGCCCCAGATCCCACACAGCGCGGTATAAGGGACCGGACATCCAGTCAGGCCCGCCAATAAAAAAGAATGGCAGGGCCAGGATCAATGCCAACAAGGGAATGGATAACGAAGGGTCACGCGCGAGTAAACGAATGGAGGGCAACAAATTAACGTCCTGCAAAAATCAGAATTGACTGCCTAATATTACGGAATAATGCGGCTCATTAATATCAACACGCCCGTTGGGTCCGAAATCCAGTGAAGCGTTGATATGCCGCACACTGGCACCAAGGGAGAGGCCATTGCTAAAGGTAAACTCCATGCCGAGGCGCTGATAAATATTCAAACCGATGTAGCCGTTATTGGAGCGTGTGTCTATGACAAAACCGTCATCGTTTTGATTGTCGTCATCGCCACTGATTTTGCCCCAATACAGGCTGGGCCCTGCGGCATAAAAAAACCGTAGCCAAGGCTGCGGCTTGATACTCAAAAACGTGCCCACAGAAACATCGCCGGTCCATAAACTGCTGTCAATGTCCAGCACTGAGCTCTCGCTGCCCAAGCGGATAAACAAACGGCGGTCGCTGTTGTAACCGACGTGTGCGCCACCTTCAAAACCGTACTCAATCACGCCGTTCTTGCGCGGGAATTGCAACATCAAACCCAGGTGATGAATGGCATCCACCTCGGCTATATATTGATTGCCGGTTTCATCATGCACATACCAGGCATCATCCAGGGGCTGGCTACCAAGCGATAACTGCGCATAGCGCTTGGGTAATACCGAGGGTGAGGTGTACCAAACATTCGCATTGGCCCACACACTGACCAGAAGACCGGCCAACACACCTGCAAGACGAATAACCCTAGCGTGAAAATATCCTGAGCCCATGGCTGAACTACCTCCTGTTAAACGTTATCACACAGATAGGAAAAAAGGCTGATTGCATTGTCGCCAGAATCCCAAATTACATCGAATCATTTTCAGCGTCTGTAAAAAATAGTGGGGCCTGCGCTTTCTATACGGCAAGTCACCAACTATCTTTATTATTCGCCTTGATGAATCACGCCATCGGTCGATGGGCCGCTTTTAGATTCATACGATTATAAAAACGACAGCGTATATTAACAGGAGGTTACTTATGTCCGATATCCATAAGTCCACCCGGCTCGGTGATCTGCTGGTTGAGCGGGGTACGCTTACGCGACATCAACTCATGCGCGCGATTGAAACGCAACAGGAGCGTTTGTTTAACGCACAGCATGGTGAAGATGATGGTAGCCACAAGGAGTTAGGTGAAATTTTAATTGAGCTGGGCTTTATCAACCGCTCCCAGTTGGACAGCGGCCTGACCTGGCAACGCAAATTGCGCAAGACAACCTTGGTGATGGCCTTTATCGCGCCGTTATTGACGGCGGCCTGTGGTGGCGGCGCGTCGGGATCGACCAACAATAACAACAACACCCAATCCAACGCCGTCAGTTCACAATCCATCCAATCGCCCGATTCCACCCCCAAACCCGGTATGCACTCTTCGTCATCATCCAGCCAGCAATCGCTGCCTTCGCCGGTGCAAACGTCTTCGGCACCGGCTGCGGTAAGTTCTTCCTCCGCCGCGTTATCTTCAGCCGCATCCAGCCAAGCGTCTTCCGCCGCCCAACATGTTGGACCGCTTGATGGCCCAGCCGTTATTTATTGGTCGATACCGACGCAGCGGGAGAATGGCGAGTATCTGGATATCCGCGAAATCGGCGGCTATGAGGTGAGGTATAAATTAAAATCTGCAACGGATTTTGAGACAGTCACGATCGACAGCGGTTATACCGACACTTATTACTTTGATTATTTACAAGGTGATTATGAGTTTGAAATTGCCACTTTCGATGTGGATGGGTTGTATAGCAACTTCGTGAGTATTCGTCCCGTGCAGTAAATGGCATGCAACAATAAAAAATCCCCGGCAGGTCTGTGTCTGCCAGGGATTTTTTATGCTTGCGGTTTTATTCCGTCACTGCCGGTGGCGTTACGGCTGCCGCCGAGGAAAATGATTGGGATTCTCCGAATACCACCACCTCATTGATACGACCATAACCCGGCTGGTTTGTCGGGCCAGCTAAAACCCGGATTGTTAATTGTGAAGTTATTGTTTCCGGAATTGGGTGAGAACGGTAAACCTCGGTATTGCCTCTGATAGACTCCAACAACACCTGACCTGAATCCAGAATATCGTAATCAGCTACCGGGAATCCCTCCGTTGAATAAATATCGACAGTATTAACGGTTACTAATGACCAGTAAAAATTGATCTCAGCGGGGAATTGGTTTTGCTCATGCGTCCAACTGGTTTGTCCCCCCAGAGCCGTACTCAAGTTTGAATCATTGACGTTATCCGGACTGTAGCAATTGGCAGGATCATCTTCGCTAGGACAATAGGTTGGCGAGGCCTCAATACCAGCAGAAGGTGCAATATTGCCCACCAGTACGCGAACGCTATCGGTGCCGGTATTATCATCACTGTCCGTCACAGAATAAGTAATGAGGTGGGTCCCCATACTTAAGGTATTAATATCAAGGGCATCACCATAACCGAGAAAGCCATCCAGATCGGACTCCCAGGTCAAGGATGTGATCGGCTGACCAGTCGCAGAGCTTTCATCGCGTTGTGCTTGCGTCGGTAGATCGCCCTCTTCCTGGTCAATGGCGACACCGAATAATTCCAACGTTGCCCCCAACTCAATGGACACCGCCTCGTCGGGTTCAATAGATACCTCATCGGGAAGTAAAATACTGATCTCCGGTGCAGTACCGCGCGATATCACTTGGATGTTGTAACTCGCACTCGCCGACAAATACACATCATCCGCTAATTTGGTTGCGGTGATTTGCGCTTCACCAAGCCCGACACCCACGACCACGCCATTCGCGTCCACGGTAGCCACTTCGGTATTGGACGAGGAATACATAATATCGCCAGTACCCGGTGATGGAATCTCCGTACTCATGGGATTGGTGTACTCATCATCCAGATAAATTGTCACCGGGCCGGGATCAGTAAACGCCAGTTGCTGTGTTTGCTGCGGTTCGGCGCCGTTGCGAATAATGGCAATGCCCACATTTGCATGGGTTTCTTCGCCATTGATGGCGGTAACGCGCAAGCTGAAACTTTCATCGTCTTCCATGATTGTGTCATCAATCAATTCAACCGAAACGTCTTTCATTACCTCGCCCGGTTCGAACACCAAAACGCCGGAGGTAAACACATAGTCGGTTTCACTGTCGGCGGTTCCGTCCCGGGTGATATAGGAAACGCTCACTGGTAACGTGCTCGCTGCATTCAAACGTATGGTGAAAGTCGCTAAACCCTCCGCTTCGTTAAACACACCACCAATGACTTTCACAAAGGTCGGTACCGGTTTAACCAGCACGGAGGTGGTTGCGGAATTAATGCGGTTTTGATTATCCAGCGCTACCAGACGGAACTCCAGTTGCACGGCGGTATTCACATCCGGCATCAGGATTAAATTCCGCAGCGATAAAGGCGACGGAATTTCCACTGTGGGTCCACTCACCTGAATCCAAAGTGTGCGTACTATCTCTGCACCTTCGGCGGCTTCGACGGTGCCGTCCAGAGTGAGCAACACATTCGGGTCGGCAAATTGCCGCTCGCTGACGGTCACTTTCGGCAAGAGCGCAAGCTCATCGGTTTGTGCTGGCGGCTGGCCGTTTTGGCCCGGTGTTACACCGCCATCGCCAACACCACCCGGTACCGGAGACGGCAAGTCGTTATTCAATGACGCTTCGGAAGAGCCACCGCCGCCACAACCGGCCAGCGCAAAAAGTCCAACAAAAAGCAGCACTAACCAGGATTTTTTTATCGTCATTGACCAGACGTTCGATAAATTAGAATTCATAGCGAATACCTGCCTGTACCTGATACGCGGAAAGGTTGTTGTAACCCACTATTTGTTGATATTGGAAGAAGCCGGAGACACCACCTTTGAAGATGGCCGAGGAACCGACAGCGATTTGCGAGTAAGCACGGTCCTCTCCATCATTGCGCAGGGTAAAGGTATTGTTCGGGTCCGGGTCGTAAGCAAAACGTGCCGCCACCGGATCAAAACCGGAGCTGACTTCGCTAAGCAGTGTCACTTGCGCCATGGGAATCAGCACGCCCCAATTTTGATTCAACACATAAGTCGTTTGCACACCCGCGCCCAGGGTTAATTGATCCGTGGATTGCGAACCGATAATCATCGGCAAACCCGTCTCACCGGTTTCACCATAACCATCCACATCGTTTTTCAAATAATCAAACCGCGCAAAGGGATACACCGTTAACGCGTTACGATTCCATTCCCATTGCAGTTGCGCATTCACCAACAGCTGTTCTCCTTCGGTATAACCATACATGGTGTCATCCACCGAAGCCTCCCCTTCGCCATAGGCGACGTGACGCACCGAATCAAATTCTGTGCTGGCGTAACCCAATTGCGTTTCCAGTGACAGGCGATCCCAGTTATAGGCCCCGAAGAAAATAAACGAGGTAATTTCGCTGTCGAGGCTGCCGCCCTGGAAGCTGTAATCCAGTTCGTTTTGGGTATAACCGACTGCCGCACCCATCACCAGGTTTTCGCTCACACGGTAATCCACACCCGCTGTAAAGGTACTACCGTCAGAGTCGTAGCCCGATTCATATTCGCTGCCATCCCGCTCGGCGGCTTCATATTGCGCACTGATAAAAAAACCAATGGCCGACCAGATAGGGTCGCCATCACCTGCCCCGCCACCACTGATTTGCCCGTGATGACGCGAAGCCATGCCGTTAAATGTGAATGCATTATTGCCCGCTTGTAATTGTCCGATACGTTGCGACACAGCAGCAGTTTGTGAACGATTAGCTTCGGATAACACCCGCATCAGCGCGACGGTTTCTTCCGGCGCAATCTGGTTCAGCGCGGTGTTGACTGAATCCGGATTGTTGGTGGCCATTTCTTCCAACGCATTACAACGTTCCAACAGGTTGCGGCGGCCCGCACCTAGTTCACTGTCGGAATCTTCCCGCAAGGCCGCACAGGCCTGGTTCATCACCACCGCCAGGCTGCGATTATTCTCGCCTTCCGAGACTTCAACGTAGCTGCCTTCCACTACATTAATGGTCACGGTACCGACAGCGGTCTGTGCCTCTTCGGTTTCTTCCTGGATGGTGTAGGTAAAGGTATCGGTGCCCTGAAAGCCGCGATTGGGGGAATAAAAAATACTGCCGTCAGGGTTCAGGGTGATGGACGCATTACTGGATGCGCTAACACTGACAACCACAATCGGGTCGCCATCTGCATCAAAATCGTTAGCGAGGACGTTGAGCGTAATATTGCTGTTGACCGGGATGGTGCGGCTGTCGCTGACGGCGGTGGGAGGGTCGGCGAGCACACTGGTAGCAGCAGTCAGCAACAAAGCGCCGCACCCCAGGGATAGCCAGTGCCGTGACGGCGCCGGGGAGCGGGAACATTTATCCGGGAAATTCATGAGCTTACATTCCTTTCAGACTTTTAGACGCTGATCATTGATGTTATTGGAGAGGGTTGCCCGATAGCCTGCGCCGTAACACTAAGGCGCTTCACAGCGACGTCGGGGAGATTGGCCAGCCTATTGATTCATACCGGCCGGCGCACAAGACGGGAAATCAAAACATAAAACGCAGCCAAGTAAAAGGGGTTGTTTGACACCTGCAGCCAAGCCCGTGCCAGAAATGAAGAATCAGTCAAAAATTCGCCGGCGGCCAGCCTGGACCGCGCCCTGTCAGTAGCGTGACTCGCCCATGCCATTGAACTGCTTGGCCAGGTTGGTGGCGTAGTTATCGGTCATGCCGCTGATGTAGTCGATCACCGCCATGATGGCGAGATAGCGATAATTGCCGTGCTTATGCAGCACCTGGGGATGGAAGTTGTTGTCGCCGATCAGCGACATGACGCGGTTGTCTTTATAGGTCATCTGCTGGGGATCACGGAGGAAGGCATCCACCGCACTGCAAATCGTACTCAGCAGCGTCGCGATGGTGGCGTAAGCACCGATCTCCAGTTCTACGCGTTTGGAGTGGTTGAAGATCTTGCGCTTGGCGAGATCCTTGGCCGCCTGCACGGCCTCCATCACATTTTTATCGCACAACGAAATCAAATCACTCTCAACCGTGCCGTTCAGAAAATCTTTCTGGTGATTGAAAAATGCCTGGGTACCGGCGTTGATAAACGCATCAATCGCCTTGCCGCGCAGGATTGCCGGCTTGCGGCCATCACTGACTTTGTTCAGGGTTTTTTCCAGTTCGGCAATTTGCGCCGGATCAATCACGTTGCGCAGGATGCCGTAGATCTCATCCCAACTGATGATGCCCATCTCCAGGCCATCTTCCAGATCAATAATGCCGTAACAGAAATCGTCCGCCGCCTCCATCAAATACACCAGCGGATGGCGGCAATACCAATCCTCACCTTTCTGGATCAAGCCGGTTTTGTCGGCAATCTCATGCAAGTAATTCAACTCGGACTGGAAGATGCCGTACTTGTTGTGCTTGGGGCGCTGGCGCTTGACCGTCGCTTCGGAACACCAGGGATACTTAATCGAAGACGCGAGGGTGGCGTAGGTGAGCCGCATGCCTTCCTGATACTGGTAATACTCGGAGGTGGTCAATACACGCAAGCCTTGGGCATTGCCTTCAAAGACGCGGATATCCGTTTGCTCTGCCGGCGTCAGTTGTTCCAGATAGGACGCACCTTCTTTTTGAAACCAGTTGCGAATCGCTTCTTCACCGGTGTGACCAAACGGTGGGTTACCGATGTCGTGCGCCAGGCAACTCGCCTGCACAATATCGCCGATATCCGTTGGCACAATGTGTACCGGCAAATCACCCGCCGCTTTTAATGCAGCACCGACACGAATTCCCAAGGTGCGGCCCACGCAAGCGACTTCAAGGCTGTGGGTCATACGATTATGGATGTGATCGTTAGTGGCCAGCGGATGCACCTGCGTCTTGCGCGCCAGCCGCCGAAAGGCACCGGAAAAAATAATCTTGTCGTGATCCGAATGAAACGGCGAACGCCCCTCTTCATCCTTAACCGGTCGATGACCAAGCCGCTCGGCGCAGAGGAGTTGGTGCCAGTTCATGGTCATGGGATGTCCTTAGGGTTTCCAGTGGTGTTGAATATCGTTTTGATCGAGCAGATAAAATACCCACTCGCGCCCCTCTTTTTTCTTACCAAATAAATTCAGATCAACCAGACCGTTTAATACGGCAGACGCAGTGTTGTAGGAACAGCCAAGATTCTCCTTGACGTTGGTCGCGGTAAATTCACGCTGCACCTTGCTTCTTGCTACTTGAAACACCACCTTCTGCTTATCGTTCAATTTTTTCAGCGTGCCGGTGTTCCACAACCATTGATTGAAGGATTCAATATCAGCGATGGCTTTTTGGCAATGGTTTTTAAAGGTAATTACGGCACGCATGATGATGGAACACTGGTAATCGATGAAATAGGTCATATCCATCTCATCGGTTTCGGTGTACAGATACGACTTGCCGTATTGTGTCGCCGCGTCTTTCAACAGGTTGCTGATAGAAATATAGCGAAACGCGCCGTACTCTTTTCTAAACATAAACCAATAAAATAATGCACGGGCAACACGACCGTTGCCATCCTGAAAGGGATGTTCGTAGCCAATCACAAAATGGATGACGATGGCTTTGATCAAAGGATGCAGATAGGTGTTGCTTTCGATTTCATCGTGATTGCTGTTGACCCACTCGCAAAATTTTTGGAAGCGCTGCTCGATACCTTGGGCCGGTGGCGGCTGATGGACAATATTGCCATCGCGATCTTCTACAACAACCTCATCATGGGTGCGGAACACGCCCGGCAGGTAATGCTCATCGTTGATGCCCTCCACGCCCATGGCATGTAATTCGCGGATAAAGTCCGGGCTGATATCGGCTGTGCGGTGCTCCCAGGCAAAACGCATCATCCTGAAATTCCCCAGGATCATTTTTTCATCCATGCTGCGCGGCTCGCGTTGTCGCTTGAGCATATCTTTGGCAACCAGGGTGGTGGTTGCTGCGCCTTCGAGTTGGCTGCTGCTGATGGCTTCGTCTTCAATCAGGTCATTGAAGAGGTAACTCAAATGTTCAGCTTCGCCCAGTTTTTTTATTGTCCATTCGAGGGCGGCTGATGTCGTGGTTTGGTCAACGAGCGAGATGGTCTTTTGAATATTGCTGATAAGAAGCAAATCCAACTTGGGCAGGGATGGGATAACACCGAATAGCGACTCACTTGATGTGTTACGTGCGCGCTTCAACAGTGCCCATGCGAGATTGATTTGCAGCGATTTAGGAACCCGATGGCGAAATTCGTCAAACGGTAAGTACCTTCCCCGCTCGTCCACTGGCGAAACGTAATTCGCGTATATCAATGAATTCTCCAAGCCTGCTTCCGCCACGGAACGAAGCGGGTCCTGCGGCAGTTCAGACGCTGGAGGCGGGGCTTTAATCATCACTATCTCAAAATCAACGAAATTTGAGTTGACTATAGTCCTTTCCCCAAGATATCTCAATATTTCCCAAAATTGAGATATGAAATCGGTCTAGCATTGCACCACGCTGGCCCAGAAACCTTATCTTGGTGCACAAATGCAGCGCAAGAAATCACGCGGAAATTCTCTTAAAAACCAGCATCGTTCCAATTCCCTGCGTCATTTAACGTATTGAATTATCAATACTTTTCCAACATCAAGGCGCAATTTCCACCCATCAAAATTTCCTTGGCACAGTTTCTGCTGAATACCATCTTGCATACAAGACGGTATTTCAATGGGGCATCCACCCCGTGCATGAGTGGCAGGAACAATAATGAGTGACCAATTGGGTTGGACCATCGGCGAGTGGCTGAGCGCCTACCGCGAACAAACAGTAGACCCGCGCACTGCGCTGCATGCATTGCGCCAACAATTACGGGACGATGACCCCGCCTGGATTTATATTCTTTCCGCCGCCGAGTTGGATGCACAACTGGATCAGCTTGACGCTGCCGGCGCCGATGCCTTGAAGCTGCCGCTATACGGTGTGCCTTTTGTGGTGAAAGACAATATTGATGTTGCCGGTATTCCCACCACCGCCGCCTGCCCTACCTTTACTTACATCGCCAGTGCCGATGCCACCAGCGTCGCCAAACTGCGTGCTGCCGGTGCGATTGTATTGGCCAAGACCAATCTCGATCAGTTCGCTACCGGACTTGTCGGCACACGCTCGCCTTATGGTGCTGTGCCCAATAGTTTTAACCCGGATTACGTGTCCGGCGGGTCCAGTTCCGGTTCTGCCGTTGCGGTAGCCTCCGGTTTATTTCCCTTCAGTCTCGGCACGGATACCGCAGGTTCCGGTCGCGTGCCTGCCGGGTTCAACAATATTGTCGGCCTGAAACCTACCAAAGGTCGTTTCAGCACCCTGGGCGTGGTGCCCGCGTGCCGCAGTCTGGATTGCGTATCGATTTTTTCATTGACGGTGGATGATGCCGAGCACGTCGCGCGCGTGATGGAAGGCTTTGATCCCGCCGATGGTTATTCACGCACGGCACCCGCACCGGCCACGTTTTTTGCGAGCAAACCGCGCTTTGGTATTCCCGCCGAACTGGTGTGGTTTGGTGATAGCGAATCCGAATTCGCCTGGCATAAAACCCTCGCGCAGCTTATCGAATTGGGCGCTGAATTAATTCCTATCGATTTCACACCCATGCAAACCCTGGCGCAATTACTTTACGGCGGCCCTTGGGTGGCGGAGCGTCATGCGGCCATCGCGGAATTTATGGTCGAGCATGCGGAGCAAATGAATCCCGTGGTGCGCGGGATTATCAAACAAGCCGTAAATTTCACGGCAACGGATGCTTACAACGCTGAATACAGCCGCGCCGATTTAGCCCGCGCGATTCAAACCCAAATGGCTTCTGTGGACGCGCTGTTAGTTCCCACCGCACCGCGCTTGCCGACCATTGCCGAGGTCGACGCTGACCCGGTGATCGTCAACAGCCAATTGGGCACCTGGACCAATTTTGTCAACCTTGCGGATTGTTCCGCACTCGCCTTACCCGCCGGATTGCGCAACGACGGTTTGCCCTTCGGCATCACCTTGATTGCACCGGCCTGGCAAGACGCCGCGCTCGCGGAATTTGGAAAATACTGGGCAAAAGCCGCACCCTGGACATTAGGCGCTACGCGCCGAGTTGCACCACAAACCGACATCAGATCACAGGTTCCCACTGGTTATGTACGGCTTGCAGTGGTCGGCGCGCATCTCACTGGTATGCCACTGAATACGCAATTGACTGAGCGCAAGGCGCGCTTTGTGGAAAGCACGTTTACCGCCGATTGTTATCGCCTCTTCGCTTTACCCAACACCACACCGCCCAAACCCGGATTGATTCGCACCCACGATAAAGGAGCGGAAATTATTGTGGAGTTATGGGACGTACCGACGCACCACTTCGGCAGCTTTGTTGCCTTGATTCCCGCGCCTTTGGGCATCGGCACCTTGACCTTAAAAGACGGGCGCGAGGTGAAAGGTTTTATTTGCGAAGGCGCGGCGGTCGAGGGTGCAAAAGACATTACGCCGTTGGGTGGATGGCGGGCGTATATCAAGTCGTTGACGGCTTAACAAAAACACAACTAAACACGCATCGGAGAACCATGATGTTTCATACAGTCCTGATTGCAAACCGCGGCGAGATTGCCGTGCGTATCGCCAAAACGCTGAAAAAAATGGGCGTAAAATCGGTCGCGGTATATTCCGAAGCGGATCGCAACAGCGCGCATGTGTCTGCTTGCGATGTGGCCGTGTGTCTCGGCGGTAACACCGCTGCCGAAAGTTACCTGCAGGTAGACCGCATCCTCGCCGCCGCGAAAGAAACCGGTGCGCAGGCGATCATTCCTGGCTACGGCTTTTTATCGGAAAACGCAAAATTCTGCGAACAATGCGAAGCAGCCGGCATCGCCTTTTGTGGGCCGACACCGCAACAGATTCGCGAATTCGGTTTAAAACATACTTCCCGTGAAATCGCCGAGAAAGCCGGCGTGCCATTAACAC
The DNA here is from genome assembly GCF_051846955.1 of Cellvibrio sp. ARAG 10.3. Lineage (NCBI taxonomy): Bacteria > Pseudomonadati > Pseudomonadota > Gammaproteobacteria > Cellvibrionales > Cellvibrionaceae > Cellvibrio > Cellvibrio sp. ARAG 10.3. The sequence goes on from NZ_JBPYCU010000005.1 coordinate 172,704, forward strand.
CCGGCACCGGTTTATTAGGTTCAGTTGAAGAAGCCGTCAGCGCTGCCGCCACATTGGGTTACCCCGTTATGTTGAAAAGCACCGCTGGCGGTGGTGGTATCGGTTTAACACGCTGTAACGATGAAGCGGCATTAATCGAAGCCTATGAAACGGTGAAACGCCTCGGGCAAAATTTCTTCAGCGACAGCGGTGTGTTCCTTGAACGCTTTGTCGATAACGCTCGTCACGTGGAAGTGCAAATCTTTGGTGATGGCAAAGGCAATGTGTTGGCATTAGGCGAACGCGATTGCTCATTGCAACGGCGCAACCAGAAAGTAGTAGAAGAAACTCCCGCCCCCAATCTGCCCGCCGCTACACGCGAAAAGTTATTGGCGGCCTCGAAGAGTTTAGGTGAAGCCGTTAATTATCGTTCTGCCGGAACCGTGGAATATATTTACGATGCCGCACGCGATGCATTTTATTTCCTCGAAGTGAATACCCGTTTGCAGGTTGAGCACCCCATCACCGAAGCCTGCACCGGCGTTGATCTGGTGGAGTGGATGATTCTCACCGCTGCCGATGAAGCGCCGAACCTTGATATTGAGATCACGCCAAAAGGTGCGGCTATCGAAGTGCGCTTTTATGCGGAAGATCCGGTACGCGATTTCCAGCCGTCACCCGGTGTGCTGACCGATGTGCATTTTTCCGAAAACGCGCGCATCGATACCTGGGTTGCTACCGGCACCGAAGTATCGCCCTATTACGATCCGATGATTGCCAAGATCATTGTGCACGGCAGCGACCGCGCCGATGCGATTCAAAAAATGATTGCAGCCTTGAATGAAACCCGCGTGTGCGGCATTGCCACCAACCTGGATTACTTGCGGCAAATTGTCGGCTCGGATTTTTTTGGCAAAGGCGATGTGGCCACCAACAAACTCGCCAGTTTTGTTTACCGCGCTCCGGTGGTTGAAGTGTTGCAACCGGGCACCTACACCAGCGTGCAGGATTATCCCGGCCGCAGCGGTTACTGGAGTATTGGCGTACCGCCTTCAGGCCCCATGGATGATTACGCGTTCCGTTTGGCCAACCGCATTGTCGGCAACCATGAAAGCGCCGCTGGTTTGGAATTCACGATCATCGGTCCCAGGTTGCGTTTCCATACTGATACCGTGATCGCCCTGACCGGTGCAGCATCGCCCGCAAAACTGGATGGCGAACTCATTCAATTCTGGTCACCCATTGCGGTGAAAGCTGGCCAGGTATTGGACGTCGGTAAAGCCGAAAACGGTTGCCGCGCCTATCTTGCCGTACGCAACGGTTTTGATGTGCCGGTTTATCTCGGCAGCCGTTCGACCTTTGCGCTGGGACAGTTTGGTGGCCACGCAGGCCGCACACTGCGCGCGACTGATATGTTGCCCATCAGTAATCCCGCTATTGCCGCTTGCACAACACCGGCCCCCGTTTATGAACCCGCCGCCGCACCGGCAGGTTTAATTCCGGCATATCCCAACGAATGGGAAATCGGTGTGCTGTACGGTCCCCATGGCGCGCCGGATTTTTTCACCGACGATGCCATCGACATGTTTTTTAGCACCGCATGGGAAGTGCATTACAACTCCAACCGGTTAGGCATTCGTTTGAACGGCCCGAAACCCACCTGGACACGCAGCGACGGCGGCGAAGCCGGTTTGCATCCCTCCAATATTCACGATACCGAATACGCCGTGGGCTCGATTAATTTTACCGGCGACATGCCAGTGATTTTGACCAAAGACGGCCCCAGCCTCGGCGGCTTTGTGTGTCCGGTTACGATTGTGAAAGCAGAGTTGTGGAAAGTCGGCCAGGTCAAACCGGGCGATAAAATTCGTTTCAAGCGGTTAAGTTTTGATACGGCCTTAGCCTTGGAATTAGCCACCGACCGCGCCATTGATGCACTGGCAGTGCAACAGGAGATTCAACACACACCGATTACCGAGCCTGAGCACGATTTATCTCACTGCATCCTCGCCGCATTACCGGAAGAGGGCAGCCGCCCGGCGGTGGCTTATCGCCAGGCGGGTGATAAATATATTCTGCTGGAATACGGCCCCAACATTCTCGACTTGCGGTTGCGCTTTCGCGTGCACGCGCTGATGGAAGCCTTAAAGGCCTCGCCCATTAACGGCGTGATTGAGTTGTCGCCGGGCGTGCGTTCGCTGCAAATCAACTACGACAGCCGCGTTATCCACCAACGCGACCTGGTCGCGGCGCTGTTAAAAATTGAAGCGACATTACCCGATGTCGACACCATGAGTGTGCCGAGCCGTGTGGTGTATTTGCCCATGGCATTTGAAGACTCCGCCACACTGGATGCCGTTGCACGCTACCGTCAATCCGTACGCGATAAAGCGCCCTGGTTGCCGAGCAACACCGAATTTATGCGGCGCATTAACGGCCTGGATAGTGTGGAGCAAGTGCGCCAGATTTTGTTCGAAACCAGCTACATGGTGTTGGGCTTGGGCGATGTGTATCTCGGTGCGCCCTGCGCCGTGCCAGTCGACCCGCGTCACCGTTTATTGACTTCAAAATACAATCCTGCCCGCACCTATACCGCCGAAGGCACAGTTGGCATCGGCGGTGTTTATATGTGCATCTACGGCATGGATTCCCCCGGCGGTTATCAGCTGGTGGGCCGCACGCTGCCGATCTGGAATAAATTTTTGAAGAATCCGGTGTTTGAGCATGACGAACCCTGGCTACTGAAATTCTTTGACCGCGTGCGCTACTACGAAGTGAGTGAAGAAGAACTCACGGCACAACGCGAAGCCTTCCGTGAAGGTCGCCTTGCGATTCGCATCGAAGAAGAATATTTCAGCCTTGCCGAACACGAACAATTTCTGGAAGAAAACGCGGACAGCATCGCCGCCTTTAAAGCCAAACAGCAGGAAGCCTTCACCAAAGAAGTGGCGCTGTGGCAAGCCGATGAAGCCGCGCAAGTGGATGCCGCGCTGCAAGTCAAAATCACCAGCGGCCCTATTGAAGTCGACGGCCACGCGATCACCGCCGACATCAGCGGCAATATCTGGAAACTACTGGTCGAACCCGGTCAGTTGGTTGAACCGGATCAACCCTTGTTGATTGTGGAAGCCATGAAGATGGAGTTCTCTATCTACGCCGATCGCAACGCCAAAGTCAGCGCAATTCATTGTGAGCCCGGCAAGCAAGTCAATGCCGGTGATTTACTACTAGTTTTAGAAGTATGACCCGTAGGTCGGATTAGCGCAGCGTAATCCGACAACCAGCCCCGAAAGAAAATCCATGTCGGATTACACCTAACGGCTAATCCGACCTACGAAAATGCGGCGCACGAAGCCAAGTAGGTCGAATTAGGCGCGAGCGCAACGAGCGAGGTAATCCGATTTATGCAAACGTTTCGTGACGTCGATAGAGATATGAAATTGATCAAGAACGACAAGACACCCAGCGAACCGCGGCAGAATTTGACGGAGCGAATTTATCAACAGATTAAACAGGATATTTTTAATTTCCGCCTGTTGCCCGGTGACCGCTTCAGTGAAAACGAAATGGCCGAGCGCATGACAGCCAGCCGTACACCGGTGCGTGAGGCACTAACGCGCCTGCAGCGCGAAGGTTTTGTCGAAGTGTCATTTCGCAGCGGCTGGCAAGTCAAGCCGTTCGATTTCCGCCAGTTCGAGCAACTGTACGACGTGCGTATTGTGTTGGAGATGGCAGCGGTCAAGCGTTTGTGCGAGATGGAACCGGCACCGAACCTGGAGGATTTAAAACGCATCTGGCTGGTGGCACCGGAGGATCGCCTGGAAGACGGCCCCACCGTGTGTGCATTGGATGAACGTTTTCATGAACAGTTGGTAGAAGCCACCGGCAACCTGGAGATGGCGCGCATCCATCACGACTTGACCGAGCGTTTGCGTATTGTGCGACGGATTGATTTCACCAAGCGCTTTCGTATTGAAGCGACTTACGAAGAGCACGCAAAGATTTTGCGCACGATCATTGAACGGCGCAGCGAAGATGTGCAGTTATTGTTGAAGACCCATATTGAAGCGAGCAAGTCGGAAGTCAGGCGAATTACCTTGCATATGCTTTATGAAGCGCAGGAGCAGACGCCTGATGTGTAGAAACCGTGTCGGATTACGGTGTGCTGCGCACACCTAATTCGACCTACAAAAGCGCAGAATCACCGCCGGATCAATGCAATACATCCAACACAGAAGTAGGTCGGATTAGCGCAGCGTAATCCGACAAAAAAGGTAGGCCGCATTAGCCACAGGCGTGATCCGGAAATAGGTTGTATTAAACCAGAAATGTAGGTCGCATTAGCCTCGGGCGTAATCCGACAAACCCAATGATTAAATTTGCCCGTTAAGAAGCAGTCGTCAATAAAAACGTCAGTAGTGTGAAAGTTCACGAGGAAATTTCAACGCTGATCCAACAAAGACACAAGCACCAACAAGGAGTCACCCTGCGTTCCCAGACGCTTATGGTTGTTTTTAACCCACAACAGACACAACGGAGTTTGACCCATGAAACTGAAAAAAATAGTGAAGCACGTCGGGGCACTAGGTATTGCCTGCGGCATGGCGGTAACCGCGCTGACGGCGCAAGCAGCGGACACCATTAAAGTCGGTGTATTGCATTCATTGTCCGGCACCATGGCGATTTCAGAGACCACGCTGAAAGATACCATGCTGATGCTGATCGAAGAGCAGAACAAAAAGGGTGGTTTGCTCGGCAAAAAGTTGGAAGCCGTAGTCGTTGACCCTGCATCCAACTGGCCGTTATTCGCTGAGAAAACCCGCGAGTTGCTGGAGAAAGAAAAAGTCGACGCGATCTTCGGTTGCTGGACGTCAGTATCACGCAAATCCGTATTGCCCGTGGTAGAAGAACTGAACGGCATTCTGTTCTACCCCGTGCAATATGAAGGTGAAGAATCGTCACGCAACGTGTTCTATACCGGTGCGGCACCAAACCAGCAAGCCATTCCTGCAGTTGATTATTTGATGAATGACATTGAAGTCAAACGTTGGGTATTGGCCGGTACCGACTACGTTTACCCGCGCACCACCAACAAAATTCTGGAAGCCTATTTGAAATCCAAAGGCGTGAAAGATGAAGACATCATGATCAACTACACGCCCTTCGGCCACTCCGATTGGCAGAACATCGTGGCCGACATCAAACGCTTCGGTTCAACGGGCAAGAAAACTGCCGTGGTGTCCACCATCAACGGCGACGCTAACGTCCCTTTCTATCGCGAATTGGGTAACCAGAAAATCTCCGCCGAAGATATTCCTGTAGTCGCTTTCTCTGTTGGTGAAGAAGAACTTTCCGGTATCGATACCAAACCCCTGGTGGGCCACCTGGCAGCCTGGAACTACTTCATGAGCGTGGAGAATCCTGCGAACGAAGCATTCATCAAGCAGTGGAAAAGCTTTATCAAAAATCCAAAGCGCGTGACCAACGATCCGATGGAAGCACACTACATCGGTTTCAATATGTGGGTGAAAGCGGTTGAGAAAGCCAAGTCCACCGATACCGACAAAGTGATCGACGCGATTGTCGGCGTAGAAGTGCCCAACCTGACTGGCGGTACCAGCAAGATGTTGCCCAACCACCACATCACCAAGCCGGTGCTGATCGGTGAAATCCAGGAAGACGGTCAGTTCCTCACTGTATGGGAAACCGAAGGTCTGGTCCCCGGTGATGCCTGGTCTGATTACCTGGACGGCAGCAAAGACTTAACCTCTGACTGGGTTAAATTGAAGTGCGGTAACTACAACACCAAAACCAAAAAATGTTTGGGTGCTGCAGTGCAATAAGTTCGCGTCATCATGGGTCATGGGTGTTATTGCCACTGAGGAATAACACCCAACTCGATCACTCTTTTGCAGGGTAAATCGCACCGGTTTGCCCTGCAAAAAAAGTATCAAACGTCGGGCCGCTTACAAAGGCCAATATTATTTTAGATTCAGATTTTTATAAAACCAAATCATCTTTAAAAAAGAGAAATGCGTTATGCCTAACCTACAGTGGCTGCTGAAAAGTTTGCTTGGCCTGTGCCTGCTGACCAGCCTGGCTCATAGCGCCATGGCGCAGACTGACACTGAGTCCGGTGAACCGCCATCCACCGCGACAACTGAATTTGAAACCCTGGTGCACGAATTGCCCAAGGGCAGCTTATCCAAACGTGGCCAGACCATCAAAGCGCTGGCGATGGTAAATGACGAGCGCGTGCCGTCTGTCATTGAAGCCTTGCAACAAGGTAATTTGTATGCAGATCGGGGTAATCCACCCACCGTCGCGATCAGTACCGGCAAGAAAAAATTTATCGATGCCCTTTCTGGCGAAGCTCTCGCTGCTGATGCCGCTGAAACGCTCAAGCGCATACCCATCAATAACCGTATGCGCGGTCAATTACGCACCCTGCTGGCTGCAATCAATATCAATCACGCGCAGCCCGATATACGACTTAAAGCGATCAAACAATTGATCAGCGATGGTGTTGACGGTGACAGTGTTGAATTATTGAAAACACGTCAGTCTACAGAACCCAATACCCAGGTACGTGATGCTATTACTATCGCTATTGCGCTGTTTAATGTTGAAAGTGAAGATCCCGCCGCACGCTTGGATGCGATTGCCTTGTTCAGCGGCTCACTCGAACCCGAAGTGCGCACCAAACTTAAGGAGCTCGCCGCCAGTGATGACAATAAAGACGTGCGCAATAAAGCGCAGCAAACGCTCAACGCTATTGAAGACCGCATTGCCGTCTACCGTTTCGGCGAAAATGTTTTCTTTGGTTTAAGCCTGGGTTCGGTGTTGTTGTTATCCGCCATTGGCCTGGCAATTACCTTCGGCGTGATGGGTGTGATCAACATGGCCCACGGCGAGCTGATGATGATCGGTGCTTACACCACCTGGGTTGTACAACAAATTTTTCCTAACCAGATTACCTACAGTTTATTAATTGCTGTGCCGGCGGCATTTGTCGTTGCCGGTCTGGTGGGTATTGCTATTGAGCGCGGCGTGATCCGTTTTTTATACGGCCGCCCACTGGAAACCTTGCTCGCGACCTTCGGCATCAGCTTGATCTTGCAACAGGCAGCACGCAGTATTTTTTCGCCGCTAAACCGCGCTGTGAGCCTACCGGACTGGATGAGTGGTTCGATGGACATTAATCCGGTGCTATCGATTACTTACAACCGGTTTTATATTTTGATCTTCGGCCTTGTCGTGTTTTTTGTGTTGATGATGATCCTCAAGAAAACCTCCCTCGGTTTGAAAGTTCGCGCGGTGTCGCAAAATCGCTCCATGGCGCGCGCGGTAGGTGTGCGCGCCAACTGGGTCGATGCGTTGACCTTTGGTCTGGGCTCCGGCATTGCGGGTATCGCTGGCGTTGCTTTATCGCAACTGACCAACGTCGGCCCCAACCTGGGTCAAGCTTATATCATCGACTCCTTTATGGTGGTGGTGTTTGGTGGTGTGGGTAATTTGTGGGGCACGCTGGTCGGCGCTATGGGGCTCGGCATCATCAATAAATTTCTGGAGCCGTATGCCGGTGCGGTGTTGGCCAAAGTGTTGGTACTGGTATTACTCATCCTGTTCATTCAGAAAAAGCCCAAGGGATTATTCCCGCAAAAAGGTCGCGCAGCGGCAGATTAAAACTTTCTGATGCCTCTAATGAACCGACAAAACGCTTACCAAAATTGAGAACGGATTTATGTTGACTCAACGTTTATTACTCAGCGATCGCGGCGGCATGATTGTGCTCGGCCTGATTGCGCTGACTGCGGTGATTGTGCCCATCCTGAATCTGGCGGTGCCGCACGATTCGATATTTCATGTATCCACTTACACCGTTACCCTGCTCGGTAAATTTCTCTGCTACGCACTGCTGGCGCTGTCGGTAGATTTAATCTGGGGTTATGCCGGCATCCTGTCGTTGGGGCACGGTGCGTTCTTTGCCTTGGGCGGCTACGCCATGGGCATGTACCTGATGCGACAAATCGGTGACCGGGGCCAATACGGCAACCCGGAATTACCGGACTTTATGGTGTTTTTAAATTGGGACGCCTTGCCCTGGTATTGGCAAGGCTTCGATATGTTCTGGTTTGCCATGCTGATGGTGTTGGTCGTTCCCGGGTTGCTGGCCCTGGTATTCGGTTGGCTCGCATTTCGCTCCCGCGTAACCGGCGTATATTTTGCGATTATCACGCAAGCATTGACCTATGCCTTGATGCTCGCCTTCTTCCGCAACGAGATGGGTTTTGGGGGCAACAACGGTTTGACTGACTTTAAAGATATCCTCGGCTTTTCCATCACCGCCAGCGGTACACGGGTGAGTTTATTTGTAACGTCTGCGTTGATGTTGATCCTCGCATACCTTGCCTGCCGTTACATTGTGACCTCGCGCATGGGGCGCATTATCGTATCGATTCGCGATGCCGAAAGCCGCACACGGTTTTGTGGCTACAAGGTGGAATCTTACAAGCTTTGGTTATTTGTTTTCTCCTCGGTGTTGGCGGGTATTGCCGGTGCACTTTATGTTCCGCAAGTCGGCATCATCAACCCCGGTGAGTTCTCGCCATTGAATTCCATTGAGTTAGTGGTGTGGGTGGCGACTGGTGGGCGCGGCACCTTGTTCGGCGCGATTGTCGGGGCCTTTGCTGTCAATTATGGCAAAACTATTTTTACCTCCTGGTCACCGGAAGCCTGGTTATTTGTGTTGGGTTCGTTGTTTGTGTTGGTCACACTGGTGTTACCCAAAGGCTTGGTCGGTTTGGTGGCGCGGTTTAAACGCACCAACAAAACCCCACCCAATGACACACCTGATGACACGCCCAAGACACCGACACTCAAACCGGCGGAGGAGACGCACTGATGAATATTTTTAACCAGGCGCGCCGCACCCTCGGACAAAGCGACCCCAACTTCGGCGCCCCGCTGGATACCACCCACGGCCCCATTTTGTATGTGGAAGGCGTTACCGTCAGCTTCGATGGCTTTCGTGCGCTGAACAATCTCAACCTGTATGTGGATGAAGGCGAACTGCGTTGCATCATCGGCCCCAACGGCGCGGGCAAGACCACGATGATGGATGTCATTACCGGCAAAACCAAACCGGACAGCGGCAGCGTGTATTTTGGTCAGCAAATTAATCTGCTCGAATTATCCGAACATCAGATTGCGCGCGGCGGCATCGGGCGGAAATTTCAAAAGCCGACCATCTTTGAAGCGCTGACGGTTTATGAAAATCTCGAACTCGCCACCGCAGCAGATAAACGTGTGTGGTGGACATTAACCCAATCACTCAACAGTAATCAGCGTTATCGCATTGATGAAGTGTTGGTACAAATTGGTCTGGCGGATCTTCGCCATCACAATGCCGGTGCCTTATCCCACGGTCAAAAACAGTGGCTCGAAATCGGTATGTTGTTGATGCAAAACCCGCGCGTGTTATTGGTCGATGAACCTGTGGCCGGTATGACAGGGGAGGAAACGGAAAAAACAGCCGAATTGCTAGTGTCGCTCGCGGGTGACCATTCGGTGATAGTAGTGGAACACGATATGAAATTTGTGCGTTCCATTGCGCGCAAGGTAACCGTGCTGCACCAGGGTTCAGTGTTAACCGAAGGCACCATGGACCAGGTGCAGAATGACCCCAAAGTAATTGAGGTGTATTTGGGTGAGTGATGCGTAATTTTCGCACATGTATTTTATTGTCGGATTACGCTGCGCTGATCCGACCTGCAAATACAACACACCGCACTCGTAGGTCGAATTAGAGGCGCAGCCTCGTAATCCGACAAGTATTAAAAAAAAATCAAGCAAGTGGAGAACGCCGTGCTGCACATCCAACACATTAATCAATACTACGGCCAAAGCCACATCCTGTGGGATTTGTCGCTCAACCTGAAACAAGGCACCTGCGGCTGCCTGATCGGGCGCAATGGTGTGGGTAAAACTACGCTGCTGAAATGCATCACCGGTTTACTGCCTATACGCGATGGCCAATTGCAATTCGACAACCAGGACATCAGCAAACTCTCCACCGAAGCACGCGCTCGCGCCGGTATCGGCTACGTGCCCCAAGGGCGGGAAATTTTCCCGCTGTTGACCGTGGAGGAAAATCTGAAGATCTCCCTCGGCGCCCGCAAAGACAAAGCGCGTTTTATTCCCACCCACATTTATGAATTGTTTCCGGTACTCAAGGAAATGAAATACCGGCGCGGCGGCGATCTGTCCGGTGGCCAGCAACAACAATTGGCGATTGGGCGCGCGCTGGTGCTTGACCCGAAACTATTGATACTCGACGAACCCACCGAAGGAATTCAGCCGAATATCGTGCGCGATATCGGCGACGTTATCCGCCGCCTGAATCGTGAGTTGAATTTAACGGTTTTATTGGTTGAACAAAAATTGCCATTCGCCCGCCGCGTGGCCGATGACTTTTTTATTATGGAAAAAGGTAGCGTGGTGGCAACCGGGCCCATCGCCGACTTAAATGAAGGATTGGTACAACAGTATTTGAGTGTGTAGCAACGCCTTTAAAACAATTCTGAAAATTTATGCAACAACAATGGTTTTAATGCAAAGGCAATCAGCTTACCGGCTTGTTCAAGATAGGCTTTTTGCTCTGCGCGCCAGATCATAACCTCGCCCACCTGTTCACAGCAAAATACACCCACCAGTTGACCATTAAAGACGATACCGATATCGAGCAAGGAATAAATATCGTTAGGCAGGAAATAGCGCTCGTTGAAACAACGCGTAGCAGGATGTTCCCGTGCATCAGGTGCATCTATACAACCCGCGCTCCGCATAGCGGCGAAGTATGGCTGGAAGCTTTCTTCGTATAACCGCACACCCGCACTATGGATATTTCTATCGCGATCATAAAGATCAATGGCTTCAATTTCGTTCAGGAGTAAATCCGAATAGAGCCATAAACTGGCGCGGCTACAACCGATCTCCTCCGTCAATATTTCCGTGAGCGATTGATAGAAGGTGCGATCATCAATGTGACGATTTTTATATCGTTTAATCAACAACAACAGCGATTTTTGTTCGAGCATAACTGCTCCTGACGTGCTTCACTGGTAAGCTTTAAATTTTGTTATATGCGCGATAGCTGTGTATGTGTGTGTTTCGCCACACGCCATATAAGTATGCGTCAGTTTTCTGCTTTAGCCAGCGACTTATCTCACACCCCGACCTTCTGCCAACGCCTGCCGCATACCCCCAAAACGTTTACGGTAGGCCGAGGGTGTGATGCCGACTTGCCGACGAAACAAGCGGCTGAAAAAACCCGCATCTTCATACCCCACTTCGTTGGCCACCGCTTCAACAGGTAAATCACTGGTTTCCAACATTTGTTTTGCTTCTTCCAGACGCAAGGTGTGAACATATTCCAAAGGCGACATGCCAGTAGCCTGTTGGAAACGTCGTTTAAAAGAGCGCTCCGCTAAACCGCTGCGTTGTGCCATTCGCGCAACCGGCCCTGGCTGTTGATAATTCTGCGCGATCCACACCTGACAATCGGCAATGACGGCATCGCCCGCTTGCCGCGAACGCGCAAGATGGGCGAAGGGTTGCTGCCCCACGCTGTGCCAATCGATCAAATGAATCCGCGCGACCCGCATGGCTTCTTCAACCCCACATAATCGCGCCGTCAGCAATAACGCAAGGTCGAGCCAACTGGTACCACCGCCCGCCATGATCAAACGCTGCTCCTGGCCAGACGCCACCAGCGCTCGCTCCGGGTATAAATGAATGGCGGGATAACGTTCACGCATGTAATCGCAATAGCCCCAGTGCGTTGTGGCTTCGTATCCATCCAGCAGCCCCGCTTCTGCCAACAATAAAGCGCCTGAACAGGCCGTCGCGATAATGCTGCCCTGATTATAGAGAGTGCGCAGATAATGCAGCTCCGGCTCAAACCGGCCGGCCAATTCAGCACCGGGCGGCACAAAGGCATCGGGTACGCACACGACATCCGGCCGAAGGAAATCGTCGGCATGGCATTGCGGATCGAGAGCAATCCCGTTAGCGGTAAAAAAACTCCCGTCGCGCGCGCCGACAATGACCGGTTGAATCAGCGATTGCCCCGGCGCTCCCGACGTCAGAAAACCCCAATCGCGGCCCACGCTCATAAACAAATCATACATGCCGTAAATGGTTGAGACGGTCGCATCGGGAAAGGCGAGGATAGCAATACGAATCTGTCTGGCGGGCTCGTTCATGGCAGAAATGTCCGGTTTGTTGCGTAAACGGCTTTATTGTCGTTACGGGTTTGGCAGTAGATTATGAACATCAATAGCGCCGCCCCACTGATATGTAGGCGGTAGCGTTATTGTCGGCTTTGGCTCTTCGGAGCCAGGGATAATCTGACCAAGATGGAGCATAAACATGCCTACGCCCCTCGACCTTTTACGTGATCCGATATCGATCACGGTGTTCATACTTTACGCCCTTTTAATCGTGGTGGAAGCGCTTTTTCCGGCGCGGCGATTACCCCACAGCCCCTGGTGGCGTGTGCGCGGCTTAAGCGCATTCCTGGTGTTCTTTTTTATCTCATCTTATTTGCCCTTGGTATGGGGCGAAACCATTGTCCAATGGCAAGTGTTCGACTTGACCTGGCTGGGCACATGGGCCGGCGCACTGGTGGGGCTGCTGGTTTATGAAGCAGGCGTTTACGTGTGGCACCGGGCGATGCATCGCCATGATTTTTTATGGAAATATTTTCATCAGATGCACCACAGCGCCGAGCGACTCGATACCTACGGCGCACTCTGGTTTAGCCCACTGGATATGTTGGGCTGGACCGTCCTGAACAGTTTGTGCCTGACCGTGATTGTCGGCATCACCCCCGAAGCAACCGTGATGGTGCTTTATATCACGATGTTTCTCTCGGTCTTCCAGCACAGCAACCTGCGCACGCCGCGCTGGCTTGGCTACATTGTGCAACGCCCGGAAAGCCATTCGTATCACCACGGACGCGGCATTCACTCGCACAATTATTCCGACCTGCCGATGTTTGATTTGCTGTTTGACACCTTTGTGAACCCAAAAGAATTTGTTACCGAGAATGGCTTTTATGATGGCGCATCACTGAGGCTCGGCGACCTGCTACTCGGGCGCGATGTCACCAAGCCCAAAGAGCCGACGGCCAGTCATTTAATCACTGAATAATTTTTGCAGCCCGTTAAGGAGAAAATCATGGCACGTTACCGACACAACTTACCACAGCTAAACAACACATTACTGGTATGCGACGGTGGAATGGAAACCACATTTATTTTTCACGAAGGCATCGAACTGCCCGCCTTTGCCTCGTTCACGTTATTGAACAACGAGAGCGGAATAACCTCGCTGAAAAATTACTACGCGCGCTATGCAGATATCGCGCGTCAACACGGTACCGGCTTGATTCTTGAGATCGCTACCTGGCGAGCTAATGCGGATTGGGGCGCGCACCTGGGTTATAACAATCATGAACTTGAGGAGATTAACCATCGGGCAATTCACCTGCTGAAAACATTGCGCGATGAATGGCAAAGCGAGATTCAACCGATTGTCATCGGTGGTGTGATCGGCCCGCGCGGCGACGGCTATATGGCGGACAAGCGCATGACAATCAACGAAGCAGCCAATTATCACAGTGCGCAAATGCGTACCTTCGCCAATAGCGAAGCGGACATCGTTACGGCCTATACCTTAAACTACGCTGAAGAAGCCATCGGCATTACACTGGCCGCCAAGATCCACGGTATGCCTGTTGCGATTTCGTTTACGGTTGAAACCGACGGTGCATTGCCATCTGGGCAGCCGTTACGCGAGGCCATCGAAACCGTAGACAGGGAGACGGGGGGCTATCCGGTTTATTATCAAATCAATTGCGCGCACCCCACGCACTTCGAAAATATTCTCAACGACGAAGGCCCCTGGCTTGACCGCATCCGCGGCCTGCGTGCCAATGCCTCGCGCAAAAGTCACGCAGAGCTCGATGAGTGTACAGAACTGGATGATGGCAACCCGCAGGAGTTGGGACAGAGTTATAAGGCAATGACCAGACAGCTGCGCCAGCTATCCATTGTCGGTGGCTGTTGCGGGACAGATCATCGGCATGTGAAGGCGATGTGTGAGGCGGTGGTGGGGTGATAGTGGGTAATGGCGCGCCATTCATCGCAAATTCCACTGGCAATCTCTCCCTCAACCCCCTAAAATGCCCGCCACTTCGTTGTGAACAAAATATGACCGCAAAGGTCATATGCATGAACACAACGAACGGGGCCGATTAGGATTCGACGCTGGTAACAAAGCCCGAGGTGCATGTCGTGATGACAGCCAATCACGTTAATCCAAAGCTGTAACTGAATAGTCGCAAACGACGATTCTTACGCTTTAGCAGCTTAATTGCTGCTAACGGTCTATAACAAGGTGCCAGTACCGCGTTAAAGCCCGTCATACAGAACTGGATCGCAGCAAAGCTTGCCTGGGGCCGCGCTGCTAAAACTCTACAGGATCGCGCTTTTCGTCCTGCCTGTTGGGCTGATAAGCGTTAAATCAATAAACGGACCTAAACATGTAGAGCCGAGGATGGAGTGCTGGCGGACGGGGGTTCAAATCCCCCCGGCTCCACCAATAACAAACCCGGTGCCCAAAAGGCACCGGGTTTTTTATTGGCCGCAAAGCGGCGGTTTGGACTTGCAAAGTCGGGGTTCACAAAATGCCAGGAGCATTTTGTACCGCGTAGCGCCCGCAGGGGCAGCGCCATGGATGGCGCTGGGTACAATCCCCCCCCCCAACCTCCGCACTCCCCCATTTCCATAACAGATGTTATATTGCACCACCAACTTCCCCAGCTAATAACTCATACCCAAGGCACGGAAATGTCACCCACTTCCAGCGACTTCGCCTCCACCGTCAAAGCCCTGCGAGTGCAATTGCAAATGTCACAGGAAGACCTGGCAAAGGAGCTAGGCGTAAGCTTCGCCACAGTAAACCGCTGGGAAAATCGTAAAACCCAACCGTCAAAACTGGCCAGGAAGCAGTTGGAGCAATTCATCACATCACAAAAACAGCAAGGAGCGCTAAAGCATGAATAATCAGCAACAAATTCAGCTATACACATCTGAGGATGGCCAAGTGAAACTGGAAGTCACACAAGATGCCGACACCCTCTGGCTAACACAGGCTCAGATTGCGGAGCTGTTTGTGGTTTCTCCGCAAAATATCACCATGCATTTGAAGAAAATCTATGCAGAGCAGGAACTTAAGGAAGAATCGACTTGTAAGGATTACTTACAAGTTCAATCTGAGGGTGGACGAGAGGTTAAAAGAACAAGAAAGCATTACAACCTCGATGCCATCATCTCCGTCGGCTACCGGGTCAACTCCAATCGCGCCACCCAATTTCGTATCTGGGCTACCAACACCCTCAAACAACATTTGGTAGAAGGCTACACGCTAAACCAACGCCGGCTTAAAGAACGCGGCATAGAGTTTGAGCAAGCACTCACTCTGCTCTCGCAAACTCTTACGAACCAAGCGCTAATCAATGAACAAGGGCAAGCTGTTATTAATGTAATCCACGACTACGCCCGCAGCTGGAGCTTACTGCAAGGCTACGACGAGCAAAGCCTGAAAGACGCCACCAATAAGCAAGATGCCATGCGTGCACTAAGCTTAAATGATGCACTTGAAGCCATCGGACAACTAAAACGCGAATTAATGAACAAGGGCGAAGCTACTGAGCTATTTGGACAATTGCGTGGCGAGGGCTTGGCATCCGCCATTGCGACGATAGAACAAGGTTTCGGTGATGAATTGTTTTATCCCAATATCGCAAGCCGCGCGGCACACCTGCTTTACTTCGTTATAAAGAACCACCCACTTGCAGACGGTAACAAACGCACAGGGTCGTTTTTGTTTCTGTGGTACCTACGAATCAATCAACACCTATTAGCAAAGTCTGTAGAGCAACTCATTAATGACAATACGTTAGTTGCGTTGGCTTTATTGGTAGCGGAGAGCAAACCCGAGCAGAAAGAATTAATGATTAGATTGGTAGAGCACTTTGTGATGTTAGTTAATTAAGGCACGCACCATGGATAGCAAAGACAAAAGAAAGCTGTCAGAGCGCGATATTTGCAGTAAATACATTACTCCCGCACTTATTCGTGCCGGGTGGGATCTGCAAACACAGATACGGGAAGAGCTTTCCTTTACTGCTGGCCTTGTGATTGTGCGAGGCAGGTTGCATACGCGCGGAGAAAAGCGCCGGGCTGACTACGTACTTTTTCATCAAGCTAACCAACCAATTGCTCGATAATTACAGCCGTAACACCAGCGCTAATCGGTGAGTCAGGTTAGACGCCAATAACAAACCCAATGCACTGTGAAGAGGTTTAGCCCCTCCCTCCCCATCTGGAGCCTATTTGTATTATGATAGGTTGTAGTCATCCAGACTTTTTGGCGATTACGAGGATAAAACATGAATAAACTCATCGGCGTTTCACTATTGGGGCTCGCGGCTGTACTGATCGGCTGCGACTCCGCCAACAATACCGAATCTGACGCTCAAGTAACACAAGCCACCGCGAGCAGCGCGGCCCCTGAAGCCGCAAATGGCGCCCTTTCGGATAAGACGGCGCGCTTCACCAGCTTTCGTTATGAAGGCGAATCCCAGGAAAAAGTCACTGTGGGCGAAGGCGAATTCCGCAATCCTATTCTCTCCGGCTACGCCCCGGACCCTACGGTGGCGCGGGTGGGCGACGATTACTATCTGGTGCCCTCCACCTTTACCCACTTCCCTGGCCTGCCCATTTACCACTCGAAAGACTTGGTTAACTGGACCCACATCGCCAACGCGATCGACCGGCCGGACCAGTTCAATTTTTCCGGGCTTAATGTGTCGCGCGGTATTTTTGCGCCGGATCTGTCCTATCACGACGGCACCTACTACCTCACCTCCACCTGTGTGGACTGCAAGGGCAATTTCGTGATGACCGCCAAGGACATCACCGGCCCCTGGTCTGATCCTCATTGGCTGGGTTTTGAAGGTATCGACCCCTCGATCCACTGGGATGACAGTGGCAAGGCCTACATCCTGAATAACGGCGCGCCCAATGAAGAGCCCCGTTACGATGGACACCGTGCGATCTGGATTCAGGAGTTTGACTACAAAAACCTGACCATGACCGGCGAGCGTAAACAGCTGATTAACGGCGGCGTGGATATTTCTACCAAGCCGGTGTGGATCGAAGGGCCGCACATCATCCAGCGCAACGGCTTCTACTACATCACTGCAGCCGAAGGCGGCACCAGCGTGCATCACTCGCAAACCATCTTCCGTTCGGACAATGTGTGGGGCCCTTACAAGCCCGCCGACCATAATCCGATCCTGACCCAGCGCGACCTGGATGCTGATCGGGATGATCCAATTATCGCTGCGGGCCACGCCAAGTTTGTGCAGCTTCCCAATGGCGATTGGTGGGCGACTTTCCTGGCGATTCGTCCCTATGATCGCGAGATGTTCAATATCGGCCGTGAGACTTTCCTGCTGCCCGTTCGCTGGGAAAACGATTGGCCCTATATTTTGCCGCAGGGTGAGCGCATTCCTTTTGCGCTGAAAAAGCCCGCGCTGCCCGCGCAACCACAAGCTACGCCACCTACCTCGGGCGACTTCGGCTACACCGATTCATTCGATGGCGATTCACTTGGCCTGAGCTGGATGGGTATTCGCGATCCGCAGGCGTCGTTTTATCAAGTGGAAGGCGGCGCGCTGAATCTGGCTTGCCACGGTGGCCTTGGCGACGTGAACCAAGTGCCGTCGTTTATCGGCCGACGCCAGCAGCACCACATCGCGGAAATCTCCACCACGGTGTCTTTCACTCCCGCAGCAGAAGGCGACGCCGCCGGCTTGGCTGCCGTACAAGACGACCAACACCTGATGTTTATCGGCATTACCCAACACGAAGGCAAGAATCAGGTCGCGCTTTATCGTCGGCAGGGTTCCAACGACGACACATTAATTAATGCCGCACCGATTTCCAACACGCAGGATGTCACCCTGTCGCTGGCGTTTAATGGTGGAAAAATGCAGGCGTTTTATGAAGTAGACGGGCAGCGTCAACTGCTGGCCGAAGGCGTCGATGCAACCAACCTGAGCACCAACGTGGCAGGTGGATTTGTGGGCACGATTGTTGGGCCTTATTGTACGAGTAAATAATTGCTTGTTTGTTTAGGCTTTCCTGCAACTACCGTGGGTTACTCGGTAGTTGCAGGGCGCAAGCTAGCCCAAGCATCAAATAAGAACGCGACCAGTACAGCTAATTAAAAGCATAAATAATTCTTATCATTCTATCCCCGTGAGAGGCGCAAGCTTTTCCATAGCAGGGCAATACCATTCTTTTCCCAATTCAGCTTCGGCACCGGTTTTAAAGATCTCGTAACGATCTTCGGGTACGGCATAGCTGACGGCTTCCCAGGACACTGTCGCAGAACTGGAAGGTAAATTTTTGTTTAGCCTTTCGGTGATAAATTTATTGCGCTGCTCCAGCGACATTGCCGACTCGCTATCGGCTTTATCCAGCTCCTGAAAATATTGACACACCATGTCAAAGTCATTTGGTTTTTCATTGTCAACGCAGCCATATAGCGATGAGGCAATAGCCAAGAGCAGGATATTATTACGAAGATAATTCATTTGGTGATTCCCCATACAAATTTTCCATTTTTCCTTACAAGAGGCTCCTTGGGTTGATAAATTACGACGTAGACATTCGGCTTGAAGTCTTTGACCATACGACCACGAGCGTCAGTGATATACACCCATAACCCATTAGGATGCTTCCACGCAGTTCCGCCATTGCTCGCGATAATTTGGGCACTGATAGCGGGGGCTGATGAGCTAAAGTGATAACAATTTTTAATGTAGGGAGACCATTTTGCATTCTCTTTTTTTTGAATTTCTGTCAGCTTCTTATTCATATCATCATCTACATGAGCTTTAAGTAAGCCCACAGCGACAGACGCTCCAGCCGACAGAAAGCCGGTGGCATATATTCCAACATCTGTTTTATCTGGCTCCGCCCCTGTTGTGCTGTGATTGAGTGCCCATACGGCGGGCGTGACCAATACCCCACCGACTTTTTTACCAACATGATCTAACCCCATTGATGCAATAGAGCCCGCCGCTGATTGAATGAGATTTTTATGATCCTCTAAAACTTTAACTGTTTTTTCCATAAAGTTGCTCCATGATAGTATTGTCGTTAATTAAATTCCGTTAATAGCCAGAGTGACTGCATGAGCAATTGACTCAACTGCTGAACGCATCGGGAGGTGCGGAGATCTTACTCAGTGTGGTAGTTTGTGGCAATAAAAGCCATTTGCGCATGATCTATATCACATATTTAACTCTAACTCTCCCTGAAAGGTTCTATTATCAACCAAATGGCTTCCGGTAAAGGCATTTATTTTATATGAACGTGCTTATTCCTCTCGCTTTAGCTTTGATTCTCATTAATCACCAGAAAATCAGAGATGATCCGTACTACCGGTTTTCTATGCTATCGATTGTTGGCATAACCTATTTTTTTATTTTTAGGTACATTGATTACTATTTTTCAATATTTTCGCCTGGAGACATATGGCATTCGATTACCAAAGTAGTAGCCGTATTGATAGCTGTCGGGATGTGCCTGAGCCCAGGGATGACTAAATCAACAGCGGTTAAAACTGGTGTTTGTGTATTTCTTTTTGCCGTAAGCATTCTGGC
The DNA here is from genome assembly GCF_051846955.1 of Cellvibrio sp. ARAG 10.3. Classification (NCBI taxonomy): domain Bacteria; kingdom Pseudomonadati; phylum Pseudomonadota; class Gammaproteobacteria; order Cellvibrionales; family Cellvibrionaceae; genus Cellvibrio; species Cellvibrio sp. ARAG 10.3. The sequence goes on from NZ_JBPYCU010000005.1 coordinate 192,490, forward strand.
TGCTTTTGGTTTTGATCGACTTATCAAGGTAGCCATCACTGATTTAGGGGGGTATTTCGACGGACCACCGAAGGTAGGCACACAGAGATATGTCGGCGAAGCGGTTAGGTATACCAGCAAAGCCGGTGGCTATTCCCTAAGTATTCCGAGCCGCTGGGAAAGAAGACGCCATGAATCCCAAGCTGATTACTTTGTAGTCCAGAACGAAGAGGCCACTTTGGCGGAGCTGCGCCCAAGGTGTTTTCATAAAACCGGGGTGGTGATAGCGGAAGTTATTAAGAATCTGGAAGCGGACGCGTTAATTGAAAACAGGCTAACCGAATCACACTGCTTTAAGCAAAAAGATGCCCATGTATGTTTGGTAAAAAGCATTGCCTCCGCACAAATCAGTCCGCTAGAGCGTTGGCGCTGGTTAGTTATGAATCCTGCAACTCAACAGAATATTGATATCGACGTATTAATTTATATCGATAACGCCGCAATAAAGGACGAAGTAAATTTTGTATTTTCTTCGTTAAAAATCGAATCGCTACCGACACCCGCCCCGATCTGCCTGAGCACTATGGATTGGTTCTAGAAGTATCAGGCAATGAACCGAACGAACCGGGAACCAAGAATTATTTTCTTACTTCAATTGACACCCCTCGTTCGCCGGGGTTATGCATGTAGAATTACGTTTCGGCTATAAAAGTGAATCTCATTAAGAATTCATTTAACTTTGAATTAGATCCCCCAGCTTTCCCAGCTGGGGGATTGTTAAAAATCAATACAAATAAACCCGCCAGTTAGTGCAATCACCCTGAACATAGTAACTGCTGCTGCCTGGATAGAAAGTGCACTGATACGGGTACTGTAATGTATTAAAGTACACCCCAACTCTATAAGGACCGCCAGTTGGACAGGTTATCGTGTACTCATCGTACAGGAAGCCACTTCCACCTGTCCCATAGGTTTTTGTGAAACTACAACCCGCATACGAATTGCCTATAATCGGATCACCAAACTCAGCAACTTTGGTCGCGTGTGCGGAGGAAATAAAACCAAAGAAAAGCGATATTGCAATAAACAGTTTGAATTTCATGTTAGCTCCTTTGCTTATAAAATGACCTTGCATCATGCAACCTTGCCCCAACCATGAGGCGATAGATTCGGCCCTCATCTATCACGGTACTACTCCTTTTTAAAGTTAATCGCGTCAATGCTCACATGATTTTTCTTGTAATAAGTTTTTTAATAATCAACTATTTTTCTATTGCAACAAATCCAGAACGCCATTCCGGGATACATACACAATCATCTGGCCCGTAGCCGGATCGGCAAAATAGGAAACCGTTTGATCAGGAAAATTCCGGTTACTGGTTACAGCCTTTAATAAAGCGTCGTACATAAAGTCAGTTTGCTGCTCATCACCGGCAGCCAGGACAATCTCGCAGTTTTTGGATTTGCAACTGACATCCAGCGGCATGAAACTGTGCAAATTTTCGCTGGTATCAAATAAGGTTAGGATTGCGTTTTCTTTATCGATGGCCCATTCGTAATCCACGGGCTCGGCGGTGTATCGCTGTTGGATATGTTGGAGCGGGCTGGCGTCTTTGAGCTTATCGAGTTGATTTCTAAATGCGTTAATTTGATCCTGGATATCTTTATCGCTTCGAATACTGGGTGATTGTTTTTTCTCCTCAGGTTCGGCGAATTCTGATGGGATGGCTAAAATTCTGTTTTCTAATGATGGGGGCTGATGTTGTTGCGGTGTGTATGTTTCAACTATTTCAATATTTTCGGCAACGACATCTGTATTTTTCTTATCAGCCAGGTCAACACCGGACATTTCACAGATTGCTGCGAGCGCTGAGTCATCAGCCATTTGCTGAACGATACAATAAGTTCCAAAAGAACTTATTAACGCCGTGGTAACTATGATTGAAATACTTTTCATTTCGCTCAATTCCTATGGGCTACTGCGCCGCATAGTAGAAGCTTTCTCAAAGTAAATGAAGGGAATCTTCCGCCAATTTAAATCTCTTTGAGAATTTTATGAAAAGAAAGACAGAAATTTTTATCTATTAAACGCCTTTTGAATATTTTTTATGTTTGGATAACTTTCATAACATAAATTCAACGAATTTCATTTTAATATTCCAAATAAAAAATGAATAGAACCATCCCTGGCGCCTCAAAATACGACCGCGTTTTTTTAAAACAATGTGATTCTTAAGTCAGCACGTTAAAAAAGTATGCGTATCGCTAATATTTCCACTTCACCGTAAACGATACATTCCTCGGCTCACCATAATTGGCGTAGTCGATATTCGCCCAATAGGTTTTATCAAACAAATTGGTTGCGCTCAGGGATGCTGACCAGGCGTCATCGAAGCGCCAGGTAGCATAGAGATTGGCGAGCAGGTAGGAGCCTTGTTTGAAGGTTACGCCATCCTCTTCTATCGGATGGGTTACGCCATAGCCGACAATCTCACCGGACCAATTGAAACCGCCGCCCAATATCAACGGATCGAGGGTGCCGGCAAAATCATAGTGGGTGGACAGCTGCACGCTGTGTTCAGGTAAGTTGGTCCAGATGCGGTCGTTGCCATGGCGTTTGGTGTCCACATAGGTGTAACCGGCATTGATGGTCCACTGGTCGGTGATGAGTCCGCTCACGCTGAATTCGACACCTTCGCTTTCGGTGCCATCCACGCCGATGTAGGCCGAGCTGCCGTCGGGCAGGGAATTTTCCGGCTGGGTCATATCACGCACGGCGTAGTTGTCCTGCTTGGTAGTAAACAATGCGGTCGACAGGATTAACTTGCCGCCGAGGTACTCCGCTTTCAATCCCACTTCCACGTTGCTGCCCAAAACCGGTTCAAGCAAATTGTTGTCTTTGTCCTTGTAGTTTTGCGGATTGAAGATGTCGGTGTAACTCGCGTAGAGCGAATAGGTTTGGTTGATGTCGTAAACCAACCCGACGTAAGGCGTCAGCTCGTCGTTGACCTCGAAGGAACCGGTTGTGTTAACAAATGTACCGGTGGTATCGAAATTATCCGTGCCGGTTTCCCAGGAGGTCACGCGGGCGCCGACAACGGCGGATAGGGCGTCGGTCAGGCTGAAACGGTTGGCCACGTAAACGCCGAACTGTTCTGTGGTCGCAGTGCGGAAAGAGCCGGTGCGCGAATAGGTCGGCAAAGGCGCCTGGCCGTCATAATTCCATGCATCCGGTACCGGGTAGCTCCAGGAGGCCAGCGAAGTAAAACCGGGTGTGACGGATTCAATCTCGTAGGCATTGGCGCCCACAACCAAGGTGTGATTACGACCAAACAGGTCGTAGGTGCCGGTCAAATACAGGTCGATGCTATCCCGTGTATCTTCGCCGGCGCCGACCGCACCCAACAGCGTAAGCCCCTCTCCGGTTTCGATATCCGGAAAACCGGTGGCGTATACCCGCAAGCTGAATACCTCGCCTTCGGTGCGGCTTATCGATGCGCGCAGTTTCCATTCTTCATTGAACCGGTGTTCCAGGTCGGCAAATACCGTGCTTGATTCCCGCTGCCATTCGGTCCACTTAGGCGCAAAGCTGGAGGAGACTGGCAACTGCGCGACAGAACCGTCTGCAGCGAAGATGGGGATGGTGCCCCAGATAGTGCCTTCGGGGTTGTTGTCCTGATTTTGATAGCCAACGGCCAGGGTAGTGTTTTCGCCAACGTCGCCTTCAATCACACCGAGCATGGCGGTTTTGTCTTCGCGGTAGCGATCACGGAAGCTATCGGAATCCTGGTAAGCCACCACAAAGCGGCTGCGCAAGACGCCGCCTTCCGTCAAGGGCGTGGACACATCCACCACACCGCGCTGACGGTCCCATGAGCCCAGGCTGGTGGCAACCGATGCGGCAAACTCTTTTGTGGGCCGTTTACGCACCAGGTTAACCGTGGCCGACGGTGTGCCCACGCCAGAGAGCAAACCGTTAGCGCCCCGAATCACTTCGACTCGCTCGTACAGTGCAGTGTCATATTCCTGATTGGTGGAACCGCTGTAGGTAGGAATGCCATCCACCTGGAAGTCAGTGATCTGGAAGCCGCGTGAGAAATAGAGCGGGCGTTGCGTGTCGTAAAGGCTCACGTTGACGCCGGTGACATTCATCATCAGATCGTCCATGTCTGTCATGGAGGCTAGTTCGATCATCTCCCGGCTGATTTCGCTGACTGATTGAGGAAACTCGCGCACTGTAAACGGCAAGCGCATGGATGCAGTATTTTTAGTGGCCTCACCATTAACGCGCATCTCTTCTATGCGTTCTGGCGCGGTGGTGGCGCGTGAGGTTGTAGATACTTTTTCGTTCTCGGCGGCCATTGTGGGCGCGCCCCACCCAAACGCCAATGCTGCTATCGCAAGCGCCAGGTGGTAGCGCTTAACAGATAATCCGGATGCAGCTGCAGGCTGCCCGATAAGGTGTGTGTGGTTCATAAGCAAGTTTCCTATTAACAATTATTTTCAAACACAAATGATAATTATTATATTTTAGGTGCGAATTCTGCCCGCAAGTTGAGGGGACGTCAAGGAAACAAGCGCCAGAGGGCAGAGGGAAGTGAACAAATCAAACTCTGATCACAGGAGACGAGAGGAAAGTATTACGCAGGTACAAAAAGAAAAGCCCCGCTGGATGCAGGGCTTCAAAGGATAGATACAGTCACCGGCAGCCTAGGGCCAGAACACCCGCAATAGCTGAGGGCGCCAGGCCAGGATCATGCCGATAGACGGCGCCAGCGCGGCCAGCAACATCAACCAGACAAGCACGGCCATGGACGGGCGATCTGCCATAAAACACAGCACGGCGGAAAGCGATAAGCCCGCCCATCCCAGCGTGCGCAACACCTGTGCAGGGCGTTCGGGCTTGCGGTCCTGGTGAACACTTTTCCAATGCGGCTCCATGGCCAGCGCCAGCCAGGTTAATCCCGCGAGGCAGGTGATCGCGGCCAAGCACAGAAATAGCCAACTGTTAGCCACCTTTCACCTCCGCCGTCTCTGCGGCCATGTCAATCGCCGGTTTGTGTGGAGTAAGGCTGGGCGCGCTTTGTTTTACCGGCAGGCGCTGGTTGAGCTTGCGCACCGCAATGATCGACAGACAGGCTGCCGCCAATAAGCTCAGGTCAACACCAGCTACCGCGAGATAGGTATCCGTAAACAGGGTTTTGATCAAATGGTCGCCGGTGCTTAACCAGTTCAACAGTACTGCTGCAACGGCCAGGGTAGCAATAATCCAACACTGTTCACGCCACGCCGGATTACTCTCGGCACGGGCCAAAGGCGCGCTACGCCAGGCCGCGTGAAGAAATGACAATACCCAACTTCCCCAAAATACATTCTGCTCAATGCCACCTTTGCCGGGCAGATCAGCAGGCAGCAAACGGTTGGCGACCAGCATCGCGATGGCGGCGATGACCATGCCCGTCACCGCCGTAACCGCAAGTGCGTCCACGATGCGAATAGCCTGGCTGTCCGTTTTTGCATGCTGTTGTTTGCGTTTCTCAACAAAGAAGATAAAGCCAGTCGCAATGCAGGCGCAGCCCAACAAGCCGCCGATCACATATAACCAACGCAAAAACCAGTGCTCGAAATGCTGCAAGTGCAAGCCAGTGAGAAATTCATTGACTTCTGATACCAACGTGCGCGGCGGCTCTTCGCGCAGGACTTCACCGGTGCTCGCTTTAAAGTGAATCGCCTCACCCACCAAGGCCACGCGGTCACTCCCGGCACGGTAAATACTCACATAACCATTTTCATCGCCCAAGTGGTCCATAAACAGGTAACCCACCTCGCCCGCCATATCACGCGCGGCCCAGCGACGCTTGGCCTCTGCCACCATGGCATCGACCGACGCCAGAGGCGCAGCAATTCCTGCGGGTTCGTGAGGCAAGCCAGTGCGCTCTGATTCCAGCACTTCGTGTTGATCATGCAATGGCTTGAGCATGGTGTGGCCGACCGGCAGGTAAATGCCCGCGAAGATAATCAGGCCCGTCAACGCAAAAAAGAAATGAAACGGCAGCGCCACAACGCCAGTCATGTTGTGCAAATCCAGGGCACTGCGTTGCACCCGTTTTTTGGGGCGGAAGGTAAAAAATTCCTTGAATATCTTGCGGTGCATGATGATGCCGGTCACCAGGGCCGCGAGCATAACCAGCGCTGCCAGGCCGACAACCCAGTAACCCAGATTTTTCCAGTGCCAGTTCAGGCTGTAGTGCATGGGGTAAAACCAGCGGCTGCCGATCTTGAGCGCATCATCGGGGATGACTTCGCCGGTACGCGGGTCGATAGTGGCCCAACCGTGTACATGCTGGTGATCATCGGACCGGTCTTTGGGTTTATTGGGGATACTGAATTCCGCACCAATCGCCAACACCGGATCGCGGTGGGTGGTATAGGCATAAAGGGAAGCCATGGGCATGGTCTTGGGGTCGGGTAAGTCACCAATCACCCGCTGGGCCGTTGCCGCCATATCCAGCGGGTGCGGCTCCAGTTTCTCGAACACCGGCTTCAGCAGGTTATCGAACGACGGCATGGGCTGGGGCTCGAAGCGCGTCTTGGGAATCGCCCAGCGATCAATCTCCCGGTCGAACACCGACAGCGATCCAAAGAAGAAGCAGATCATCAGAATGTAGCCCAGCACCAGACCGAACCAGGTGTGAACCCACGTCATTGAGAGACGGAAATTAGTAAACATAAATCTACCTACCCCACCAGAAAATGCTGAATGGTAAGGGCCGCACCGGTCATTACGACGGCACCCCCGACAAAAACCACCCACACCTTAACCATACTTTTGGCGGCAAATGTCCAGAGAAACAGCCCCAGGAACAATAAGAAGGCAACCAGCATGACGCCGGTTTCAGCCTCATGGAAGCTCACGCCCAAAGCGGCGAATGCGGCGATACCTAAGGCGCAGAACCCCCAGATGAAGCCATAGCCGCCTAGCAATGCTGCAGCGACGCGGTTGATAACGGGGAAGTATTGAGTAGTCATAGAGAATTCCACAACGGATGTCACCATAAAGGCAGCGCCTTACTCTTGACCCAAGCGGCTTGCAGAGCGGGCACCTCAACTGAATAATGCGCATGGTTCCACAAACGATAGAAATTCGCAATAACAAATGATTCTCATACCGCATGAGAGACGGCCTCATTTATCCAAGGCCGGGATGCTTACAGCGGATTCAGGCTGATCAAAGGGGATTGAACTAAAGAGGATGCAAGCCCAGCGAATCGATATCCAGGGATTCGCCGGGCAGAGGGTTATCGCATCATACGTGACCGACGCCGCTGGAGGGCCAGCCCCAGCAATCCAATGGTTATTAATCCTAATGTAGCCGGTGCGGGGACTGCATATTCATAGATCAAGTCGTCGATAAATGCACTTGTACGAGAATTAAAAAAACCTTCTATCGTGATGTGTGAGATACCTTCTGCTACGTCAAACGCCACCAACAGATCGGGAATAATCTCATAATCGTCACCAGGCCCCGAATAACCCGGCGTTTGCTGACGTTCAATCAAGCCGGCCGCTCCATAAGCATGCAAAATCACCGATCCTTGATTAACGGAATTTACACGCATACTCACAAACGTCGGTAAATTATTGATAAAGCTCAAGGTCAGGAAATTGCCTGCCAATAGTGCGTTGGGTGATGAAACAGCGCCTTCAGGGTCTTCCAATAAATAACCACCATCAATTAATAGACCTTGCGATTCATATTGATTCGTCAGCGGCATGTCATCGAAGACTGTTGAATCTTCGCCATCATCATTTGGAATGAATGGGATATCATCAAAGTTGATGAAAACGGCAAAGCTTTCGGCGGCCCACAGTAGTGCCAGGCAGCTTGATACCGATAAAAAAAACTTCTTACGTTTATGGCCCCGTCTCGAATTTAAATAAGTAAGCATTACAACCTCCCATGTTGATAAGGTATTAGCCTATTCGTGCTCGTGTTGAACTTTCAATTTACGATATCCCAATAACACCAGGCATAAACTTAACAAGATGACAGGGGAAGGTGCCGGCACATTGGCGTACTCATAAGTGATGTCATCAACAATGGAAGACACACGCAGATTGTAATAACCCTGCACAACGATAGACGATATGCCTTCCGCGGCGTTGAAAGTCATCAGCTGGTTGGGTGTATAAGGCGTATTGTCGTAAGGACCAGCCCAACCGTTAGTTTTTTGTTCATCGATCAACCCCCCAGTCCCAAATACATCGAAATAAATTGCTTCCTGATTCGCTGCACTGACAATCATACTGACAAATGTCGGTAATTTTCCCACAAAGCTGAGGGTCAGATAATGACTGCCTAAAAGGTAATTGGGGCTCGAGACTTTGTTCGGGTCTTCCTCGTAATACTCCATCAAGTATCCACCATCAATGATCAGCCCTTCGGCCTCATACTCGTTGGTCAGCGGGTGGTTACAAAAACAGGATTGCATCGGGTCTTCATCCGGAACTCGCGTCAGATCATCAAAATTAATCAATACGGCGTGCACTGCACCGGAAAAAAAAGCCAGTGAAGAAAAAAGCATTAAGAGAGCATAAATTCGCTTCGTTGCGTAACGCATCTTAACCTCCTCGTTTTATTTTCTATCTATCTGTATCGAGCTATCTGTATCGAGCACCGGCCAAACGCAACCGATTACGCATCATCAGCGCGAGCCATCCCATTACCAATAACAGCAGTGGCGAGGGTGCTGGCACCGAGTATTCATACGTTAAGTCATCGATGGCAAGCGAAACGCGGCTACCCCAAAAACTCCACATCTCTATACTTTCAATTCCATTGGGAGAATAAAAACTGACGAAGTTTTTTCCCTTGAAGGGCTGAGTCGCCGGGCCCGCTTCGCCTGGGGTTTGCTGCAATTCGGTCCAGCCATCAGGTCCATAGGCGCGCAGGTAGCCGGCATCACCTCCCAGAGCGGTAACATACATGCTGACGAAAACTGGCAAGATATCACCAACAAAAACCAGCGATGGAGAGTGGCCAGCCATTAAATAATTGGGGCCAGAAACAAGCCATTCCGAATCGTCCCACCATTCCGCCAGATAGCTGTCGACAATTCGTAAACCTTGATCCAGATACTCGTCTGTTACCGGATGGTCGCTAAAATGATCAAAATCCGGATGGCTCGGTATATATTCAAGATCATCAAAGTTAATCAGAACGGCATGTGCAGGCAATGCGAATAACAAGCCAAGCGGCAAAATGAATAAAAATTTTTTAATTGTTAGAAAAATTCCGTGAATGGCGCACATATTAACCTCCTGTTGCAGTTGCCGTTAAATTTAAAACACCCAAACAATAAAACGGCGATTGGGTAAAATCCAGCGATTTACGTCGTGTTTTAAGAACGTCCTTTGCTTACGTTTGCCGCCTCACATAGCCTCAGGGATTAAAAAATTGAGAGATAAAACCTATTTTTTAAAGGCCTAATAAAAAGATCGATCCCATGCCGTAACCAAACTGTAATCTTGGCGCCATAAACTCTATTCCACCGCCTGCTATCCACGCGCCGAGCGCAAGTTTTACAACTCAGCGTTTCACCGATAGAGCAGCGTTTCCGCAGTGTCTCACTCGCCTTCCTCGGTTCGCGGGTTTTTTAGTTATTTTGATAGCATAGTTTGGGGTGCCCTAGTGGCACCCATTTTTATTACTGTGCATTCATGTAAAAGGTTAAAGCACGTGATGAAGTGTGCGTTTGGTTTACTGGGCATTTTGTGCCTGACTATCCTGGGTTGTACAAACTCCCCCACATCGACACCCAAAGAAACCCTGTCCATTGCTTTTATGCCGGACATTCACTTCCATGATGTCTACGGCGATTTTCCTGATCAGGCATTTAAGGGTCTTCCCACGAAGACGCCTGACGGGAATCAACTGGCCACCATACGCTCGATGAGTGCCCAGCTACATTCCACGCGTTTGTTTAACGAAAATTATTTTGCCTTGCTGGCTGCGCTGGATGATGCTGTTAAAAGAAACATTAAATATGTTGCGCTACCCGGCGACTTCAGCGATGACGGACAACCATTACATATACGCGGATTAACAAAAATCCTTGACCATTATCATCAACAATATGGCTTGGAATTTTTTGCTGCTCCTGGCAATCATGACCCTACCCGTCCCTTTACCCGTCCGGCAGGCAAGTCGGATTATCTCGGGGAGCAAGGTAAAGAACAGCCTATCTTCAGTCATCAACATCCAGCTTGCGTGTCAAAAATAAAAAAGCCTGACGCACATTCTGTTATTTGTTCCGATGAAGTCATGGAATGGGGTTATGAGCCAATCATGAACGCCTTGGGTTCACATGGCTTTTATCCCAAGCCCAACTACCTTTATTTCGAGACGCCTTACAGTCAATATACTTATGCGGACTACAATTATGCAACCGCACGTAGCCAAGCTGCGTTTTCTGTAAGGCAATATGAAATTTGCCATCAGGGTACCGGTGGCGAATATAAACAATCGCACTACAGTGACTGCCATTGGATACCGGACAGCAGTTACCTGGTGGAACCGGTGCCGGGAGTCTGGTTATTGGCTATTGATGCTAATGTATACCAACCGCATCAGAAAAGTAACGCTGACGAAGCCAATGCCGACAGCTTCAGTGGTTCAGGGGACGCGGGCTACAATAAAGTCATCTCGCATAAATCTCATCTGCTGACCTGGATAAGCGACCTCACTCACCGCGCTGCGCAACAACACAAAACATTAATAGCGTTTTCCCATTTTCCGATGCAGGAATTTTACGATGGGGCCTCCACTGATATCGCTCAGCTGTTGGGGGAAGATAAATTGCAACTGGCCCGCAAGCCGAATACTGCCACCAGCACATTGCTGGCCGATACAGGATTGAAGATTCATGTGGCCGGCCATATGCACATCAACGATACCGGCGTTATCAAGAGCGACAGCGGCAACACCTTGTTTAACATACAGGCGCCGTCATTGGCCGCTTATGTACCGGCTTACAAAATTTTAACTATCCACACTGATGAACATATCGAAGTAGAAACCGCTGTATTGAGAGATGTCCCGCGCTTCAATGAATTGTTCGCGCATTACCTGGCGGAGTGGAATTATCTGGAGAGTGTGCAATCTCCGCATTTGTGGAATAAGGAGATACTGGAATCTGATAATTACTACGCCTTCACAGAATGGCATTTGCGCGAGTTGTCCCGCCGACGATTCCTTCCCCAGGAATGGCCCGAGGATATTCGGGAGCTACTCGGCTTGTTAAGTGGTGAAGACTTGCTTGTCTTATCTCAACTTTCTGAAGAGCCGGATCTCGATGAATTAAAACGGCTGCTTGCCCAAAAGCGTAACTCGCCCAATAAATTATCACCAAAGAACGGCTCATGGAACCAAGCGCGCATTAAGGCGGCTGAACTGGCTACACAAAAAGGGTTTTCATTGGACGATTTCAGACGCTGGAACGGACGGGATATCAGTGTTGATTTTTATCGACTGTTTAATGCCGATCAACTGGCATTGAAGGACATCAGCCCAACACGGCTACAGCATTACCGGCTGCTCGCACAACATCTGGCGAATACCGTTGATGATACCAGGGAGGAGCCCAACGAATACGGGCAGTACCGTTATCGCTTACAGAAAGTGCTACAGATAATATTGCAATTCACTGGGGATGCTCCCAGCGATCATTTTATGCTGGATCTGAAACGCGGCAGTATCAGGCCGCTTTCCTGATTCGCATCGTGCGGCTGCGAAGGTTGGCTTTTGGTCCCTTCGGACCTCTCGGCCGCTTCGGCGTCGTCGGGTCAAACTCATCCAGTTTTCGCTCAAGATAGCTGACAATAATCGGCGCTAAGTCACCAATCAATTGTTCAACGCCTTGCGTGCCGAAGATGCGGTTGAATTCAAACAGGTACGGATATTCACCCACCATCGCCACATCGAAACCGGCGTGATCAACACCCAATGTACGGGCGATGGACTCCACTAGCTCTATGGCTGCCGGCGGGATGTAGCCCGGCATGAGGGTACCGCCGCGTGCAATATTATTGTGGAAACCATTATCCGACTGGATGCGCCAATAACCGCCGACCACCTTCTCACCAATCACGACCAGTCGCAGGTCGCGATCTATCGGCAGGTATTCCTGTGCATAAAGTACATCGGTTTTTTTGCAGTAGGCATTCCAATCCGCGCGATTTTCTATCAGAAAAACGCCCTCGCCCATACTGGCTTTGGGAAGCTTGGCCACAAACGGTAGCGGCATCGCGTCCCAAATAGCATTGGCTTTGTCTGCAGTGTTTCCTTCAATCAAGGTAAACGGAACATGGTTGGGTACCAGGGTTTCAAATACCCGGGTCATCTCTACTTTATTGTGTCCGATCAGGTAGCTGGGCAGGCTGGGGAAGATACGCGCCTTCAGTCCGTACACCAAGGGGTTGAGTTGCCAGTATTCCGGAAACAATACCCAGTCCGCCGTTTGAATGTCTTCTTTGTGGCGAAAAAAAAGTTCGGGTTTTATGTAAGTATGCGACGGAAATTTTAAGGTTCGCAGGGCATCGAAACTGAGCAGCTTCATATACGACCAGGGATGGATTGGGGTCGCGCTATTATAGAGTGGGCCGTAGGACTGTCCAGTAGGCGACAAAAATAAAGCGGTTACGCCAATACCTGCTGAATGAGAGTTATACATGAGGCACGGTAACCACCGCCAAACAGGTTCAGATGGTTAAGCATGTGGTAAAGGTTATAGAGCGACTTTCTTTTTTCATAACCCTCCTGCAAAGGCCAGCTATCGGCATAGCCGCGGTAGAATTCTGGCGAAAAGCCACCAAAAAGCTCCGTCATCGCCAGGTCCACTTCACGATCTCCGTAGTAGCTGGCGGGATCAAAGATCACCGGAGTGGAGTCAGCCAGGCATGCAGCATTACCCGACCATAAATCGCCGTGTACCAGCGAAGGCGCAGGGCAATGGTCAGCCAGCAGGGTATCGGACCGCGTCAACAGATCCTTTTCGTAAGGCTGCAACGCACCGACAAAACCATTCGCGTAAGCCATCGCCAATTGGGGTTTTAACCGATTCTCTCGCCAGAACTCCGCCCAAGCGCAGCGCGGGCGATTATCCTGAAGTGAATGGCCGATAAAATTCGCGCGCTGCCATCCATACAAGCCATCCGGAAGCTGCTGCACGGGTGCCCGGTGAAGCTGGGCGAGCTGCTGGCCTAACGCATAGCAGGAATGCCGGGTTTGTGCGGAAAGGGGCAAGGCTTCCAACACCAGGTAAGCAGCCTGCTGCACTATACCTTGCGCAATCACCGCCGGCACACGAATCGTTTGTGTTGCCTGTATCTGCTCAAGGGCCTGCGCTTCTGCGGCAAACAATTGATGATGCTGATGATTAATCTTGACGAAGTAGGCCTGCCCCTCTGCCTGTAAAACATAATTTTGGTTGATATCACCACCGCTGACAGGCGTCACGCGCTGCGGATTAACAGGACGATGCGTGTGTTGCGCTATCGCATCGGCAATCGCCAGCCACATTTTATTCAATGCCATAACCCTGTACCTGTTGCATCCGCCTGTTCAATGGCAGCTGATGTCGCTGTAGTTTATACTCATGCCAAATAATCAACGATGCCAGCACCTTGAATACCTTGTCCCCCGATTCGCTTTTATTTAACGCGCACGACCTTATCCTGCTGATGGCCGCCAGCCAATATTTGTTGCTGGCGATCCTCCTGGAAAGTACCCGTCGGCGCAACGACATCAGCAGCCACTTACTGGCGCTGATCCTTGTGTTGAATACCTTCAAAGCCATTGATGTCCTGCTGATATGGAGCGATTCCCTGCGCAACATTGTATTAGCCTGGGATCCCGATATTTTATTATTGGGCGGCTTTGCTTACTGGTTAGAAGGACCCTTACTTTACTGTTATGTTTCGGCGGTCCTGTATCGTGATTTTCGTTTTAAACCCCTGCACCTGATTCATCTGCTGCCCGTCCTGGTGTTAGGTGGCATTCTGCTGTGGCAATATTATTGGCAAGCCGATGCAACGCAAGTCGCAATGATGACTGACCTGGACTTCATGTGGGGCCAGTTGATGACTCATACCATTACATTGCGCAACGTGTCCATCATCATTTATGGTGGGTGGTGTTTATACGAACTGCATCGCTACCGCCGCCTGTTGCGTGATAACTACGCCAATCTGGAAGCACGCGAGCGGCGCTGGCTAACCTGGTTTGTCAGCGGTTTTGTGTTGATTGCAAGCTGGGCACTGTTGATCCACGCCATCGGTCACCGGATTGGTGAAGACCTGGCTAATATCCTCGGCATCTGCACCAATTATTTCACCTTCTTCTTTGTCAATTCACTGGTGTTTATCAGTATTCGTTACACGCACCTTTTCGATGGTATTGATGATCAGCGCAATATACCGCCAGAGCCGGCTTCACCTTATTTTAAGCCGGAGCAAGTCGACCGCTTGCAGAACTTTATGGCAAAGGAAAAACCGTTTCTGGAGCCGGACATCAATATCGAGTTGCTGGCCAAGCGGCTCTCATTACCGGAGCGCACTTTGTCGCGCATCCTGAATCAGAATTTTGGCAAGAATTTTTTTGAGTTTATCAATGGCTATCGCGTCGAAGAAGCCAAGCGCTTGCTGCGTGATCCGGATCAGCAGAGTACCTCTATGCTGGATATTCTTGCCGCGGCAGGCTTCACCTCCAAATCTACATTTAATTCCATCTTTAAAAAGCACCTGGGCCAAACGCCATCGCAATATCGGCAAGAACACTCAGTTAAGTAATCAGAAGATATCAAAAAAAGCCCGGCCAGGCCGGGCAAAGTACTGAGGTTTGGGGTTGCACTTCCTTGTGAGCACAACGGCCTTCAGCAGACGCTGTCCATTAAAATTGCAGGCGTGCGCCCAGACTGTAGCGCGCACCGTTTTCATAGAAGCCTACGGGAATACCGTCATCGGTGCGCTGGTAAATAATTTCATTGGTCAGATTAACGGCAGTGAAAAACAATGAGAGCTGGTCCGTGATTAACCAATTAGCCGTCGCGTCCCACTGATCGTATTCGTCAGTCACCAGCTGAGAACCCGAGGTCAATCCACCGAAAGCTTCCGAGCGATAGTTGTAAGACAGGCGCACGCTGAAAACATCATCCTCGTAATACACCGACGCGTTTAATTGGTCCTCCGAATTGCCGGGCAACTTTAGTGTTTGCCCACCATCCACAGCTGGCACCGTCGCATCGGTGTAGGTGTAGTTGGCGACCACACCAAAGCCCATGCCCAGTTCCTGTTGCCATTGCAATTCAAGCCCCTGAATGTCCGCGCCGTCCTGCGCATTGTAGGGACGTGTCACCGTCAGGGTTTGTCCATCAATCACTTCTTCGGCGGTGCGGGTGAATACAAAGGTATCCAGATTTTTCACGAAATAGGTCGCTGATAAAATGGCCGCTTCTGCAAAATACCATTCCACACCGGCTTCGTACTGATCGGCATAGAAAGGATCGAGTTCCGGATTGCCTGCACTGGCTGACGACGTCGTGGCATTGATGGTCAGGTTTGCACTCAAATCCTGGAAGGTCGGCCGCGCCATCACTTGCGACGCCGCCATGCGCACAATCACATCGTCGGCCGCATCGTAGATCACATTGAGGCTGGGCAAGTAATCTGTATAGCTACGCGAGATGCTGCCCAGGTTTCCATCAATATAGGCCTGGGAAGTCTGATCGGTTTCTACACCCCGCACCCCAAGGTTACCGCGCCATTTGCCGGATTCAAAATTGGCTTTAGCATACACAGCGGTAATTTCCTCGTTGATTTCATAATAGGCTTGTTGATCAAAGGTGTAGGCCATCGCACCTTCGCGGAACATCGGATCAATCACTGATTTCGCCAGATCACCATCAATCCATGCATACTGGGTCAAGGAACCTGCCGTCGCCGACTCACCGTGCAAGCGCGGGGTTAATCCACCGGACACTTCATCCATGGTGATAGTGCGCCAGGCAGGATGCGAGCTGTCGGTGGTACCTACCGTGCGATTGTTGGTGATGGTTTCGTCGCGGAATTTGGCGCCCAGTTTGACGCTGGTAATCGGGCCCCAGTCCAAATCAAATTCCACATCAGCCTGCGCATAGTTTTCTTCATCTTCCATGGTGCGAATCCAGTCGCGTGCACTCATCAATGTCAGCGCAGAATGAGCCGTGGGATCAATATCCAGATATTCAATTTCAATGGTATTGGGACCGAGATTAATCCGTTCGCGCGTGTTGGCTTCAAACCAATAACCCATATCGCGGTCACTGCCGCCCTCGGCGTTAGTGGTACCGAATTGCCCATGGGCCACCCATCCCTCGCCGTGATACGTCACATCAAAATCCAGCACCTCGGTTTCGACTGAGGCTTCGCGAAAGATCGGCTCAATCGCCGCACCACCGCTGTCAGGATTTTCCAGCGTGCCACCAACCAGGGCGAGATTGCCATCGCCGGTAGGAATAAAACGCGGGTCCGTGACCGTGTCACCGTTTTCCAACTTGTAGCCGCCAGGCATGAATAAATAATTCTGGTTGTTGTTATCAGAATCCATATCGGATTTAACGTAGTTCAACACCATATCCCAGGCATCCGTCGGCCTGAACTGCATCGTCAGATTAGTGGTCAGGCGTTCGTTGTCCTGTTGAAAGATGGCGGAACCACCACCCCACACGGCATAGACATTGTCAGTTACATCGCCATTTTGATCGGTGACCGAATAGAGCGTGTTGGTCGGAAAAGTTTCCAAACCATCGCGTCGCACTGTGCGTTTTTGTGAGCTGACGGACGCGAGGATACCGAAGGTGTCCGTTGCATTTTTCCAACTGCCCAACGCGGAAAATTGCGGATCAATTTCATCCGGCAATTCACTGTAGACACCTTCAGCGGAGGCATGGAAGGTCATGGCATCCAGATCCAGCGGCTTGCGCGTGCGCACAATCACTGTACCGCCAATGCTGCCTTCGTCGATATCCGCTTCCGGACTTTTGTACACTTCCAGCGAGGACACCAGCTCCGAGGCTAGGATGGAGTAATTAAATCCACGACTGGGATTGTCGTTGGCCCACCAGTAAGCGGATGCCACGTTCTGACCGTTCATCAGCGTACGGTTCATGGTGCTGTTGGTGCCACGCACAAAGATATCGCGCCCTTCACCCCAGATACGGTCAACGGAAATACCAGGAATGCGTTGCAGCGAATCGGCTACATTTTTGTCAGGGAATTTTCCGATATCTTCCGCGTTGATGGCATCGACGATGGAGTCGGCGTTTTGTTTGACATTAAGTGATTGCTTTAAACTGCCGCGAATGCCGGTGACGAAGAGTTGTTCGATCTGTTCGTCGTCGCTGCCGGGTTGGGCGTGTAGCGGTAGTGCGGTGCTGAGTGTGAGTAGTGCGATGGTGGAGGCGAGTTGTTTTTTGCGTGAGCTGATCACTTTTGGTTTCCCCTGTTTATGTACGGACCGCTTGGCGGTCTTGTTATTTCATACCACTGCCGGTTAAGTAAACGCAGTGGGAGGGGGAAACCCGACATGAAATTGTAATATGGCGGATTAAACGCTATGAAATTCATTAAACGAAAAATATTTACTCGGTTTTGTCGGTATTTTCTGATCGGGTGCGTTTGATAATAGATGTCTTGGAGTAGTAGGCGAGGCAGTCGTGGCGGAGTAGGGTGTGAGGCACGCCGTGAATCCATCCTTGGAGGCTCATCATCGACATCCCTGTCGATGATGGTCTCACACCCTACTCCGCCACGCCTGCTGTGCTAAATTCACGATTAATATTTCATAGCCATTTTTATTAAAATTTCTTGGCACATACTCGCAGAGAATTGGGCAGAGGCCTCCGGGACCATCATCGACAGGGATGTCGATGATGAGCCCCCATGGATGGGTTCACGGCGTGTCCCGGAAGCCTCTGCCCAATTCTCCCCACCAAACTAAACCTTAAAGTTTTAACCTCACTCCAACAGAAAACCATCTACCGTTTTCATATAAACCTTGGGGAATATCATTCGCCGTTCGATAAAAAATGACTTCGTTCGTCAAATTCACACCCTCAACATACACCGTCAAATGTTCTACCGGCGTATAAGCCGCCGAAAAATCCCATTGTTGATATCCGTCAGTTTCGTCCTGCGAACCGGAGATTAATTCACCGAAGGACTTGGAACGGTAATTGTAGGAAAGGCGCAGACTGTAATGCGGGCTTTCATAGTAAATGGATGCATTCACCTGATCGCGCGAGTTGCCCGGCAGGCGTAAGCTTTGTTGTCCGTCCGGTGAGGGTACGCGAGCATCGGTGTAGGTATAGTTGCTCAGCCAGCCTATGCCATTTCCCACATCCTGTTGCCATTGAATTTCCACACCATTGATACGCGCGCCTTCGGCGTTGTAGGGGCGGGTGATATTCAGCTGTTGGCCGTCAACCGTTTCTGTCACGGTTTCGGTGTAGATAAATGTGGAAATGTCTTTATAAAAATACGTCGCCGACAAAATAGCGGCGTCATCGAAGTACCATTCAATGCCGCTATCCAGTTGACGCGCCCGGAAGGCGTCCAGATTGGGGTTGCCTTCGGATGCTGTGCCACTGGTGGCGTCGATGACGATGTTAGGGCTCAGGTTTTGAAAGGTAGGACGCGCCATAACACGGGATGCGGAGAAGCGCCACAATGCGGTGTCATCAATATCGTAGGCAAGGTTAACACTGGGAAGGTAATCGCGGTAACGGCGCTGTTCGATAACCGTGTCCCGTTCGCGATAGGCTGTGGATGTTTGTTGTGTTTCTACCGCGCGCACGCCCACATTGCCATGCCAGGCGCCGCGTGCAAAATCCGCTTTGAAATAAGTCGCTGTAATATCTTCGTTGATGCGATAAAACGCCGCGCGATCTTCGTGGTAAATCATTAACCCGTTTTCCAACAATGGATCAATAACTTCTGCGATCATACCTTTGTCAGCCCAGGCAAACCGTGTGAGCGAGCCGGCGCTGGCGGTGTTGCGATGCAACGGCGGTGTTAACCCGCTGGATACCTGATCAAGGCCGATATATCCCAGCGTTACCCACCCCGGATGCGCGGTATCGATGCGCCCTAGGCGACGATGATTTTCAATACTGTGGTCGCGCCATTTGATGCCCCATGTAATACGCGAAAAAAACGCGCTATCAAGGTCCCGCTCTGTATCCAGTTGCGCGTAGGTTTCTTCATCTTCCATACGGCGCTGCCAATCGCGGGAATCGCTGGAGAAACGTGCAAGGCTGGCCGCGTTTTGTGGATCGAGATCGAGATAATCCACTTCAATACTGTCACGACTCAACGAAAAACTGTGCCGCGTATTGCCGAGAAAACGGTAGAGGCGATCATGATCTGTGCCGCCGGCGGCGCTGGTGATGCCCACTTGCGTATGCCATTGCCAGACATCGCCGTGATAATGCACATCAAGGTCGTAGAGTGTACTGCGCACGTAGGCCTGACGAAAAATGCTGTCGATAGCGGCGCCCACGCTGTCAGGATTATTCATCACGCCGCCGAGCAAGGTTTGTCGTCCATCACCGGTTGCGCCAAAGCGCGGGTTAGTCACAGTGACCGGGGGCGTTTCGCGCAATTTAAATCCGCCGGGCATGAATAAAAAATTCTGGTTGCTGTTATTCATGGCCATGTTGGACTCAACATAATTCAATGCCAACTCCCAGGCATCAGCGGGTCGCCATTGCAAGGTGACGTTACTCGTTTGACGTTCGCGCTCCTGTTGAAAAATAGCGGAGCCGCCACCCCAGATGACATACACATCCTCCGTTACCTGTCCTTGTTCATCGACGATGTCATAGCGCGTGTTATCCGGAAAGGCTTCCAGGCCGTCACGGCGCATTGAACGGTTTTGCCAATTAAAGGACGCCAGTACACCAAACGTCTCGGCGGCATTTTTCCAACTGCCGAGCACAGACGCCTGGGGATCCCAGGCACCGGGCAATTCACTGTATTGACCTTCCAGGTTCAGCCGCAGGGTGTTGCTGTCCATATCAAAGGGTTTGTGCGTGTAAATAATCACCGTGCCGCCGATACTGCCTTCATCGATGTCCGCCGTCGGACTTTTGTGCACGGCCAGCGATGCAATTAATTCTGATGCAAGGATGGTGTAGTTAAAACCCCGGCCCGGATTATCGTTGGCCCACCAGTATGCGGAGGCGACGTTCTGGCCATTCATCAAGGTGCGATTGATGTCTTTATCGGTACCGCGAATATTGATGTCGCGCCCTTCGCCCCAAATGCGATCCACCGACACCCCAGGAATCCGTTGCAAGGCATCCGCGATATTTTTATCGGGAAATTTTCCAACGTCTTCGGCGGTGACCATGTCCACCACCGAATCCGCGTTTTTCTTTTGTACCAGATTGCGTTTCACACTGCCGCGAATGCCGGTGATGAGCATTTCATCCGGAACGGCCAACGGCGGTGCCGTTTCCTCCTGCACACCATCGCCAAAAAAATCCGGCGAAACCGTTTCCGCATGGCGTGCCGGCGGCGCAACAAAGATAACAATGGCGTTGTTGCGCAGGGTGTATTGCAGTTGCGTATGACGCAGCAAGTGCGCAATGGCCTCGCGCGCGGTGAATTCACCCTGCAGCGGCGCCACAGAAACGGCGGGAATATCTTCCGGACGAAACAGGATCTGCAATCCGGATTGTTCGGCGTAGTGTGTCAGGGCGGTGGCAAGAGGCTGTTCGTTGATGGTGTACATATGCCCGAAGGCAAAATGCCATGGCAGGAGCAAACCCAGGCCAGCAGCCAGGGCCCATGATCGCAGCATAGCCGGGGAGATCAGCCGTTTCATTCGCTTGTGTTTGCCGATAATAAAAGTGTGTAGCGCCGGACCGACGGCCTCGGGGCAACATATCAAATCATCCGCCACAGCAACAGACAAAGTTCAGACAGGAACCCGGAAGCGGAACCCAGGTCCATTTTTTTATGCTATCCGTGTCGGGTTTTGCGTGCTGTTTACGTTATAGGGATTGCTGCTCAGGATAAGATATGGCGGCAAACGTTATTCACACTGGCCTCTCCATTACGAGCATCTCTATCACACGGAAATCGTCCATGTCGCCTGGCAAACCCAACCTTACGCTGGTCTCCAACCAGCCCTCTGCGCCGGGCGGCGATACCGACAATTTATCCGTTGAAGCCCTGTACCACTGTTACCGCCACAGCCTGTTGAATTACCTCGCCGGCATTCTGCCCGGCGGCCGTCAGGATGCGGCCGAAATCCTCCACGAAACCTATGTGCGCCTGTTGCGCCAGGAAGATCTGACACGCCTGCAGGAAAATCCACGCGCCTATATCTTTGCCATTGCTACCAACCTGGTGCGCGATTCACTGCGCCGACGCAGCAGCCGTATGTTCGATGCCCACGTCGACTTTGATGAGCTGGAATTCCCCAGCGATGAATCCACCCCAACCCGGGCACTCGATTGGGAGGATTCGCTGAATCGACTCAAGCAGTCGCTACTGGAATTGCCCGTTATCACCCGCCAGATTTTTTTGCTCAGCCGATTCGACGAACTGACTTACCCGCAAATTGCCGATGCGCTCAATATCAGCACGCGCACGGTGGAACGCCACATGAGCAGCGCTATCAAAGCACTGCAACATTCACTTGAAGATTTACTATGACCCAGCCTGCTACTGAAAAGAAAACCCGTCGCATGATCAAAGCAGAGGCTGCACTCTGGTTTGCCAAACTGCGCGGGCCGGACAGTGATCCGGAGTTGCAGCAGGATTTTGAAGCCTGGCTGAAAGAAAACCCGGCCCACGAACTGGCTTATGAACAATGCTGCACACTGTGGCTGATGACCAATAACCTGCGCGAGGATGAAGACATACAGCGCGAGCTGATCAGTGCCCGCCAGGAACTGGAACCCGGTTATCGCCAGCGCAGTGTCGGTTTGAATAACCCGGGCAGTTGGCTGGCGTATGCGGCGGTACTGCTGCTATTCGGGATCGGTTTTATCTTCAGCATCAATTACCTCAGCGAAGAGGAATTCAGCACGCGCATCGGCGAGCAGCGCCTGGTGCAATTGCCCGACGGCTCGACCGCCATGCTCAATACCGACACGGTCATCAGCGTGCATTATTCCGGGAAAAAACGCCGCATCCGTTTGCACCATGGCGAAGCCTATTTTGATGTGAACAAGGATAATCAACGGCCGTTTGAAGTGTCGGCTGCCGGCAGCCTGGTCCGGGCATTGGGTACCGAGTTTAATGTGGCCATTCGTGATCAGACTTTGTCGGTGGATGTGGCCGATGGTGTGGTGGAATTGAAATCCAGAAATCCCTTGATCGCCGATCAATCTATCATCACAGAAATTCGCAAGGGCGAGGCCGTCAATTATAAAAAAGGCGATGAAGCCACCAAAGTAGAAGCTGCCCGATTGGCCCGTATCTCGGCGTGGCAAACCCGTAAGATTTATTTCGATGCCGATACGCTCGCGAATGCCGTGGCTGAATATAACCGTTACATCACAGAAAAAATTACCGTGGTGGATAGCGAATTAAATCAGCAACGTATTACCGGGATTTTTCATCTGGGCGATCTCGATACCTTTATCTTCAGCCTGGAACAAGCGCTCAATGCCCGCATTGAGCGCAGCGGTAAAAATATCCTGGTGATGAAGGGAGTGGCGCTGCCCGCAGAAAGCTAGCCTCACCATCCTCCATAGCGACTTGCACGCACTGATAAACTGCGCTAAAACGCTCCCGCGTTTGTTGGCGGAGAATCAGTAGCATGAATAACACCCTAAGCCCCGAATACTTACAACGCTTTGGCGGCATCGCCCGACTGTACGGTCAGGATGCTTTGGCGGCCCTGGCCCAGGCACATTTTGCGGTGATCGGCCTCGGCGGTGTCGGCACCTGGGTGGCAGAGGCGCTGGCGCGCAGCGGTGTGGGTGAACTGACCCTGATCGAGCTGGACGATGTGTGCGTGACCAATACCAATCGCCAGTCCCATGCCCTCGCCTCACAAATTGGCCGCTCAAAAAACCAGGTCATCAGCGAACGCCTGCGCGATATCAATCCTGAAATTCGCTTGCATACACACGAGGACTTTATCGATCAGCACAACATGACAACGCTGATCGGGCAGGAGCATCACGTGGTGATTGATGCAATGGATGCGGCGCATATCAAAGCGCGCCTGGTGGCTTATTGCAGCGCGCTAAAGATTCGCTTGATAGTAGTGGGCTCATCCGGCGGGAAACGTGACCCACAGTTGGTGCGGGTTGACGATCTCGGCCGTACCGAAAGCGATCCCATGCTCGCCAAGATCCGCACGCAGTTGTATCGCCATTACCATTTTGCCCGAGACAAACAACGCAAGTTTCGCGTCGATGCGATTTATTCTACCGAGCAGATGGTATACCCAAAGCCTGACGGTTCCGTGTGTATGGACAAACAGGTTTTACAGGACGGGGTGAAGCTGGACTGTGCTGGTGGTTTTGGTTCGTCGGTAATGGTGACTGGCACCTTCGGGTTTCTCGCCGCTAACCGCGCGATTGAACGTTATTTGCAAAAGCGTTGCCGCCCTGGGCCGCCAGATTAAACCAGACCGGCGTCGATACCCGCCATTTCGCAGGCCCGCAGCAGCATCGCCCGAAAGCCGTTATTGCGCGAGGGGGTTATATGTTTCTCAAGCCCGGCATCGCGTAACAGCCCACCCAAATGTAACTGCGCCAATTCTTCGGCGGTTTTATTGTCGATATGAACCAGCAGTAAAGCAGCCAGACCTTTGATCACCCGGCTGTCGCTGTCGAAGGCGAAATGGTGTCGGCCATCCCGATACTCGTGGCCCATCCAGGCTGCCGTTTCGCACCCTTTGACTGCATTGGCCGGATGGCGCAGCGCGGGCTTGGGCGCGATCAACCGCCCCCAGTCGGTAATCAGGCGGTATTTACTTTGCCAGTTATCCGCCGCCAGCAGCCGAGCCACGGACACCTCGCTCAGATCATCATGAATCATCAACCCACCTCATCCGGCAGCCGGAATAATCGGCGCGTGTTATTAGTAGTTTGAGCAGCAACCTCTGCAACGGATTGCTCACGCAATCCGGCCAGGATTCGCAGCGTCTCCGGCAGATACTGCGGACTGTTGCGCTCACCCTGACGACCGCAGAGAGGCATGTCCGGTGCATCGCTCTCCAGCAATAATGCCGTCAGCGGGACTTCGCTTACCGCTTGGCGGGTCTTGTGCGCCCGCTCATAAGTAATAGTGCCGCCAATGCCGAGATAAAAGCCCATGTTAATGTAAGTCTCCGCGATCCGGGTGCTGCCGCTGAAGGCATGAATTACCCCGCCTGCCGAAGGCCGGTACCGGCGCAAGAGCGCGATAACCTCGTTGTGCGCTTTGCGACAATGGATGATTAACGGCATGTTCAACTCGCAAGCCAATTCCACTTGCAGGGCAAACAACTCTTGCTGATGCTCAAAATGTCCATCGACCAGCTTGTCGAGGCCACATTCACCCACAGCCACGCAGGGCGATGCGGTCAGGGTTTGTCGTAAGTTATCGCGAATCTTGTCTCGCTGGTTTGCAGACAAGTCGCCTCCGACCAGATCCTTCACCCACCAGGGATGAACACCCGCCGCACAATAGATACCCGGGTACTCGGCGCTCACCTGCGCCGCCGCTTGCCACTGGTCCGGTGCCACCCCGGGAATGATTAACTGACCGACACCCACACCCTGGGCGGCCGTCCAGACCGTCGCACGGTCAGGATCAAACGCCGCAAAATCGAAATGACAATGGCTGTCCACCAGTAGGGGGATTGATGACACAGGAAGCTCCTCTCTCGCTATAGTGGCTACATACAGTTGGCTAAATACATCGGCACAGCGGGGGAAGTATAAAGGAAGGTTTCATGGGCACGGACCAACGATTTATGGATCCGGAAAAACAAAAACCCGCCGGGTGGCGGGTTTTTGTCACGCAAACAACCGTGTTATGCAGCGTTCTTCTTTCTCAGCAATCCCAAGCCGATCAACCCCAAGGCAAGCAACGCCAGAGAGCCAGGTTCCGGAACAGAGGTAGTTACCACCTCCAGGGTCGAGTTGCCTATATAGAAGTCACCAAAGTCACTCCATACTTTTACCGACAGCAAGCCGGTAGTATTGAGTGAAACCAGCGAGTTCAAGCCCAATGCGCCGGCCCAATCACTGGTCGGTACATAGATAAAAGCCCCGTCCAGGAAATCGATAGTGCCGACAACGATAGTAGCCAGCTCACCCAGATCCAGAAAACCGCGATCATCCCAGAATTCGATAGAAAGCGTAGCGCTTTGAGCCGTACCCGCGACAAATCCATCATCATTAATGTCGTGGGTCCAGCTTGTTGAGTCCCACCAATCCACAAACGTATCAACTTCTTTCACATCAGTGATAACAGCAGCATAACCACTGACACTGAACAACAGAGCTGATACGGCGACAAGTTTTTTAAGCCATTGAATGTTCATAGTTATCGTCCTTTAAGACACAGCTATCCGACCTGGTATACGGCCGGCAAAAGTTCATGTTGTTAATACCTCACACCATCAAGCTTCTACCATGGCGCGCAAGCCTGAATAAGCATTAACCAGGCCAATATTAAAAAATTCATCTATATCAACCAGTTATTGGAACGAACTTCACGTTTTTATAGCTAAGTTTGTAAAAAGAACCGACTTAAGGACTGACAGGTTATTATCAATGTAAATTTAAGCGACACTCCCACCCAGGATAATCTTTGAAAAAATAACAAAGGCAAACAAGATCTTGCCCCCTTGTAAAAAATGCCGAATGCCCCCCAACCAGGCCGGTACAATCCCTGCACGCCTTTCACGCAAACAAAGCGAGTGGTCTGAGGTGGTGAAAAATAAACCCATGTTACGCCGGTTCTTGTATTGCATTTTTTGTACAACAACCCTTAGGTATCATTACACCTGCCGACTAGCTCTCAACAACGCCACGTAAAAAAAACCGACAAGTGAAGCATCGCTGTTTAACGCCGTGACTCGCATTAGAAAAATCAACAGCGCCGTAAAAAAATCTTGTCCGGCCTTCGCTAAAAATTGTATAAGCCATGTATAACGGATTTTTTCAGAAAACTTGCCTGTGACTGGCCAAGGATTTTCCCATTGGCCGCGTCTTATCCTTAAACAACTAAACCGGTTGCATTGCAGATGACTGAAGCTGACGACATTCGTCTGGCACAGCAAGGCGATAGAGCAGCGTTCGAGGCGCTGCTTAATGCCTATTACGACACCATCTTCCGCTTTGCCTACAAGTGGTGTGGCAGCCGTGCAGATGCGGAAGATGTTACTCAACAGGCCTGTATCAAACTGGCTCGCACCCTGGCTCAGTTTCGCTTTGATTCAGCCTTTACCACCTGGCTGTATCGTCTGGTGATCAACTGTGCCAAAGACTGGCAACGCAGCCAGTCGCGCCACTGGGGTGATGACAGACCGGGTGAGGTTGTCGCGCTGGCCGAAGAACCCGATGCTCAGGATAACCCTGCGGAAACCAATATCTATCTACAGCAGGTGCTTGGCATCCTCGACGATATGGCCGAGGGTTTTAAGGAAACCGCACTTCTGGTTCACGGCGCAGGCTTAACCCACGCCGAAGCCGCCGGCATTTTGTCCATCAAGGAAAGTACCGTTTCCTGGCGACTGCATGAAATCCGCAAACAACTCCTTCTTTTACAAACATCCTCCGCCCCGCTGCAGGAGGCACGACTATGACTGATAACCTGATCGACAAGGCGTTTGCCACCCACCCAAAACCGGACAGCGAGGCTAAAAAGCGTGCGCTGGCTCTGGCATTGATGGAATTTGATGCGGTACAGGAAACCCAGGCACTGGAAAAGCAGGCCGCTGATACACAGCCGGCAGAAGGGCCTGCGGCGCAAAAAGATTCAGCATCACAAAAAAAATTATCCGGGCTCCAAGGTTTTCTTGCATGGCTTCGTCTTATGGGTACCCACAACCCGAACAGGACAGATTCCATGAACGGTAACCCTTTTACGTTTGCGCAAAAAAAATTGTTAATCAGCGGCCTCGCCACCTGCAGCCTCGCGGTCGTCGGTGTGCTGCTGTTTCAGCAGATGCCGCTGCACACCAGTAGCTCCATGAGGGATGATCTGGCCATGTCGAAGGAAGTAAGACGTCCCGAGGCAACCGCCGGAGCGGATCAGGCGACTGAAGAGATTATCGTTACCGGCGCGCGCGAATTGGAGATTGCCGCCCAGTATTCGCCGGCCGAGCCCATGGTCATTGCAGAACAACAAGCCATGTCCGCCAAACGTGCCCAGGAAACCGCCCGCTTGGCCATGCCGGCCAGCCCGATGCCATCTGTCGCACCAGCGAGCGACCTGGCAGCCGTACCACCGGCCGCTGAATTTCGGGACCGTTTTGCGGAATTCCAGGAAAACTCTGTGAAAGCTGTCAGCGAAGAACCCGTGTCGACTTTTTCAATTGATGTGGATACCGCAGCCTACAGTTTCGTGCGGCGCAGCCTGAACAATGGCTACCTGCCGCCCAAGGACGCCGTGCGGGTTGAGGAATTGATTAATTATTTTGATTATCAGTATCCCGTGCCGAGCGATAAAGCAACGCCGTTCCTGCCCAGTGTCTCGGTGATGGATTCGCCCTGGAAAGCCGGTAATAAACTGATCCATATCGGCATCAAAGGTTATCAACTGCCCGCGAGCGCTCTACCGCGCAGCAACCTGGTGTTCCTGCTGGATGTGTCGGGCTCGATGCACAGTCCGGATAAATTGCCTCTGGTGCAACAATCCATGGAATTGCTGTTGAACAATCTACAACCCGAGGATACGGTGGCCATTGTGGTGTACGCCGGTGCGGCGGGAACCGTGCTGGAACCCACCCCGGTAAAAGACAAACAAAAGATCCTCCGGGCGGTGCAGCAATTGCAAGCGGGCGGATCAACCGCCGGTGCGGAAGGTATTCAGCGCGCCTATGAATTAGCGGAAACCAATTTTGATTCCAAAGCGGTTAACCGCATTATCCTCGCCACCGATGGCGATTTTAATGTCGGCCCCACGGGCGACAGCGATTTGCAGACGCTGGTGGAACGCAAACGCGATCAGGGTATTTATCTGTCGGTATTGGGTTTTGGCCAGGGCAATTATCAGGACGCCATGATGCAAACCCTGGCTCAACACGGCAATGGTGTTGCCGCTTATATCGATACCTTGAGCGAAGCACAAAAAGTGTTGGTCCACGAAGCCACATCGACCCTGTTTCCCATAGCCAACGATGTCAAAATCCAGGTGGAATTTAATCCGGCTACCGTCGCGGAGTATCGCTTGATCGGTTACGAAACCCGTGCCCTGCAACGCGAAGATTTCAACAACGATAAAGTCGATGCTGGTGATATTGGTGCGGGCCACAGCGTGACCGCCATTTATGAAATTACGCCGGTCGGTGAAGGTAAGCCCCTGCTGGAACCCAGCCGCTACGCAACGGAAAAAACCAGGCCTGCGGATAAGCTTGGCGATGAATACGCTTTTTTACGGATTCGCTATAAATTGCCGGGCGAAAAACAATCGCAATTGATCGAAAAACCGATCAGCGCCAGCCAGGCAATCACACTGGACAAGGTAGCGCCTGGTTCGCTGCAGCAGGAAGCCGGTTTCGCCACCGCCGTCGCGGGCTTTGCCCAATTGCTGCGCGGCAGCCATTTTACCGGCGACTACAGTTACGATGATGTGATTGCCCTGGCTCAAAAAACCAAAGGCACTGATGACTACGGCTACCGCACCGAGTTTATTCAACTGGTACGCAAAGCGAAGTTAGCAAAAGCGATGTAATGACGGGAAAATCCGGAGCCTTATTGATGGCTCCGGATACTTCAAATTGGTGGTCAGGCTTATTCAGTCTTGAAAGGCATAGCACCGAGATAATCTTTTTTACCCAGGTCAACACCATTGTGACGCAGGATGGCGTAGGCCGTGGTGACATGAAAGTAGAGGTTGGGGATTGCGTGCTGAATCGCGTAATCAAAGCCCGTCAGGTATTTCCCCTCCCAGCGCGGCTGGCTGACATGACGCTCTTTCGCACCGTCAAAATCCTGCGGTGTCATACTGGCCAGATAATGCACTACGTCGTTAATGCGCGCTTTCAATTCCGCCAGGGTGGTTTCCGTATCTTCGTGAACCGGTGCTGTTTTTCCTGTCAGGCGCGCCACCGCCAGCTTCGCCGTATCGCAGGCGATCTGCACCTGACGAATCAGGTGAAATTGATCCGGTGCCAAACGCGCGTTCAGCAAGACATCCAGATTGAACTTTTTGGTATCGGCATAGGCCGATGCTTTATCCAGAAGCTGATCCAGATTGGTCAGCATCTTGGAAAATTGAATAACGGTAAGTTCATACAACATAACAATCGCTCCGGTAAGCCTACGGGGAGAATCTTTGCTCGCCAGCATAGCAGACAATCGCGACAGCTCTGCCCATTACAATGGAATTAACACGTCGCACTCATCCATTTATCACGCCTAGCTGATTTGCAGCTATGCTCTTAGAGTACCCAATAGCCGCTGTGCAACGGAAAGCCATGTGGAGACACAAGATCGAATGCTTGAAGATTCCAAAAAAAGATTTCAACTGGGTTTGATTTATTTATTCGCCGTGCTCGCCACCTTCGGCGTCGCGCCTTTTGTGGTCATGCGCTATCTCAATGGCGAATACCTCAAAGCGATATTGGACCTGATTATTGTGGTGATTGCCGGGGCAAACGCCTGGTATGCCTATCGCACCCAGTCCGTGTTTTATCCCTCCATTCTTGCTGCAACGCAATACAGCATTGCGACTGTTGCGGTGATTTACCTGAATGGGCCCTTATATTTCTTTTGGATGTTTCCCGCCTTCAGCGCGAATTTTTTCCTGTTACGCGCGCCCTTTGCTATCACCGTCAATGTGTTGATCATGCTCGCCATGATTCCCATTGCCATGCAGGTTGATGATCAGGTGGCGGCGTTTGGTATGTTGGCCTCGCTGTTATTTGCCGGCAGCATGACCTTTGTGTTTTCCCGCGAAGCCAACAAACATCATCAACTGCTGCAAACTTATGCCACCCAGGATGCGCTGACCCAGCTGGGCAATCGCCGTTCCATGGACCTGGAGATGACCCGGTGTATCGACGACTTCAAGCGCAGCGGAATACCCGCCACAGTGATTGTCCTGGACCTGGACCACTTCAAGGAGGTGAACGATAACTTCGGCCATCAGTGCGGTGACGAGTTGCTGGTGGACATCGCCAACCTGTTGCGCCAGCGCGCGCGCAAGACCGACCGGCTGTTCCGTTTTGGTGGCGAGGAGTTTGTCATCCTTGCCCGCAATACACACCAGGAATCCGCCAGAGTCGTCGCAGAGGATTTTCGCACCCAGATTGCGGCACACATCAAAAGCCCCGCCGGTGCTATCACCACCTCCCTCGGGTGTGCCGAATTGCGCAGCGGGGAGACAGCCATCCAATGGTTTGAACGGGCAGACCGGGCCATGTATCAGGCCAAGGAAGAAGGTCGCAACCGGGTTATTCTGGCTGATGAGGCGGACGATTCAGGAGCCCTTTGAGCCTTCGAGCACCTGCTGCACCCGCTGGCGCAGGGCCGGAATCACCTCTTCTTCAAACCAGCTATTACGCCGCAACCAGATGTTGTTGCGCGGGCTGGGGTGCGGCAAGGGCAGGACGGCGGGAAAGTAATTGCGCCAGGCTTTTACCGTCTCCGTCAGGCTCGCCGGACGATCCGGCAGGTGGTATGCCAGGGCGTATTGACCGATCACCAGCGTCAGTTCGATCCCCGGCAAGTGACCCAACAAGGTACGGCGCCAGTGCGCCGCGCATTCGGGCCTCGGCGCCAGGTCACCTGAACGACCGGTGCCGGGGTAGCAAAATCCCATCGGCAATATGGCTATGCGACGCGCATCGTAAAAGATCTCCCGCGTCACCCCCATCCAGGCACGCAGCCGCTCTCCGCTGGCGTCATTAAAGGGAATGCCGGTGTCGTGAACCTTTCGGCCCGGCGCTTGGCTGGCAATCAGGATGCGTGCTTGCGGATCAATCTGGATAACAGGGTTGACGCCGTGAGGCAGGTGCGCCGCGCACAACTGGCATGACTGCACCTCCTCGACCAAACGGATGAAGCGTTTATCCGGCATCAGGGGTTAAGGCTCTGATATACCCATTGCATTAATTGCGGCAGCGGCAAGGCGCCGGAAACCCGTTGGATTTCCTGCCCGCCTTTAAACAGAATCAATGTGGGGATGCTGCGGATAGCCCACCCCTCACCGACCAAAGGTTCGGCTTCGGTGTTGAGTTTGGCCAAACGCACATAGGGCTCAAGGCGCTGGGCAGCGGCTTCGAATACCGGTGCAAAACTCTGGCAGGGGCCGCACCAGGGCGCCCAGCAGTCTACCAATACCGGAATCTCGTTTTTACCCAACACCGCCTGAACGTTAACGCTGGTCAGGTTCATAGGGTGGCCCGAGAAGAGCCGCTGCTTACAGCTCCCGCATTTGGGACCATCGCCCAGACGTTCTCCGGGCAAGCGGTTTGTAGCAAGGCAATGGGGACAGGTAATTTGCAGACTGCTCATGGTGGCCGTTCCTGAAATAGGTGAATACCTGAAGGCTATTTCAGGCCGGGCCCGACTTTTTCAAGCACTAGGGAGTGGTATTGCGCGATTCAGCATCAATGGCTGCGTCGACTTCCGACTCTGACATTACCCGCGGCACGCTACCCTGCTCCGGCTCACGGCGTGGTGCAGAGGGAATGGGGTCGGTGATTAAATCAGAGCTCTTAAGGCCACTGCCACCACTGGCCAACGCATCGGAGACTGCCTTTTTCAGCACAATGATGGCAATACGGCGGTTGATAGGATCGGTCGGTTTATCCACCAGCAAGGGGGCAACAGAACCCATGCCCTGTACCGTAGCCACCTTGGCCTCCGGATAGGTTCCTTCCAGCAAGGCGCGGCGGGCACTGTTGGCGCGGTCTGCAGAAAGCTCCCAGTTGGTGTAGGAAGCACCGGCACCGTAGGGCATGGCGTCGGTATGGCCGGTAATACTGACCTTGTTAGGGACTTTATCAATAATGGGCGCCAGCGCGTGCAGCACGTCTTTGGAGTAATACTTGAGGCGTGCGCTGCCCACGTCAAACATGGGGCGCTGTTCTTTATCCACAATCTGGATACGCAACCCCAGCGCGGTGAAGTCAATCAGGATCTGCTCTTTCAATAACTCAAAGACTGAATCCAGGCTGATCTCCGCTTCCAACTGGTCTTTTAATTCCTCCAGTTGCTCCAGTTCAGCCTGTTCCAGTTGACGGCGCAGGTCGTCTTCAGTGAGGTCAGGGACATCAGGCTCAGACGGAGAAGATTCGGCCTCTTTCGGTTGCGGGGTCAGATCAATAACCCCGGAGTCCGCGCCGCCCGGCCCAATGATGAATTCATTGCCGGGGTCCTGAAAGTAGCCGGCAATGGCCAGTTGCTGCTCTTTGGTGGTGGTTTCCAGCACCCACATCAGCAGGAAAAACGCCATCATCGCCGTCATAAAATCCGCAAAGGCGACCTTCCACGAACCGCCGTGGTGCCCGTGGCCATGGCCTTTTTTCTTGCGAATGATAATGACTGACTGAGCGCCCTTTTCCATCACCAACCGCCCTTACTTCTTGGCTCGATATTGTTCTTCAAGCTCGGTAAAGCTTGGACGCACACTGTGGTACAACACTTTACGACCACACTCCACGGCGATCTGTGGCGGCAGCCCGTTCATGGAGGCCATCAGGCAGGCTTTAATACACTCATAAAAATGGGCTTCATCGCGATTCTTGTGTTCGAGATAGGCGGAGAAGGGGCCGATGAATCCGTAGGCAAACAAGATACCCAACAGCGTTCCCACCAGCGCGGCAGCGACTGACACCCCCAATTCCTGCGGCGGCCCACCCAGTTTACCCATGGTGATGACGATCCCCAGAACCGCTGCCACGATACCGAAACCCGGCAGGCCATCCGCCGCCTTGGCGATAGCACCCGGCACCAGCGCAGCTTCCTGATGGTGGCCTTCCAGCTCCTGGTCGATCAGGGATTCCAACTCGTGGGGCGCCATACTGCCCACCACCATGATGCGCAGGTAATCGCAGATAAAATCAATCGCGTGATGATTTTTTAGGATTTCGGGGTAATTGCTGAAGATCGGGCTGTTTTCCGGCTCTTCAATATCACCTTCAATCGCCATCAAACCCTCGCGGCGGGTTTTGTTGAAGATGTCATACATCATGGTCAACAGGTCCAGGTACATGGCCTTGTTGTATTTGGAAGGTGTCAGTAAAGCACCGGCGGATTTCACTACACCGATGCTGACCGATAAAGGGTTGGAAATAATCATCGCACCCAGAGCAGCACCACAGATAATGATCACTTCACTCGGCTGCCACAACGCCATCACCTGGCCGCCATGCATGGTGTAACCCAACAGGATACAGCCGATGACGACCACCGCACCGATAATTGTATTCACGCAACTTTCCCCTCAGAACCCCGTGGAACTTTCTATGCTTTGCAAATTTTAGTGCCCCGCAACCCCGCACAGCTATGGGTATGCGCTTTTGATATGACCATCAACGTTATCGACAACTATAGATTCTAATTGAGGGGATTTCATGAATTTTTACGGAGATGACACCTGACGCACACTGGCCCACCCGGTTTGCCACCCCCGTCCCTAACCCCTACACTAGCGCCTTCCGCCAAACCTTCCCCCAACGGATTCTCCCATGATGAAGATTGACCAACTGGACCCACACACCCAACAGGCCCTGGAAGCAGCAGCCTTTCGTCGCTTACTGGAGCATCTGGACAGCCGTAAGGATGTGCAGAATATTGACCTGATGAACCTGGCCGGCTTTTGTCGCAATTGCCTGAGCAAATGGTATGTCGCGGCGGCGACCGAACAGGGGATAGAGATTGATTATGAAAACGCCCGTGAGCGGGTGTATGGCATGCCTTATACAGAATGGAAAGATCAGTACCAGACACCAGCCAAATAAAAGGTCGGATTAGCGTGGCGTAATCCGACCCACTT
This sequence comes from Cellvibrio sp. ARAG 10.3, assembly GCF_051846955.1. Taxonomy (NCBI): domain Bacteria; kingdom Pseudomonadati; phylum Pseudomonadota; class Gammaproteobacteria; order Cellvibrionales; family Cellvibrionaceae; genus Cellvibrio; species Cellvibrio sp. ARAG 10.3. The sequence continues at coordinate 226,690 of NZ_JBPYCU010000005.1, forward strand.
TACGTCATTTGAGTTGATAGGCGGTCAGGGAGTTTTTGTGGAAGTTGGGGATGTAGACAATCCGCGTATCTTCATCGAAACCAATGTCGGCGGTGTTGATCTGGGTATCGCGGCTATCGAGCAATTTTTCAATGCGGCCGTCCGCGTGAACGTAATACACCAGCCCGGCCCAACAGGACACAATAAATTCACCCGGTTGCGTCATCTCCACGCCATCAATATTGCTTTCAAAACCCTTGGCCAGGGTGAGCAGGTTCTTATCTTTATCGATCAGCAACAGCCGGGTCGCCGCCCCCACAATCAAGGTACTGCCGATGGTTTGCAAGCCGTTGGGGGAGGTAATATTGTCGAGGTACAGCTCCACGTTATTGTTGACGATGCGATGGACTTTATTGGTACGCGTGTCCGAGACATAAACCACGCCATTGATATCAACGGCAATGTCGTTCAGAAATACCGCATCGGCTACGGGAATACGTGCATCAATATCACCGGAGTCGATATCAATCACCACCACTTCCTTGACGTCGGCCACATAGAGCTTGCCTTTGTGCGCGCCCATCCCCTTGGGACCATTGAGGCCGCGCACCCAATCCTGCTCAAGAATCTTGCCGTCCAATGACAAGCGGGCCACACCGCCTTCACCGTCATCATCCTTGCCATCAATTTCGGTCACAAATAAGTATTTTTCCTTACCATTCTGATAGACCAGAGCGGATTCAGGAACGCGCAAACCCGCAGTCAGCCATAACTTTTCCAGTTGCCGCCCTTCGGCAGCATGAACAGGCAAGGCGAGTTGCAGGATGACAGCGACCGCGCTGACAGCGGGGAAAATAAAACGGGAACACAGGGCGAGATACATGATTTATATCCTCATTTTTTATAGATATTGAGGAACCTCCGCGCGGCCGATGCGCTCACTTCAGGAGGTTACTGGTCAGGAATTGGATTTCAGGACATACCTGGCATTACCCGGTAAGTTTGGCACGTCTGCCACTGATCAAACAAAGCGTTTTACACTGTCTTACCGTTTTGCCAGGGTTGATGGTGCACCGCAAATGAACAAGGGCAGCGAAGCCGGGGAGCATGGGGGGGTGATGCGCAGCTTTTCCGCCCGGTTGATTGCACTGGCCGCTGCTAAACACTACTCTAGCGGCCACGAGAACAACATAATCATCAGATAACTATGAAAGCCACAATCAAAGACGTTGCCAAACTCGCCGGGGTGTCCTTCAAGACCGTCTCCCGCGTTATCAATAAAGAGGTCACCGTCGGCCAGGATTTGCAGGACCGGGTATGGAAAGCCGTTAAAGAGCTGAATTACCAACCCAACCTGTCCGCCCGCTTATTACGCGGCGCCGCCTCGTCTATTGGATTCATCTACGACAACCCCAACAGCAACTACGTGATCGATATGCAGCACGGTATTCTCGGCGAGTGTCATCGCCAGGGTTACGAGTTGATCATCCACCCCTGTGATGCCAAGTCCGAAAACATCATTGATGAAGTGTTGGGCATGATTGACCGCAGCCGCGTGGGCGGCCTGGTATTGACCCCGCCGATGTCTGAAATGCCGGAGGTCCTGGCTGCCCTGAGCAAGCGCAAGATCAAGTTCGTGCGTATCCTGTCCGGCTCCCATCCGCCGGATGACAAAGCGCCCTGCATCTTTATCGACGACCGTACGGCCGCTTACCGCATTACCCAATACCTGATCGACCTGGGCCATAAATCCATCGCCTTTCTGGGCGGGGATGAAGCGCATAAATCCAGTATCGAACGCTTGGAAGGCTACAAAGCCGCCCTGAAAGACAACAAACTTCCCGTCGACAAAAAGCTGATTGTCGGGGGCGAGTATTCGTTTGAATCGGGGGTCAAGCGCACCCGGCAGTTGCTGTCATCAAGCAGTAAACCCAGCGCTGTGTTTGCCTGTAACGACGAGATCGCGGCAGGTACCTTGTTTGCCGCGCGGATTCAGGGCGTGGATGTGCCGCACCAGTTGTCTATCGTCGGGTTTGAGGACAGCCCTTTCTCCCGGCAGGCCTGGCCAAACCTCACAACAGCCCAGCAGCCCAACCGCACCATTGCCCAGCGTGCCACAGCGCTGCTGATTGAATGTATTCGCAATAGCAATAACGCAGACCATAAGGTCGAGAGCGAAGGTTTTTACCCGCAATTGATTGTGCGCGATTCCACTTGCCCCGCTCTGGGCCGCAAAGCCTGACCCCTACCGCCCCGAACCTTTGGGTCGGGGCCGCCTCCAAATCCTGCCACAGCCGTTACCTCGGTCGCAGTAAATGCCGACTGGTTAAAAAAATTACGCATTGTTGCGCCAACGCCTTTACAAGGGTTAAAAATCAGTCCACAATGACAACGTTGTCTCGCAGCCCGTTTCTTTTTTGGAGTTAGGTTTTTATGTCGTCAGCCAGTGTCTTGACCCCTCGCTTGCAGCCCGAAGAAACCCTGATGTTTCAGGAAGCCGCTTCGGCCTCAAGTGTTATTGCCCAGCAGTTCGAGGCTAACGCCCCCCTGGTGGCCGCTGCGGTTGAGCGACTGAAAGCCTTTGCTCCACGCTCTATTGTGACCTGCGCGCGCGGGAGTTCCGACCACGCGGCAACCTATGCCAAATATTTGTTTGAAACCCGGCTCGGACTGGTGACCTCATCGGCGGCACCGTCCATCACCTCAATTTATTTCGCCAAGCAACAACTGGAAGGCACACTCTACATCGCCATCTCCCAGTCGGGCAAAAGCCCCGACCTGTTAGCCAGCGTTGAGCAGGCTAAAGCCGGTGGCGCATTGACCCTGGCACTGGTGAATGTGGAAGATTCCCCGTTGGCCCAGATGGCCGATATCGTGATTCCCCTGCGCGCTGGCTCTGAAAAAAGTGTCGCGGCCACCAAGTCTTATCTCGCCACCCTGGGTGCGATCATGCATCTGGTCTCCGAGTGGGGCAATGACGAGGAGTTGAAAGCCGCATTAAAAAACCTGCCGCAATCTCTCGCCCAAGCCTGGGAAAAGGATTGGCAATCGGTGGTTGATGGCCTGAAAGACGCGCGCAATTTATTTGTTATCGGGCGCGGCATCGGTTTCGGTGCTGCCCAGGAAGCCGCACTGAAATTAAAAGAGACCTGTGGCTTACATGCGGAAGCGTTCAGCGCTGCAGAAGTTAAACACGGACCAATGGCGATCGTCGGTGAAGGTTTTCCGGTGTTGCTGTTCGCACAACAGGATAAAACGCTAGCCGGCATGGACTCACTGGTTGAAGATTTCCGCGCGCGCAACGCCAAGGTTTTTGTGGCCAGCGAAAGCATCAGCGGATCGCTGCCCGTTGTAGCGGGTGCACACCCGGCCATCGCCCCCATGCTGGCGGTACAAAGTTTTTATCGTATGGCCAATGCGCTGTCCATCGCGCGCGGTTACAACCCGGATGAGCCGCCGCACCTGCGCAAGGTCACGGAGACAATGTAATGACCAGCGCACTGGTTAATGGTCGAATTTTTACTGGCAACGAATGGCTTGATGGTCATGCCGTTGTCATCGACGGTAAACACATTCATGGTGTGTTGCCGGTAGCTGAATTGCCTGAAGGTATTGAGCAAACAGACCTTAACGGCATGACCCTATTGCCCGGCTTGTTTGATACGCAAGTCAATGGCGGTGGCGGCGTGTTGTTTAACGATGCGCCCACTGTAGACACCTTACGCAAGATCGGTGAAGCCCATCGCCTGTTCGGCACGACAGCATTGCTGCCAACCTTGATCAGCGATGATCTCAGCGTGGTGGAAAAAGCCATCGCGGCGGTAGCCCAGGCGATTGATGAGCAGGTACCCGGTATTGTCGGCGTTCACCTGGAAGGGCCATTTTTAAATCCGGCGCGCAAAGGTGTTCACAACGCAGAAAAGTTTCGCACCATTGATGAAGCCGCATTTGCATTATTGACCTCACTCAAGCGTGGAAAAACGCTGGTGACCTTGGCCCCGGAATTAACAACCCCGGAGATGATTCACCGGCTTGTCAATGCAGGTGTCACGGTGGCGGCGGGTCATAGCGCGGCAGATTACGAGCAGACCAAAACCGCTTTGGCAGCGGGCTTGAGCAGCTTCACTCACTTGTTCAATGCCATGACCCCACTCACCAGTCGCGAGCCGGGCATGATCGGTGCTGCGCTGGAACATGCTGACAGCTATTGCGGCATTATTGTGGATGGCTATCACGTTCATCCCGCTGCGTTAAAAGTTGCCCTGGCAGCCAAAGCGCGCGGCAAGATGGTTTTGGTTACCGATGCCATGCCCACTGTGGGCGCGGTCAATAAAGAATTTGTATTAAACGGTGAAGTTATCCGTAGCGAGAATGGTCGTTGCGCTACCGCCACCGGAACACTCGCGGGTTCTGACCTGGATATGCTCAGCGCGGTGCGCAACAGCGTGTCTATGTTAGGAATGGAATTAGGCGAAGCCGTGCGTATGGCGAGCCTGTATCCTGCGGCGATGGTTGGCCTGGAAAAAGAATTGGGTTTACTGAAGCCCGGCTATAAAGCCAGCATGATTCTGGTGGATGAAAACCTGAATCTGATTAACAGCTGGATTGATGGTAAGCCATTGCGTCACTGATTGTTGTTCATGGTTGTGTTGTCGTTTTATCGCAGTTTTGTTGTAACGTTTTTTGTCCGTTGATGTTTGTTGTTGTTCTCCATAAATCGTTTTTCTTCCTCGAAAAACAAAGCGCTTACCCATCAACCTTTGTGGTTGATGGGTTTTTTTATTCCATTATATCGAGATGATTATTTTCTTGCGATGCAAGTACCAGGCAACGACCCACAATACCGCCACCGGAATCAAAGCGAACATCAAAGAAGCGTTATAAGGATCAGCCACCCTGCATAATTGATCGTATAGCCATTGATACGCAGAGACCTCACCGACCGGCACCACCAGAAGCGTTTTAGCCCACAGGATTGATAAGGCATAAATAAACAGCGGATTTTGTCCCAGCATAGTGAAGGCTTTATAGATACCTTGCATCCAGGCGAATGTTTCCAATCTCACCAGCAACAGCAACACCAGTACACCCACGCCGCTGGTCAAGAGCACAAATGAACTGGTCCACAAGCTTTTGTTGATGGGAAATACCGGATGCCACACCAGGCCCAACACCGTCATCACGACTCCGGCCGCAAACAATTGCCACTGCGCTTTGACCTTGTCGCTCGCGTTAATCAAATGCCGCGTGACTTCATAGCCAATCAATACATTGACGATGGCGGGCAATGTACTCAACAAGCCTTCCGGATCAAAAGCGATACCTTTACCACGCCATAGATGCTGCTCGCCTAATACATACAGATCGAATTGACGCACCACCGAATGTTCCAGGCTGTAAGGATCAGCACTGAGCTGTAGCAGCGCCCAATATCCCAACAACAAGCCCGCCGCAATAACCCAACGCCAGAGCGTGTTGGCGTACAACACTATCCACGCGGCAAAACAATATGCCAGGGCAATCCGTTGTAATACACCGAGAAAGCGCAGATTGCTGGGGCCCTGGGTAAAGGGAAAGTAATTCAGCAGCAAGCCAATCAAAAAAATAACCAGTGTGCGACGAAAAATTTTTGTCGCCTGGTCCGAAAATGATAAGGCGTTTAATGCTCTTTGAGAGAACACCATGGCCGCGCCGACCATAAATAAAAAGAAGGGAAAAATATAATCTGTGGGTGTAGCACCGTGCCAATCTGCGTGCAGCAACGGCGAATACACATAACTCCATGAGCCGGGCGTGTTGACCAGTATCATTAAAGCCAAAGTCAGGCCCCGCATCACATCCAGCGCCTGGAAACGTTGTTTAGTTGTCATGATTACACCTTTTGACGGCCAAACGACTCATTAGAATCCTGCGTCAGCTCTCCAATAAGCCGCAAAAAAAAATGGCTGAAAATGCAATGCATTAACAGCCATGTTGGTAAATCTCGGGGCTATAGAAAGATTACTTCCAGCTTCTTAATTTATGCCCTTTCACCGCATAGAAAAGAATAAACAGATAGGCCGGCGTCATCACAATGTATGCGGTTTGACGACCGATATCACCGATGGAAGCCACACCGGCCAACACAAAGGGTAAGACCGCACCGCCTGAAATAGCCATGATCAACAACGCAGAGCCAGTACTGGTGTAACTGCCCAGACCGCTTAAAGCCATCGGCCAGATTGCCGGCCAGACAATGGCATTCGCCAACCCCAGCAGCGCCAGGAAGAAAATGGTGTTGGGCAATGCAGGCAAGCCGAAAGGGACAAACAGAATATTGGCAAAACTGGAGGATGCACTGTCACCGAAAACAATCGACAAACTTAATATCACGCCGAGAATAGCCGACACCATCAACGCTTTTTGTTGCGAGATAACACGCGGGATTAACAGGACACCCAACACGTAACCCAGCACCATAAACGCCATGGTGAATGAAGTCAGGGTGGCGAAACCGCTGTAGCCAATGCTGCGACCAAAAGATCCAATGGTATCGCCGGCAATTACCTCAACACCCACATAAAGGAAAAGTGCGATAACACCTAATACCAAATGGGGAAAGCGAAACACTGAGCCTTTGTCCGCCACTTGCGCATCTTCTTTTTCCAGATTCAATTCCGGCAGCGGTGAGAACTTTACGCACAAAGCCAGAAATGCAATAAACAATCCCATGCAGATATAGGGAAATACCAGATTACTGGCGAGGATTTCAATTTCTTCCGGTGTCGGGGCTTGGGTAGAATAATCTTTCATCCCGCCTAAAATCATCGCGGCAAATACCATGGGGGCCACGACACCCGCCGATTTATTCAAAATCCCCATAATACTGATACGCGCAGCCGCTGATTCTTCCGGGCCGATTTTTACGACGTATGGGTTAACTGCCGTTTGCAGCAACGTCTGGCTCGCACCCATCATAAATTGGGCAACCAAAAACAAACCGAACATGTGGGTTTTTGCAGCGGGAATAAACATAAACGCAGCCGCTGCCATGCCGAGCATACCCAAGGCCATACCATTTTTATAACCGACACGGCGAATAACCCAGGCCGATGGAATCGAAAAAACCACCACGGCAATATAGAACGTAAACAGGATGAAAGAAGCCTGCACCGGTGTGAGCGTTAACACCAACTCCAGGTAGGGCATCAAGGAGCCATTTAACCAGGTGGCGAAACCTAAAATAAAAAACAATCCGGCAACAATGGCCATTGGGATGACGCTGCTTTTTTGTGCCGGTGCGGTATCAACTGTCATTTCCATAAACCTGCTTCTCGTGAATTGCTCCCACACAACCGGGAGTGAAATGATTAACGCGTTGACGCCGCATGCGGTGCAAACGCTTTTATTATTGAACTGTGGCGAAGAGGAACGCTCTGGATGGGTTCACCACATAAATAACCCATCCAGAGGAACCTGTTTTTTATAACGCGCGAACGCGTGGTATTGACCGAGGTAACTCTTGTCCATATGCCCGTGGGCTATGGATTTTTTATAAGCCGCCAATCACATCAACGCGGCTCAGTTTGAGCGGGACAACCTTTCAGCTTGCACATCCAGCCCGCTCAAATTTCTGGTCCGCCTATACCTAGGCGGTAGCCGTCAAACGGCTCATTCGCTTGGCGTAATAGATAGCACCAAATTCTGGTTGGCTAAGGGGTGGTGACAGGCTTTCCGCCACCGAGGGCTTCATCCACGGAATCAAACGCGGTGCCAGACCACCAAGAAACGACATGCGCGGCGGCTCGGTTTCCCACAACTTTTCCGCCACAGCGCTCATGTAGTCTGCGCCTTGTTTGACAATGCCCAATGCAACCGCATCACCCTGGTCCGCCGCATCCAGAACAAAGATGGCTAACTTGGCATAGTCACTGGATTTTGCCGCCGCCATCTTGTCCACGATCATGACGCCCCTGGCTTGCAAGTGGTCGCCGATCAGATCGCTGAGGATGGTTTGCGGGCCAAGATGGTCAGAGGCAAGCAACACCGCCTTGATCGCTTCAAGCCCCATCCAGGCCCCGCTGCCGATATCCCCGAACGGGAAGCCGTGCGCCCCCAGAATGGTGGCCTTACCTTTTACATAGGAATAACCACAGGAACCGGTGCCAGCCACCATCACTGCACCTTCATCACGATTGTGCGCACCCAGGCAAGCGATATGCAGGTCGGTGGTGAGATACATGGTTTTAAAAGGGTGCTGCCAATTATTGATAACATCGTACAAGCTGGGCAGGTTAACGCCCGCCAAGCCAAGCCCTGCCGTCAAACGGCTGATCGCCGTGACCGGCAAGCCGGCATCCGCCAACGCCAGCTCGGTAGCGGTCTGGATTGAATTCAGGGTTTGCTGAACACCATGGAGTGGATTCGCCGGGCCACCAACACCGGTACCCAGGACTTCATCTTTGGCAGAGACGATGCGCGCACGGCACTTGGTACCGCCACCGTCTATGCCCAGGTATAAGGGTTCTTCTAACGCACTGTCATTGATTGGGTGTATCCCCATAAACAACCTCATATTTATTAGCAATGCCTGTGCGGTACTCTCGCTTTAATTTGCTGATCGCAGGGTTTCGCACTACCTCAACCCACCAACGTCAATCAAATCCTGTATTTAGAGTTATTCCGCCATCCTTTTTATCTATCTTCACAGGCTGGTAAAAAGGGTTGGCGGTATGACACGCGCCAACCACAAAAGAGCCATGATAGATATCAACTACATCGTTGGACTGCTTCAGAACCCGCATGACGGATCTGCGAACCTCTGAAAGACACCAACAACAACGAACATAAGCAGAGCATTCACAACTGGAGATACACGCTCAAAGATACATTACGCCGCAAAGACAACGTTGTCAATAATTTTGTCCGCCGCCTCATCTCATTCACGAGATGTCCGCCACCAATTGATATAGATGAAATCGGTTTGCGATTTTATTGTTATATAGCACCATTCCCACCGCTATACCGGCGGGAATCCATGAGCATAAACCTTTTCAATCAGGGACCTGTGATTGGGAAGCGTGTTTTTCAGCTGTTGAATTTTATTGGCCATATTGAGAAATTCCTGCTGAGCCAACAACTGATGAACCTCGCCTTGGTGGGCGAACCGAGTATCATAATGCATACCATATAAGACATATTGGTAGCTTCCCAGATTAAACGTCTCATACACACTGGGGAAATCGTGATTGGTAGGTGTTTGCATTTTCCATAATGCCAGCTTTTCCTGCAATGAATCGGGAATGCTCGCCTGAACCCGATTATCTGACCAGAACAAGTTATCATCCCTGTGCGATATACAGTAATGCAACTTTACAAAATCAATAATTCTTTCCCATCGATAGCGAAATGCCTCGTTAAACTTTTTGGCAACCAAAGGCATCGCCGCTTCGCTTCGAGGAAACAGATCTACTAACATCTGCGCCGCAGCTTCAACCATCACCAGAGCGGTCGACTCCAGGGGTTCCAGAAAGCCGGAAGACAATCCAATCGCTACACAATTTTTTTCCCAGAATTTTTCCCGGTAGCCCACCCTCATCGGGATTCGACGAACCGCCTGCTGCCCTGTTACATCACCCAAATAATGCCTCAGAACTTGCTCAGCGCGTTCGTGCGTCGTGTGTTGACTGGAATACACATAACCAACACCACGACGATGGCTAAGGCCAATATCCCAGGTCCACCCTGCTTCATGCGCGGTACTGATGGTGTGACAAGGAATGTTGCTATTTTCTTGCTCATAAGGGACTTGAGCAATAAGGGCATGATCAACAAATAATGTATCGCGACAGTCAATAAATTTCACTTTAAGCGCGTCGCCGAGCAAACGCGCCCCAAAGCCAGTACAGTCGATGTATAAATCTGCGCGAAGCTCACCATATTCATCGGTAAGTAACGCATCAATCGCCCCATCATCGCGCAAGATGACTTGCCGCACCGTGCCACGTAAATTTTCCACGCCCAAATGCCGAGTCGAAAAATTACGCAGGAATTCGGTAAATTTAACGGCATCCAAATGATAAGCGTAATTCAATAGACCATCATAGGATGCGGTTGTTATTTTCTTGGGGCCCAGCCCCGCATCACACACATACCCCTGAAGCGAAACCAGGCTTGCATAGGATGTACCATGCGCTTTATTCGCTGCGAGCCAGCATGAGGTTAAATCAATACCAGAGACACGCTTGGGTGGTGTGAATAAATGATAGTAATAAGAATGATGGCGTCCTGAAGGTGCACGCTCCCAATCCACAAATTTTATGGCCTGCTTGAAGGTCGCATTGCACTCACGCATGAAATCGCCTTCCGCAACACCAAGCGATTTCAAGGTATCGCGCATTGTCGGAAACGTCCCTTCACCGACACCAATAATATTGATCTCAGGGGATTCAATCAGACGAACCTTAATGCCGTCCGGCGAACCTGCTTTAAGGTGTTTGGCGAGCATGGACGCGACTATCCAACCAGCGGTTCCACCACCCACAACTAAAACATCGTTCACCACCATAACGATCTCCTCCGCACAAGCCCACCACTGACGTGAAAAAATATAGCCGCCTGAAACAAAAAAAGGAAAGTGGCTTTCACCACTTTCCTTCTTCGGCGCGCTTACCCATCAGAACGTGAAGTTAACTCCAGCAACAAAACGACGGCCGTTCGTGTAAACCGCTGAAGCACTCGCTTTATCAATGTGATATTGGTAAATTTCTTCATCGGTCAGGTTCACACCTTCCACAACAATATCCATAAAGTCTGTTACACGGAAGGTCACGCTGGCATCCCATTGGCCATACTCATCATTGAAGGCTTCCGAACCGAACTCGTTTACACCATTAAACCATTCGGAACGATAGTTATAACTGACGCGCGCACTTAACAGATCGTTTTCGTAGTAGCCGGTTAGGTTGTACATATTCTGCGAATTGCCAACCACCAGACCAGAACCAGGATTTGCAACAGGGTCGCGTTCCTGGGCACTTTCAGCATCAGTATAAGTATAGTTTGCCACCACGCCAAAATCACCGAAGGATTGTTGGTAGCCCAGTTCAATACCGGAAACTTCATCACCCTTGCCATTGGTTGGCTGACGGAATACCACGTCAACAAATACATCGTTTTGTGGGTCGTAGCGCGACTCAGTCACGGTATCAAACAACACTGACCCTTTGATGTCTTTGTAGAAGAAGGTAGCAGCCAACAAGGCTTCGTCAGCAAAATACCATTCGTAAGAAATATCAAACTGGTCAGCAGTTACCGGATCAAGGTATGGGTTACCGCGCGAACCTGATTGCGTGGGAATATTTGCGCCTTCCTGGTTAGCGATAGTGATGTAGTCAGGACGAGCCATCACACGCGCAGCACTGAGACGCAAAATAGTCGAGTCAGTTACATCAAAAATGGCATTTATGTTAGGCAGGAACTCGGTGTAATCATGATTTTGCGTGTTGAGTTCAGCGTTGCTTCCGGGAACATCTGCTGCATCAGCCCAAATGGTACAGTCGGCCATCTCACACGCAGCACCAAGTGCATCACCGGTCCATGAATAACCAGTGGATGCCACATCCGTTTTTACAACACGCAGACCGATATCACCACGCACGCCGTCAACGTCGTACTCTGCTTTAACATAAGCGGCAAGAATTTCTTCATTGACGTTGTAGATGTTATTGATTACCGGAAGAATGACAGGGTAACCTGCTGCCGTTCCTTCCAGTAATATGCTACGAGCCAATTCACGATCAGGAATGGGATAGGAGGTGACGGTATTTGGGCCAGCTACTCCGTCAAGATAATTCGACGGTGTTAATTCACCGGTGCTGATCTCATCGTATGTCCGCCCCCAATTGGCACCAATCGGCTGAGTGACACCGGGATTCCATACACCCCATACGCCATTTTCTGCACCGCCAACGTGATCAGAATCTTTCACCACTTGATAGGGGCTCAGGAATTGCGTTTGTGATTTATCGTGGTCGCTGTAATAAACACCTGTTTTTACCGATGTGAAGACGTTCTGCTCAAACGGCAACTCAAGATCAATTTGTGCGTAATCTTCTTCATCTTTCATTTCACGGCCACCGCCGCCCATCCAGCCAAACTCACGATTAAGTACATCGGCATTGGTTTCGTTACGCAACCCCATGCCATCGCCAAAATCTTTTAACATGGAAGTTTGTAAGGTGCCACCCTGCGCACTCCAGTCAATGCGATCAAAAGTTTGGTTAAACCCATATTGCAACTCGTTGGAAGTACCACCAGTGGCTTCAGTCGTCCCGATTTTACCGCTCAGAATAAACTTATCTGTTGTGTACACCGCTTCCAGGTCAAAGGCTTGTGTCTCGGTAGAGGATACGCGATCAATGGTATAGAGTTCAGATACCGGCGCAGCGGCACCATCAGCAACCAGACTACCGCCAACGATTTCATTACCCACGATAACCGGATCGATCAACTCGCCGTCAAGACCGTTGCGACCACCAGTACGAACATATAGGTTAGAGTTAATATTATTGGCGTCCATCTGGCTATCGAGCGCAGTGAATGTCAGCTCAAGTTCGTCAGTTGGAGCCCACTGAACACTCATCAATCCTGTTTCACGTTCCCGCTCTTGTTGGAAAAATGCCGAACCGATCCAGGAGGGTGCCCAGTAATCTGCACCATCTACGGTCTGACGATGGTGACCCAGAGTTTCTAAGCCGTCACGCTGTAAGGTACGGTCTTGTTTGGTTAGTGATACCAAAACACCAAAGGTACCTTCATCATTTTTCCAGGAATACATACCTGATAATAAAGGATCCCACTCTTCGGATTTGTCACTGTATTGCCCCTGTACTTGCAGAGCACCTGTGTGCGCATCGAGCTCCAGCGGTCTGCGGGTGCGCAGGTAAACGGTACCGCCCAGAGAACCTTCCTGAATGTCAGCGGAAGGTGATTTGTAAACTTCCAGAGAAGAAACCACGTTGGAGGGCAGCAACGTATAGTTAAATGCACGAGAGGGATTATCCAGCACAAACCAGTCCGCAGACGCCACAGATGATCCATTTAACAAGGTTCGGTTTTGTTCGGGAGATGTACCGCGAACAGAAATCTTTTCACCTTCACCAAAGCCACGGGTAACCGATACACCAGTAATACGAGCCAACGAGTCAGCGACGTTTTTATCAGGAAATTTACCAATATCATCGGCAGAAATAGCATCCACGACGGAATTGGATGTGCGCTTGGTATCAATAGCTTCCTTCAGCGCCCCGCGAATGCCCGTCACAATTACTTCATCAACCACCTCTTGCGCGCTGACAGCAACACCGGTCAACGCCAAAGTAGCCGCAGTACCGTAAACCGCAGCGGACCTATTTACCGCTTTTATCGCATCTCTTAGTTTGATAGCCATGATTATCCCCTCTGATTTTTTTGATAATGCCATTAGTCTTGACAACCCGCCATTAATTGAGAACAACCAATGGACAACGTTGTCGCTCGACATTAAACCCGAGGGACAACGTTGTCAATAGAACCTTAAAGGAAGCTTTTTGGCTACTAAAGACGACATTTGTCTTTAAAATCAGAGAGATAAGGGTAAATTTTGTTAAAGATGAGATAAAGAAAAGAAAATATATGAAAAGTTTTTATAGAGATGACAGCGCTGTATCAGCAAGGTACCAGCAGCGCGGTACCTTGCAAGGGTCTATTTACTCAGCCAGTTCAGCCCGTAAGCTTCTCAGGCTTTCCTGAATTCGGCGGGTGTTTTCCGGCCCCATTCTCAGCAAAAGCTTGTGGGATGCCGGCAGTTTTTCGAGCGCGGGATCAGCATATTGATAAAACACTTTGGGGCGCACCAGCAAAACGTCTCCATCGACTACGGGGGCAGCCAACAAATTGTCGATGGCGCCCAGCATAACTGTATGGAAGTTGCCCTTCTTAAGACCCATCTCGCGATAAGCTTCCTCTAATAGCGGATAAAAACGTTTGTACAACGAGGCCAAGGCCTCTGCGTCGATGGCCGCAAAGGTCGCTACATATTTGTCGTAACGCTGGTAATTTTCTCGCGATAAGGTGTACTGCTGCACCTGTTGTTCTTCCACTGTGCCATCGCGCTCTACCTGGAAGGGTGGAGCCGGCGATACCAGCGGTCGATATTCATGGACAACCTTGCCCTCTTCAACCGCATTGACCGCCCGGACAAATTTACGGATGACTTCCTCCGGTACAATCAGGGCTGGTGCACCAGCCGCCAGTTTGCTAAAGGCATCCAGCACGTATTGATCGCTGTTACTCAGCTCAGGAAGCGGTTCTTCTTGCGGTTCCGGTTTTGGTGCTTCATAGACAGGCCGGAGTGGTTCTGGCTCAGGGGTTTGTTCCGGTTCAGGCTGAACAGAAGGTGGCGGCAGCGAGACATTTTTCTCTTCTTCTTTCGCAGGGCGCCAATAAAAGAACATGATTGCCGCAACCACAACCACAGCAATCAGCACCATGACAACCGTGGTGGTGATTGATTTGTTTTGCTCATTAGCCATACGGAAAATCCTTGCGCGATTAAATGAGATGCCCTTTGCCGAGATTATGGAAGAATTCGGTCCGCGTCTAGCGCGAGGCAAAAAAACTTGTGCTTATCTTCACTATTCCAATTGCCGTTATCGCAAGATAACGCCTTCGGCTAGGACTCTGCGCTATCTTGCGGGTTCAGTGGTTGCCAAAGTCATTTGCTGCCCTGCATACCAAACTTTACAGATATCTCTGCCGCAAGCCGAGGCATCAAATTGCTACCCCCGGTCAAATCGAGTATTCTTTTTAGTAATTACTCTCATTTGCATAAAGATTCCCACTCCTATGAACACTGCCCTCAGCCCTGCCGCATCGCTCACCGAGTCGTCCGTTTTACGTCTCGATCAATGTACCAAGGGTGCTGAAGTGCGCGTGGTGGAACTCTTGGCTCAGCCACTATTTGGCCAGCAAGACGATGGCGTATCGCTACGCCTCAAGGAATTGGGCTTTTTGCCGGGAGCAAAGCTCAAGGTCATCGGATTTGGCCTGTTGGGAAGCGATCCCTTAGCCGTTCAAGTCAACGGCACCAAATTTGCCCTTCGCCGCGCTGAAGCCGCTAAAGTCAGCGTGGAATTGATCAATAGCGCGGAATCCCGTTAATGTCGACAAGTCTTCGTTTCGCCCTCGTGGGCAATCCCAACTGCGGGAAAACCTCCCTTTTCAATCGCCTGACCGGCGCCCGGGCCAAAGTGGCCAATTATCCAGGTGTCACGGTCGAACGGCGTGTCGGACAATTGATCGGGCTGGAGCGTCCTGCTGAGTTGCTCGACTTGCCCGGTACCTACAGCCTCATCGTCACCTCCCCGGATGAGCAGGTCGCACGCGATGTGATCTTGGGGAACATGAAGGGCGAGTCGCTGCCAGATGCCCTGATTGCCGTGGTAGACGCCACCAATCTGCGCCTGGGACTGCGCCTGGTGCTGGAGTTGAAAGAGCTGAACCGCCCGCTGATCCTGGCATTGAACCAGGTGGATGCAGCACGAAAACGCGGTATCACTATAGATGTGGCGGGTCTGTCCCACGCCTTGGGCATTCCCATTGTAGAAACCATCGCCGTTCACCATCACGGTGCCGATGCCCTGCGCAAGGCACTGGCCGATTTTGCTGTCGAGCAGGCCCAGGCCGATGTAGTGCGCACACCTGGCGAACACCAGTCAGTCGAAGCGTCCTACCACCATATTGAGTCGTTGATGTCACAATTTGTGGTACAGCCAGACGCCGGCCCGAGTTGGCAGGACCGGCTCGATGCCGTGGTGATGCACCCGGTATTGGGATTGATCATCCTGTTCGGCATCCTGTTGGTCATCTTCCAGGCAGTTTTTGCCTGGGCGGGTCCGGTGATGGACCTGATTGATGCGGGCACCACCTTTCTTGCTGACGGCGCTGCAGCTACCTTACCTGAGGGTGTTCTACAGGATTTCGTTGTGAATGGGCTGATCGCCGGGATGGGTGGGGTCATCATCTTCCTACCGCAGATCGTAATCCTGTTCTTCTTTATCCTGATTCTTGAAGATTCCGGTTACCTGACCCGTGCGGCGTTTTTACTGGACCGCCCTATGCGCGGTATCGGGTTATCGGGCCGCTCATTTATTCCGCTGCTCTCCAGTTTTGCCTGTGCCGTACCGGGCATCATGGCTACCCGGACCATCCAGGACCCGCTGGAGCGGATGATCGCCATCATGGTGGCGCCACTGATGACCTGCTCCGCCCGTTTGCCGGTCTATGCGCTCATCATTGCCGCGTTTATCCCGGCGCAAACCGTATGGGGAATTTTCAATCTGCAGGGCCTCACGCTCTTTGCTTTGTATCTGGCCGGTATCGTCAGTGCATCGCTGGTGGCCTGGCTCATGCGCCGCCGCCAGACCCGCGAGGAATATCCCTTGCTGCTTGAGCTGCCCAGCTACCGCTGGCCCATGGCCTACCACGTGCTCATCGGGCTGCGCGAACGCACCTGGATCTTCCTGCGCCGTGTGGGCACCATCATCCTCGCCCTATCGATCCTCCTGTGGTTCCTGGCCAGTTATCCAGCCGCACCGGAAGGTGCCACGCAAGCGGCCATTGAATACAGCTTTGCCGGTCGCCTGGGTATCTGGATGCAACCGCTGTTTGCCCCGCTGGGATTCACCTGGGAGATGTGTATTGCACTGATTCCCGCCATGGCAGCGCGCGAAGTAGCGGTGAGCGCCCTGGCAACCGTCTATGCCGTGGGCGGAGATTCTGTGGACGCAGCGCTGGGCTACGCCATCGGCAACAGTTGGGGCTTACCGGTCGCGCTTGCCTATCTGGCCTGGTTTGTCTATGCGCCGCAATGTATCGCCACCATCGCGGTCGTACGTCGTGAAACCAACTCGCGTGCTGCAACCACTTTTTTCACGGTGTATTTGTTCGCGCTGGCTTATTTTGCTGCCTGGGCGACATACAACATCGCCATGCTCTGGCATTGAAGTCACTGACGGAGGTAGCGTATGTGGCAGGAAATAATTGTTGGACTCTGCGTGATCGGCGCACTGGTGTTCCTGGTACGCCGCTGGCTGCCGATGGGTAGGAAAAAATCCGCCGGCTGCGACAGCGGGTGCAGCGGATGCGCCAGCACAACCGCGTGCCAGACGCCGCCAGCGCCTACCGACAGCACGCGCCGTCAGGATTCCGGCAAGGTTAACCAATAACGCGGGTTGTCCAAGGGTGTGGCCTCAGGCAAGTCGGGGTTTTCCAAGGTAATGATACGCCGCGGAAATTGTTTCAGTTGCTCCAGCCCGGCCTTGGTGCGCGCGTGGGAGTAAAAAAACTTATCAAATTCCCCCGAGTCGATTAAGCGCTCAAGGCCTCGCTCAATACGAACGGCCAGCGCCTCTCTGGATCTGGGCACAAAATAATAAATCGCCGTTGGGTAGACGATCATCAAATTCTGTTCCACCACCATATCTTCATTATCCGGTCGCTGTGCCAGCTCAAACCAGGCCTCGGAAATACCGCGGGGGAAGTAATCGAAGCGCCCGGCCATCAGCATCTTGAACAGCGAATCGGTGGAGGACGCCGTCGTCACCGGCAAATCATTCAATTGCAGGATGCGTGTATCCGGCCAATGCGCACCTTGGCCGGCCAACAAGTCACCTAACTGCGCGCGAGTCATAACCTTATCAAAGCGTGGTTGGTCCTGTTTGCGGATAATAAACACCCGCTTGCCGAACAACCCTTTAAACAGTGGAATACGGATCGGGCGCAGCAGCGCCTCGCGCTCTTTGGTGGTCATGGTCCAGATCACAGTGTCACTGGCTTCATGATGCAACAGATAAATCCAGCGCGCCTGGGACAATTCATAAGGCGCAAACCGCAGCTCAATCTGCTCATCTGGCGCCTTGCTGGCTTCCAGAGCCATCCTTAACAGCGTGACAAAGTAATCACTGGGCTGCTCCATGGCCACAGCCTGAATATTGATCGATATAACTTTTTGCTCAGCCGCAACCGAAAAGCTACTGAGCAAAGCGATACCCAAGATGATTCGTTGCAGGTTAATCACGATAGCCACATCCCGGTGCCCCTAAGCACATAATTTGTCAGCTATCTAACAACTCTAGCCTACCGCGTTCCGTTTGCTCAAAAATCTCCTTGAAATGCCCAGATCACTCCCCTACCGTATAGGCCAATCTATTTACCCGAGGGACAACCATGCAGGAAAAAATCAAACAAGAAAAACTGGAGCTGCGCACTTTTATATTGTTTCTGCTGTTGGTGTCGGTCGGTTTCCTGTGGTTGCTGCGCCCCTTCTTCGGCCCTATTTTTTGGGCCTGTGCCATCGCAGTGATTTTCTACCCGGTGCAACAAAAACTGCTGCAACGCTTCAACAACCGCCGCAATCTGACCTCGTTACTGACGTTATTGCTATGTATCGTCATCGTGGTCTTGCCAATGATTTTTGTCATCAGTTCGGCGGTAAATGAAGGCGCGGCCATTTATCAAAAAATTGAAGGTGGCGAGATTAAACCGGCGCAATACATCGAGCGCTTTCGCGATGCATTTCCCACTGTCGAGCAATCACTGGAGCGTGTCGGCATTGACCTGAACAAGCTCAAGGAAACAGCCACCGACGCGGCCATGAGCAGCGGCAAAATCCTGGCGCGACAGACCCTGAACATCGGACAAAATGCCTTCAGCTTTATATTGAACCTCTGCCTGATGCTTTATCTCACCTTCTTTATGTTGCGCGACGGCAATAAATTAATTGAATTACTGGTGCGTGCCTTACCTTTAGGAGACGCGCGGGAACGCTTGTTATTTTCCATGTTTGCCGAGGTGACCCGCGCAACCATCAAGGGCAACTTGGTGGTCGCTATCGTGCAGGGCGCCCTGGGCGGTTTGATCTTCTGGATACTCGGCATTCCCGGAGCTCTGCTTTGGGCCATCTTTATGGCCCTTGCCTCATTGATCCCCGCCGTCGGTCCGGCACTCATCTGGCTGCCGGTCGCACTCTATCTCTTTGCCACTGGCGAAACCGTGGATGCCTTGATCTTGGTCGGTTTCGGCGCCGGCGTCATCGGCCTGGTTGATAACGTCCTGCGCCCCATCCTGGTCGGACGCGACACCAAGATGCCGGATTACATTGTGTTACTTTCCACTCTGGGCGGACTGGCCCTGTTCGGCATCAACGGCTTTGTGGTCGGCCCGCTGGTAGCGGCGTTATTTATGGCGTTCTGGGGGATCTTTATCCGCGAAGTCAACACCCAGGACGAGTCCGCCAAAGAGGCCGATCTCACTCAACCCTGACCGGCGGCAAGGGCGGCAGCAATCATGATAGACTGCCCGCCCTTTTTACTCCCTTACATGAGAAATGACGTATGTCAGAAGAATACACCACCGTTGAACAACGGGTGAGTTACGGCGTTGGCCGCCAGATGGGCGACCAATTGGCAGCTAACCCGTTTGAAGGTGTCGACGCGGCAGCCGTTGCAGCGGGCGTTGTCGATGCATTGCAAGGCAAGGCCAGCGCAGTGGCCCACGCTGACCTCGAAGCGGCATTCAAGGAAATCAGTCAACGCATGCAAGCCAAACAGGCTGAGCAAGCCAAAGCCAAGGCCGCGGAAGGCGAAGCATTTCTCGCTGAGAACGCAAAAAAAGCCGGCGTTACCGTGACCGCGTCCGGTCTGCAATATGAAATCGTCACCCAGGGCGACGGCGCAAAACCTACCGCCAGCTCTCGTGTAAAAACCCATTACCACGGCACCTTGATTGACGGCACGGTATTTGATTCTTCCTACAATCGCGGCCAGCCTATCGACTTCGCGGTGAACGGTGTGATTGCCGGCTGGACCGAAGCCCTGCAATTAATGCCTGTCGGATCAAAGTGGCGTTTGTACATTCCCTATCAATTGGCCTACGGCGAACGTGGTGCCGGCGCCAGCATCGCGCCTTACTCTGCACTGATCTTTGATGTGGAGCTCCTGGACATTCTTGGTTAATACCATTCCAACAGATTCTGCGCTCAGCATCGCCGCTTTTAGCGAAGGGCGATGCGCGCGGAATGTTTTCTTAATTTCAGGTTTCAGCGTTATTTCCCGGATTGATTATGTGGTTTAAAAACCTCCGTCTTTATCGTCTCACCGAACAATGGACACTCACTCCCGAAGAACTCAATGAACGATTGGGTGAGTTTAGTTTTAACCCCTGCGGTAACCTCGACATGATGCGTTACGGTTGGGTACCTCCACTGGGGCGACACGGCAGTGAATATGTGCACGCCGCCGCCGGCTACATCATGATCTGCGCAAAGAAACAGGAAAAAATCCTGCCCACTGCCGTAGTCAATGAGCAACTGGAAGAAAAAGCCATCGCCATCAGCGAAGCGGAATCGCGCAGTGTCGGACGCAAGGAACGGCAGACATTAAAAGATGAAATTATTTTTTCCCTGTTGCCCAAAGCCTTCACCAAATCCTCGCTGGATTTTGCCTACATCGCTACGCAAGAGGGTTTGATTGTCGTTAATGCCTCGTCCGCCAAACGCGCCGAAGACTTGTTAAGCGCACTGCGCGAAGCGCTGGGCAGCTTGCGTGCAATTCCTGTCACCGCCAAAAATGTTCCCACCCAGGTAATGACCCACTGGCTGCGTGACGCGCAACTGCCACCGGAGTTTGAACTGCGCGAAGAATGCGAATTACAAGCGGGCAAAGACGGCCGGGTTATTCGCTGCAAGAATCAGGATTTATATGCTGACGAAATACGCAGCCACCTGGAGAGCGGCATGTTTGTGAACAAAGTGGCGATCACCTGGAAGGAAGCCATTCATTGCGTCATTGATGATCAGTTGGCCATCAAGCGCCTGAAGTTCGAAGACAAAATTCAGGAACAGGCCAACGACCGCAACCCGGAAAGCAAGGCAGAGCAGTTCGACGCCGACTTTGCCATCATGACCTTGGAATTAAAGACCTTTATCGCTGCGCTACTAAAAGCGTTTGGCGGAGAAGACGATTCCTATCAGGATGCGTAATGGAGATGGATCGCCTATATTCGCGCGATCCATACCACCGCTTTTTCCTCTCAACACAATTGATTCATCAAGCTGCAACAAACCTGCCCCATACTCGCGCCCACGAACAAACCACCCTGCTTTTCCACACATCGCGACAGACCTCGCGCCATAGTTTTCAGTATGAAAGATGATGTAACGCCACCCGATCTGATCGACGCCAGTGCTTGCGCAGCTGACACTACCAAGGACATCAATGGAATAATGGATCTGCAACAAGCAAGAGTGTTAGTAGAAAAATTAAGTCGCTCTTTGGAAACCAGCAATAAACTGGTCCACGCCCTTTTGGAGGGCAGCGCAAATGATAAGGTCATCGGCAAATACATTCTTAAAACTGCACGACAAACAGATGCGTTGATTGAGCAGCGAGCTTGCAAAAAATTGCAGGAGCTACTGGAGAAGACCTTTTTGTGCAAAAACTGACATAGTTTCCGCCGTTACCCTTTTCGTAAATTTTTGCAACTAAGTTTTCCTATAAGTTTTACAATGCTTCTGTAAAAAGCACCTCGTCGAACAGCACGCTACGCCATAACAGATACACCTGTAGATCCAAAAAGCGTAGCGCTGACAACCACTTACTTTCCTCAACAAACATTTGGCACATCCCATGCTTAATAGCATTCGCTACGTTAATTTATTAATAGATTGCATTGATCGAGGATGTAACCATGAAAAAACTACCTGTCTTTTTTGCCGGTGCTCTACTGGCCTCATCTACCCTGGTTTTAGCAAACGACCCTGCGGGGGCGGTGCAAGGGCCGCAAGCACCCAGCTTTAATGTGCTGGATGTCAACAAAGACGGCTCTATCAGCGAAAGCGAAGCGCTGTATCACGGTTTAAGCGAAAAGAAATTTACCGTGTGGGACACCAACGGTGATGACATGCTGACCGAAGCAGAATATGAGAAAGGCATCGAAGAAAAAAATGATGTCGATGGCAGCACGGAAGATTATTGATCATCGGATCGCCTGACCACCAAGGAATGACAAACAAAGGAGTGGAAACAGCTCAAGGATGAGCGGCGAGCCGTACCTCCCCCGCCTCCTTCTATCTGTGGATAATCCCCATGTTGTGCTAATATGCGCGCTTTTTTCCAATCGGGACCGCGCATTATGAGCAACAAAGTCGCCGTTATTATGGGTTCACGCAGTGACTGGGCCACCATGCAGGCCGCTGTGGAGATACTGCAGCAATTGGGTGTGGATTATCACACCGAAGTCGTCTCTGCCCACCGCACCCCCCAGAAACTTACCCGTTTTGCCGAACAAGCCGCCGATAGCGGCTATGGCGTGATTATCGCTGGCGCTGGCGGTGCGGCGCACTTACCCGGCATGGTTGCCGCGCATACCCGCCTGCCCGTACTGGGCGTTCCGGTGCAAAGCAAAGCCCTGAACGGGATGGATAGCCTGCTTTCTATCGTGCAGATGCCCAAGGGTATCGCCGTTGGCACCCTCGCCATCGGCACGGCTGGCGCCTTCAACGCCGGCCTGCTGGCGTGCCAAATCCTCGCGCTGAACGATCCGGCACTCGCCGCCCGTATCGAGCAATTCCGTACTGAACAGACCCAGGCTGTTCTGGATAATCCTGATCCGAGTATTGAGTAATGAGTCGACGAGTATGGGTCTTGGGCGCCGGCCAGCTGGGCGCCATGCTGCAAACGGCGGGTCGCCCGCTCAATCTGGATGTCCGCCCGGTAGCGATTGATGCCAGTGAAGCACCAGCACTGGATGCCCGGGATATCGTTACCGCCGAGCGCGAACAGTGGCCCGAATCGGTAGCCACCCACGCCCTGGCGCAACATCCTCGCTTCATCAATAGCACGGTCTTCGGCCGCCTGGCGGATCGCAAAACCCAAAAAACGCTGATCGACGAACTGGGTCTGGCCACCGCGCCCTGGGCCCATGTGGATGAATCAACCCAGGCGGCTGATCTGCATCATAAGTTTGGCGAACGGGTTCTGCTGAAGCGCCGCACCGGCGGCTATGACGGCAAGGGCCAGCACTGGTTGCATCAGTCCCGCCAGGATGAGATTCCTGACAATTGGCACGAACAAGCCATTGCAGAGCAGGCCATTGCCTTCGACGAAGAAGTTTCTCTGGTCGGCGCGCGCAACGCGGCGGGCCAATGCGTATTTTTCCCGCTCACCCTGAACCTGCACGTCAACGGCATCCTGCTCGGCTCCGTAGCGCCGCTGCCACGCCTGGCCCACTTGCAAGCTCAAGCCGAAAAGATGCTGGAGACACTGTTGCAGCATCTGAATTACGTGGGCGTGATGGCCATGGAATGTTTCCGCGTCGGGGACCGCCTGATGATCAACGAACTGGCGCCACGCGTGCACAACAGCGGCCACTGGACCCAGGCTGGCGCCAGCACCAATCAATTTGAATTACACCTGCGCGCCATCACCGATTTGCCGCTGGGCCAGCCGACCATTAAAGGCCTGAGTGTGATGGTGAATCTGGTGGGTACTGAGCGGAATAATCAATGGCTGGCGGTGCCGGGGACTGAGCTGGTGTGGTATGGCAAAGAGGTGTTGCCTGGACGGAAGGTGGGGCATATCAATATCACTCATACGGATAATGCGGCTATTCGTTGGTCGCTCGAGGCGCTTCGTCCACATCTGCCGAGTAATTACAACGAAGTTATTGATTGGTTGGTGCAATCGATTAGGTAGTTTTTTTTATTCTTTTGCGAGCGAAAAATCGTGCTCCGTAGCCCGTTTGTCATTAGGGCGGGTATTTCGAAAACGCATTGATACATCCCTGTAGCTCCCTCAAGTCGTCCCTGACTTGAGGGTTTCGAAATACCTGCCCTAACGCCAAACTCACATTATCCAAGCACCAGGATTGTTAGTTTGCATTTTAAAGCTGATGCTCAATGAGCGGTTCGCTTGAATAATCGTTGGAAAAAACTTACCACAACCAGTATCACCGCGCCCACTAAAATACCCGCCACAGCATTAAATACCGTTGCCACCAGCGCACCGGTGAAACCCTCATGCGCAACAGGAATCGCTTCAAGCCAGTAATGTAAAAACGGTAAGCCGTGAACCAGGATGCCGCCACCCACCATAAACATGGCTGCGGTACCGACGACCGATAGTGTTTTCATCAACCAGGGCGCGGTGCGTAAAATGCCAGCACCGAAGCCGCGTTGAAATCGTGCCGTAAAATTCTCGCCGGACTTTTTTTGCAGGTACAAACCTGCGTCATCAAGTTTCACAATGGCTGCCACCAGGCCGTAAACGCCAACGGTCATGATGATGGAGATCACCACCAGCACGCCCAGGCGACCCACAAAATCCATCGCAGCGGCGGCGCCCAGGGTGATGACGATAATTTCAGCGGATAACACGAAATCTGTGCGAATAGCGCTTTTCACTTTTTCTTTTTCCAGCGCAAGTATATCGATATCGGGATTAACCAACGCCTGAGTGAGTTCGGCGCGATGGTGTTCTTCTTCTGCGCGATGTAAAAATTTATGCGCGAGTTTTTCGCAGCCTTCAAAACATAAAAAGGCGCCGCCCAACATCAGCAGCGGCGTGATTGCCCAGGGCATAAGCGCACTGATCAGCAAGGCTGCCGGCACCAGAATAATTTTGTTGCGCATTGAGCCTTTGGCAACGGCCCATACCACTGGTAACTCCCGCTCAGCTCTGACGCCGGTCACCTGTTGCGCGTTAAGCGCAAGGTCATCGCCCAGCACGCCGGCGGTTTTTTTGGTGGCGACTTTGGTCATCACCGCAATGTCATCGAGTACTGTTGCAATATCATCCAACAGCGTTAATAAACTACCACCAGCCATACTGAATTTCCTTGTGAAACAACATAGTGAAAGCCGCCAGATGTCATGGCGGCACGAACAGGTTTAGTTGGGGGATGCTAGCAGCTTGGATAAGGACTATCCAGATGATGGAAGGGCAACCTCCATCAAACAGATGATTGGCTTTCAATAAAACTGTTGAGCGTAAGCCGCCCTTGACGCGGGTTTGGTGACAACCCGGCGGCGGCGGATATATCACCGGAATGCAGGGAGCAGCTGCGATAAATCAACGCGCGATTAAAACGCACCTGGATGCGGGCAATGCGCTCGAATAAACGGGTATTGCCATTGATGTAATCGCGGCCGACGGTGTCATCAGCCATGACTTCCTGTTTCAATACCTTAAAGTAATGCTCCAGCCTGTCGCTGGTAACCGTTTCGTAGCCCGTGCTGCGATGACGATAGAAGGAGGTGCCACCGAACTTTTCATGACACAGATAATGCACCACCGCAAATTGATGCGCGACATGATTATCGATATGCGGTACACATTGGATGGGGCGCAGTTGCTGCGATGGTGTGGTCGTGAGGGAAAAAGCAGACAGGCGCACCTGTGGTTCAAGTTGATCCGGTAAACCGAATACTTCGCGCAATATCGGTTCGATTTTTTGCAGTAACTGATCCGGATACCTGTTACTGACGGGTTTGCGAATACCGGGGTAATAATCTGTCGGTTGCGCTACAAACGGTGGATCGGCCTCGGCAAGGGCAATCAAGGTTTCCGGGTCATCGATGACATTATCGACCACCACCAGGGGTTGAGCCTCGTGGCCGAGGGCATGAACATCGTAGCCCACGCCGGCCACCTCAGGAGGCTGAAGCAAGCCGCGCATTTTTCTTTTCAACCAATGAATAGAGATGTCCCAGGGAAGTGATCAGGGTATAGATGGGCTTCAGATATCCCTGCTGATGCAGCTGCAGCACGGCAGCGTCATCCAGCGCGGCAAGTTTTTCTTCATCAATGGTGTACAGGCCTTGCACGCGCTGCTCCTGTTGATTAATAAAGGTAATGTTAAAAGACATCGGCATTAACAGTTTGTGTTGCAACAGGGCTTCAATAAATAGTTGCGTGTGTTGTTCGCCCTCAATCAGTTGCGCCAGCATGGCTTTTACCTTGCGCAAAAATGCCGTTTCCTCGCCCTGCTCATTAAAGATGGCTTCGCCTTGTTCACGCGTCAGGCATTCACTGTCCGCATCGATACAGATCACGGTTTTGTCATCTTCCTGTCCAACAAAAAATGGCTGGCGCACAATATTCAGCGGTGTGTAAATACCTTGCCAGCGATCGCCATCCCAAAAAAGATTTTCGTGTTCTTCAAATCCCAACAAAGCTACACACACGAAGCGCCCCGTGTCACTGTACTTGGTAAACGCAATCGGGTATTGCACCGCCAATTTGAGGAATTCGCTCATCACCACCGGCACCATGCGCTCTTTGGCTCCCTGCGCTTCAATCCGGCTTTGATCTACGCGAATATGACGATGAAGATTATTGTGTAATGAAACAAACTTGGCCATCTGGTCATTCCAATTCAGTTAAAGAGTTTGCAAACCGTATTGATGAATCCGCTTTAATAACTCGCGATTGCCGGGCAACTGGCGCAAGGCCTGCTCGACATGCTTACGGTTTTTGTGTAATTGCTCGCGTGCTTGCGCTTCATCCCAATGGTGTTGCTGAAACGCCGTATCGGTTTCAAAACCCATACCGTAGAGCACGTACTGATAACTCGCCGCCGGAAAGACTTCGTTGTTACTGGTGAAGTCGTGATCCCAGGGTGACTGATAGCGCCACAACTGCATGAGCTCCTGCAAGGTTTCCGGAATCGTCTGCGGATCGCGGTTATCAATCCAGAAGGCATTATCCGTGCGCTTGCTGAGGATGTAATGCAATTTCAGGAAATCAATAATCCGTTGCCAACGATAACGAAAGGTATCATTAAACCGCCTGGCAGTGATATCCATAATAGCGCGACACGCCGGCAATTGCTCTGCGATCATGGTTGCCGATAATTCCACCAGCACCAGCGCCGACGCTTCCAGCGGCTCCAGGAATCCCGCCGACAAACCCACCGCAACGCAATTATTTTTCCAGAATAATTGCCGATGGCCTGACTTGATCGGAATACGCCGCACCGCCGACTCATCAAACAGCAGCCCGACATAATCCGCCAGGCGCTGCAACGCTTGCGCTTCTGTCGTGTAGTTGCTGGCATACACATGGCCAATACCGCGACGATGTTGCAAACCAATATCCCAAATCCACCCTGCCTCCTGCGCGGTGGAGATGGTATGCGATGCAATGGGCGCATCTTCGTCCGTGTAAGGTACCTGTACCGCCAGGGCGCGATCAATAAACAGCACATCGCTGCAATCTACCCAAGGCACCTCGAAATGTTTGCCCAAGAGCAACGAAGAAAAACCGGTGCAATCAATAAAAAGATCGCCTTCAATACGCCCAGCCTGTTGTGTTTCAATGGCAGCGATATCACCATTTTCTGCTGAATGAACAGCAGTCACATCGGCAAGAATATGTTTAACACCCAATTTTTCACAACAATGCTTTTGCAAGAATGATGAAAATTTTCCGGCATTCAGATGGTAGGCGTAGTTCGCCATCGCACTGAATTCCGGCGTGGTGATCATCTTGGGTGCCAAACCCTGCTCACAGATTGCTTCCTGAAAACAGACCGCGGCAGAAAATGATTGCCCCTCTAATCCGTTGTGGCGATGCTGTTGCCAGTAAGGCGCGAGGTTAACTTTTCCGAAGCCTTGCGGGAGCATTAAGGGGTGGTAATAAAAATCGGTATCTGTCCCATCAACCCAGCGCGCAAACTTTGCGCCTTGCTTGAAAGACGCGTCACACTCGCGAATAAAATCCGTTTCAGAAATACCTAATTTAATTAATGTATTACGCATCGTCGGCCAAGTGCCTTCACCCACGCCGATGATAGGAATATTGGGTGACTCCACCAGAGTAACCTGGACACCATCTGGCTGATTAGCTTTGTGCATCGCAGCAATACGGCCAGCGGTGATCCACCCCGCCGTTCCACCACCAACAACCACAATGGATTTTGTTTTTTTGTTCATTATTCTTTCATGTTTTCTAAACGATATTGGTTGCGCCATGGGGTCAGGAATAGCGGTGAGTATGCGAGACTCGCCGTGAATACATCCCTGTAGGCTCATCACCGGTATCCATGCCGGCGATGGTCTCGCATACTCACCGCTATCCCTGCTGTGCCTCAACTGGCATTGTTAAAAGCGTTTTAAAAGCTTGCGCGCACGCCCACTGTCCAACGTCTACCACTATCCTCAACCAATAACAGTTGATTGGCGTAGCGTCCGCGTTTATGAACATATTCTTCGGTGAGGTTTAACCCTTCAGCGAAGATCGAAATATCATCGGTAACGTCGTAACTTGCGCTGATATCCCACTGTTCATAATCTTCCACAATGGTCGGGCCATCGCCGTTGAGTTGTGTCAGTGATTGTACAAAATCATCGCGGCGGTTGTAGGCCAGGCGAATCTGGAATGGTCCCTGCTCATAAAAGCCGACGACGTTGTACGAATCGCTAAGACCGGTTAGTGCAAAGACTTGCTCAACATTGGCCGGGTCGAGTTCGGCATCGCTGTCCACCAATGTGGCGTTAAACATGATGCCGAAACCGGTATCGCCAAAGGTGTGTTGAACACCGAACTCCACACCGTCGACCGTTGCCGTTTCGCCGTTGTTGGGTAGCGTGTTGGTAAAGACGGCGGCGGTGTCGTTAGCGTCCGCGGCGCCGGTATCGTCACCCGTAGAAGGGTCTAACAAGGTGTCGCCGTTGGGCAGGGTGAAGGTAATGTCTTCCAGCGAGTTGACGATAAAATTCGCTACATCTTTTTTAAAGTAACCCACAGACACATAACTCGCATCGCCGTAATACCATTCCCAGGACAGATCCAGATTATCCGATTCGAAAGGTTCAAGCGCGGCGTTACCGCTGGTTGAGGTTAAATCGCCGCCCTGGCGCGTGGTGGTGATGACGGTGACCGGGGCCATGCTGTTCAACGTTGGGCGCGTCATGGTTTTTGAGGCGGCGGCGCGCACAATCATGTCGTCGGTGATATTCAGTTTGACGCTCATGTTGGGCAGGATAGCGTCGTAACTGGTCTTGGCGTTGATCGATTCGGCGGGACCGTACTGCGCCAGCATTTCCGTTTCGTCGAGGATGGTTAAACCGATGATCGGAGCCTGGGTTCCATCCACCTGGGTATCGGTACTTTCCACGCGCACACCGGTTGTTGCCGCGATTGGCATACCGTCCAGCTCACCAGCAAAGTCCACTTCCAGGTACACCGAGATAGTTTCCTCTTCCACTTCAAAAGAGTTATCGCGACGCACCGCATCAAAACTGATGGATTCACCGTTGACGCTTTGATAATACTGTTCCAGGAACGCAAAATTTTCTTCGCCGTCGTGGGCCAGCCATTGCGTTGGCATTCTGCCACTGCCGCTGACATCACTTAAAAAATCGCTGCCGGCATCAAACACGTATTGCATGTCCGCCGGAATTTCCGGCAAATCAGGATAACCGCAATAGGTACAATGGATACCCACGCCTTCATTATCCCAACGCTCCAGTGTTTTGGTTTCAGTGGAAAACATTGCCCCGAATTTTGCTTTCACCAAACCGCTGGTGCTGCCTTCATCCCAGGTGCCGTCCAGTTTTAGCTGGGTCACATCGTCTTCCACTGCCCATCCCCGGCGCAGCATCACATGCGCGCGACTGTTCTCTTTACTGAGAAAATCCTGCACACCGGCTGGTGGCTCGTAATTTGGATTGGATGGATCAAGATATGCGGTACCGTCCAGTTCCTGTTGCCCCGAATAAATATTCGGGTTGGCCGTTTCAAATTCACTGGCCACGGGCAAAATCGCATCGTCAACCTGGAAGCGGACACGGTTGGCGTAACCGATCAGCGACAGTTGATCGCCACCACCGTTATTGGCTTCGCGTTCGGCGTTGGAAAAACTTGCGTCGAAATTTAAGTTCAGGTTTTCTGTTACGTCCCAATCGGCATTAAAACCAAACAGGAACGTTTCGGTCAGGCGATCAAATTTCTTGGCGTGCATATCCGTCGCCAAACCTACTTCCTGGCGCAAATCAATCACCGTACCATTTTCATCCGTTACCGCATCGGTAATGTTCGGTGCGGTAAACCAGTGGCCGTATGACAGCGCGTTGGTTTCCACATCGAAGTCGGAATAAAGTAAATCGGTGGTGAGGGTTAAGGTATCTGAGGGAGCGAATTGCAACACCAGTGAACCATTGGTGCGCGTACGTTCTTCAAAAGTGACTTTGTGATCATAGTTGCGCGGCGAGAAAATGGTGGAGCCTTCCGGCACGCCAGCACCGCCGTTTAATTCTGTCGTGGGAATACCGACATTTTCCAGCCAGCCATCCATCTGCGCCTGATTCAGGCGAGTTTCGCGCTCCTGGTATGACAACGCCAGCAACACCCCCAAGGTATCTTCATTAAATGTATTACTGATCAAACCGGAAAATTGCGGCGAGGTGGATTCGCTGTTTTCGTCGACCAGGGCTTTCACGCTACCGGCGACTTTAAAACCGTTCATATCAAAAGGTCGTGCGGTTTGAACATTCACGGTGGCGCCGATACCGCCGGACTGCATGGTCGCCGTAGACGTTTTATGTACATTCAAACCGCTCACCAACTCCGACGCGAGCGTATCAAAACTGAATGCGCGCGAATCATTTTCTGAGGCAATCTGACGGCCATTTACCAATACGGTATTAAATTCCGGGCCGAAACCGCGCACCGTGATCAACTGCCCTTCCCCACCGGAACGGTCGATGGAGACACCGGTAATACGCTGTAAGGATTCGGCCAGGTTCGTGTCCGGAAATTTACCGATGTCTTCCGCCGAAATGGCATCTACCACACCGGGTGCATCGCGTTTCATATCCATGGATCGTTGTAAGCTGCCGCGAATACCGGTGACCAACACTTCTTCCACAGAACTGGCATCATCCTGCGCGAGTGATGGCGAGGCGGCCATGGATGACAGTATGCCGAGAATAGCACTCGATAATTTATTTTTAGTGTGCATGGAATCGAT
Organism: Cellvibrio sp. ARAG 10.3; assembly: GCF_051846955.1. NCBI lineage: Bacteria > Pseudomonadati > Pseudomonadota > Gammaproteobacteria > Cellvibrionales > Cellvibrionaceae > Cellvibrio > Cellvibrio sp. ARAG 10.3. The sequence continues at coordinate 257,716 of NZ_JBPYCU010000005.1, forward strand.
TTCCCCTTGAGTCTGATTGCTCGTGATCATGAGCTGACCATCCTCACCGACGCTCACCTTCAATCGCGTATTCGCCAACAACAACTTGACGGCTTCTTCGATGGAATAACGACCCACCAACGGATTTGCGGTGACTTCCATTGCTGCATCAAACGGAAAGATCAACGTAATGTTGGCTTGTTTGGCAAACTCGATGAGCGATAGATCCGCTCGTTGCTGAGGGATATCGAAAGGGATTATTGTGCCAAGGTGCGCGTCTTCAGCCCAGGTTGCGGAACTCAGCATCATGAACAGAGCACAGCGCAACGAGGTAGAAATCGCCGCTTCGTGTCCTTCAGAAGCGAGCGTGTTGCTCGCCTGCTGAATAGACGAATGAGCGATTTTTTTCCGCCATAAAGTCGAAGACATTTTTTTGAATAATTATTGTCATGAATCGATGTCGCAGGATGCGACGCGCATGGGCGGAGTGTAAGGTTTTACTCACAGCACAACAAGCAAGGCACGGGGAATTTTTCAGCGGGCGCGCAACAGGATCTTATTGTCATCCAGACGTTCACTTTCAATATTAAAGTTGCGGGTTAAGGTCGCTAATAAACCGTCTACGTCGCCCGCCTTGAATAAGCCGGCGATACGCGCGTGCCTGATCTGTTCATCCATGACCTCAAACTCAACCGAGGTATAACGGGTAATTTCCGTCAGCGCCTGCTCCAGGCTTTCACCGCGAAAGATTAAGTTGCCTTGCCGCCAACTTAACTGTGCCGCGATATCCGTTTCAGCCACCTGCGCAATCGTTTCCTGCGCCGAACCCAACACGACCTTTTCTCCTTTGGTCACAGCCATGGCCGTTTCCGCCAGGCGTGTCGGCGCATCAATGTCCATTGATGCCGCTGGCCGTTTGGCTACCCGTACTTTGCCATCGGTCACCAGCAATTCGACTTCGCGCTCATTGAATATCTTGACGTTAAACGCCGTGCCAACCGCCTGCACAACCCGGTCACCGGCCATCACGCTCAAAGGACGTGCGTTATCGTGCGCCACATCGATATTGATCTCGCCGCGCTCCAGAATAAATAAACGGTAGTCGGGCTCGTAGGTCACCATCACCCGTGTGTTGGTGTTCAGCACCAGCAGCGAGCCGTCGGGCAGGTTGATGGTGGAATGTTCGCCGATAGCCGTTTCATAACGCTTATCCATCAACGCAGGATGCCCGGCGAGGTAAGTCCAGCTCCAGGCAAAGGCCAGCGCGGTCAACATGACCGATGCCGCCATGGTCAAATACATTCGCACGCGCGGTTTGGCACGCTGGGGGGCATCAAATAAATCGGCCAGCCGGGCGAGGCTGTCCATGCGATCCCAGAGCGCGGCCATCTCAAACAATACCCGCCGATGCTCACGGCTTTGCCGTACCCAATCCGCGAGGCTTTGCTGCTCTTCCTCACTCAAGCCACGGTCCAGTCGCGCAATCCAGAGGCTGGCTTGCTCGTGAATCTGCTCTTTATTGGAAAATTCCACCACCTTACTCATGACTCACACCTGCTTGTGCCAAGGGTGCCTCTTCAGCAGAAAGCGCCTCGGCCGTTAGACCCTTACTTTTTTGCGGCTGACCGGACGTCAGCGCCATCATAAATCCGGTACAGCGTTTGATACCCATGGCGATATGTTTTTCCACCGTGTTCTCACTGATCCCCAGGCTCGCCGCAATCTCCTTTTGAGAATAGCCGTACACCTTGCGCAACACGAAGGCCTTGCGACACTGCTGCGGCAACTGGCGGACGGCCTCGCAGAAGTGACCGAATTCCTGGTTAGCCGCGACACGGTCATAGGTTTCATCGGCACCAGTGGCCAATTCCTGCAAATCCTCCTGCAAGTCTTCCATGCTGTCCGCCAGCCGGCTTTCGGAGCGTTTGCGATGATCCAGGGCCAGATTGCGCGCCGTGCGTAACATAAACGAGCGTGGGTGATGGATATCATCCCGCTCGCCGACCTGACAGACCCGCACATAGGTTTCCTGCACGATGTCCTCGACCTCACGGGGCGGCACAATATGCGAAACCGCCCGCGCCAGGGTGGTTCTCAGGGCAATAAACACGCTGTTGACGTTATCGTTATTAGACATAATTTTGGGCCGGTAAAAGCATTTCCATCCACTACCAGACGATTGAACCGAGCTTTTCCGCCATAGGAGCGCGAAAAAAGTCAGGAGGGTGAGATGATTGCTTCACGCCGCTGGGTGGCGCGCTTGCGCATGGCGTCAGCCTGTTTCTGATCTCCCAGAGCTTCGTAGATCTTTACCCCAAGGTCATAGAAGCGCACTTCGGCTTTTTCTTTGCTGATAGCTTTTTTCAACAGCTCGCGGGCTTGCACAGGGTCACCCGACTCCAGTGACTTATTGGCTTCGTAGTACAAGAAATAAGGGTTGCTGTTACGGTGGCGCTCTGCTAGTTGAAAAAAAGTGTCCGCCTTTTCCGGCTGTTCCATCTGCCGATACAGACCACTGAGATTACTGATGATGGTCAAATCGCCGCTATCAATGTGCAAACCCTGGAGGTACAGCGCTTCGGCTTCCTTTAAATAGCCATTGCGTCGATAGATGGTGGCCAGGTTGCTCCAGATGTAACTTTGCTCGTGATCCAACAGCAAGGCTTTGCGTAGATGCAGGAACGCTTCTTTGAATTTGCCCTCGGCGGATAACTCCATGCCGCGATTGTTATAAAACTGCGCAGCGGTGAGCTTTTCCGAGATCAAGCGCTGCTTATAGGTGCTGCTGTAACGGTTCATCTCCAGATCAATAACGACTTCGTCGCGACGCAACCTCACCTTGGAGTTGACGTGCCGCAAAAACAAAAACGCATCCTGGTTACGCAAATCCCAGGTGGGCGGCAAGTCCACTTCATTGACGTAGGCATCCAGACCAACGTGGCGCGCCATGGTGACATATAACAAGGTAAAGCTGAGGCAGTTGGCCTGACGCTCTTCAAAGGCATCTGCACCCGTCAGGGTATAAAAGGCGGAGTAGGTGATCCCATGGCCGCCGGCGACGCTCGGCGTCAGCAGCGCATTGTGCAAGGCACGGGCACGGGCAAAGTCGCCTTTGACGCCGGCTGTGTGTCGCTCGGCAAAGTCGCGCATGGCTGGCGTAAGTTCAAATAACTGCCGCTCAGGCAGCTCAGCTTCCGTGTAGTGATAACCCAACAGGGGCTCACCACTCAGAGCCAGGTCGAGTAATTGTGCATCCGGTTTCTCACCATTACCCGGTAAAACAGTGGCGCAGCCAGCCAGGAGGACGCCCAGGCACAACGCCGCAATGCTAACCCACTGATTCAGCAATTCTTTTCGCATACTTTCTCACTCGCAATACTTTTTATGCATTATGTACATTGCCAGCACGACCGGATAACACCACCACACCCGCCGAGTGCGCTCTCCACTATTTGGAGTCAACTGCGCTTATTTAAATCCCCGCTGCCGCAGGCTGTACCAAAAAAGGGCGGCAGCAGATGAATTTGCTATTCCATAGCGCACATCAACTCCTAACAGCATAGCTCCAAAATAGCCCATTGCAGACAGACGCGATCCATATAAGTGCAAAATTATGCAAAACACCTTTTTCACTCACTTTACGTCTGAATTTCTTTGTGCACATCGTGATTGGCACAGAGTTTGAATAATCACCTGTAGCAACCGGTCCGCATTGCACCCCGATAGTCGTCAACGTCACTCGAAGGAATTCGCCAAACACCTTGTGATGATTTTTTACTTTTTGCACATCAGATTGGAGCGCTTTATGGTTAACACATTCACATATAAGGGTTTACATAATCCGTCAGGGAACGCCTCGTTTTTTATCAAGGTGTTACGTCAATTTACCTTTGCAATAACTTGCTGCATTGCACTGGCAGCCACTCACGCACACGCCAAGCTCGGGCCTTCTGAAAAAGAAGATTTAAAATTCGGTTTTATTAAATTGACCGATATGGTGCCGCTCGCCGTTGCCTATGAATTAGGTTATTTCGATGATGAAGGTTTGAGCGTACAACTGGAAGCGCAAGCCAACTGGAAAGTGTTATTGGATCGTGTGATTACCGGTGAACTCGACGGTGCCCACATGCTCGCCGGGCAACCTTTGGGCGCAACGATTGGTTTTGGAACTGAAGCACACGTGGTGACGGCATTCGCCATGGATTTGCACGGGAATGCCTGCACGGTATCCAATGACGTCTGGAAAGCAATGAAACCTCACGTAACAATAAAAGATGGCAAACCGGTTCATCCGATTACTGCCGATGCACTTAAGCCGGTAATCAAAAGTTTTCACGACAAGGGAAAGTCCTTCAACATGGGCATGGTTTTTCCGGTCTCAACCCACAATTATGAATTGCGTTACTGGCTCGCTGCTGCCGGTATCAAGCCGGGATTTTATGCACCGCATAAAGGTGATATCACCGGCCAGTTGAATGCAGATGTGCTGATCTCTGTTACGCCGCCACCGCAAATGCCTGCAACACTTGAGGCCGGCACGATCAACGGTTATTGCGTGGGTGAACCCTGGAACCAGCAAGCCGTGTTTCGCAATATCGGTGTTCCGGTGGTTACCAACCGCGACCTGCGCAATAACATTGTGGAAAAAGTGTTTGGAGTAACCAAAACCTGGGCCGATGAAAATCCCAATACCCATATTCGCGTCGTGAAAGCACTGATCCGTGCGGGCAAATGGCTTGACGATAAAGACAATGCCAATCGTGCCGAAGCGGCGAAGATGATTTCACAATCACATTATGTCGGTGCCGATTATAAAGTCATTGCCAACAGCATGACCGGCGTCTTCGAATACGAGCGCGGCGATGTGCGTAAGGAACCGGACTTTAATGTGTTCTTTCGTTATCACGCCACCTATCCCTACTATTCCGATGCGGTATGGTTCCTGACACAAATGCGCCGCTGGGGCCAGATTCCCGAAGAAAAGCCCGATGCCTGGTATATGGAAACCGCGAAAAAAGTTTTCCTGCCGGAGGTGTACCAACAAGCCGCAAAAGAGTTGATTGCTGAAGGCAAATTAAAAGCCACCGATTTTCCTGACTTTGCCAGCGAAACCGGTTATCGCACCACGGATGCACACACCTTTATTGATGGCATCGTGTTTGATGGCACCAAGCCCAATGACTACCTGAGCAAGTTCGCCATTGGCTTGAAAGGTAAGGAAAAACTGTAAATCGTTTGCCGGCGCCATTGAAAGCGCCGGCTCATCAGCCAGCTATTGATACGTGACACCAATGTTGTGCCGTTCAGTACAACAGGAGAAGATGCCATGAATACCGCGATCCTTAATTTAAAAAAAATCAGCCCCGTTAAGTTATCACCGCAGCAACTACGCGATGCCGTACTTGGCGTACTGATTCCGGTCATCGGCCTGCTGTTGTTTTTATTGTTCTGGCATATCGGCTCCCAACATATCCATACCTCACTCGGTACTTTTCCGGGGCCGAAAGAAGTCGCGCAACAATGGTCCGGCCTGGTGGATGAATATCGCGCAGAGAATGAGCGGGAGCGGAAATTCTATGAGCGCCAGGAGCAACGTAACGCCGAGATCTTAGCTGAAGATCCTACAGCGGAGATTCGCGTGCGGGAGTTTAATGGTCGACCGACTTTTTTTGACAAAATTCTCACCAGCCTGATTACCGTTTTATGTGGCTTTTTGCTGGCGACTTTGATCGCTATTCCGGTGGGGATTGTGATCGGTTTGAGTCAGTCCCTGTATCGTGCGTTTAATCCACTGATCCAGTTATTCAAACCTGTGTCACCACTCGCCTGGTTGCCATTAGTGACCCTGGTGGTGAGCGCAACCTATGTCACTGACAGCCCGATGTTTTCCAAATCCTTTGTGATCTCCATGTTCACGGTAACACTCTGTTCGCTCTGGCCAACCATGATTAACACGGCAGTAGGCGTAGCCGGCGTCAGCAAGGATTTGATCAACGTGAGCCGCGTGCTGCGATTGAGTTGGTTTACCCACGTGCGCACCATCGTGTTGCCCTCGGCAATTCCGATGATGTTTACCGGCTTGCGTTTATCCCTGGGCATCGCCTGGATGGTACTGATTGCTGCCGAGATGCTCGCCCAAAATCCCGGGCTGGGAAAATTTGTGTGGGATGAATTTCAGAATGGTTCATCCGATTCACTCGGGCGTATTTGTGTGGCTGTGTTAATTATTGGTTTTATCGGTTTTATTCTGGATCGCAGTTTGCTGGCGTTACAAAGCTGGATTAACTGGGACAAGTCTGCCGTTATCCGTTAGGAGGATAGAGTGATGAGTCAGGTACAGCTGGAATTATCTAAAGTAGGCATCGAGTTTCCCACACCCAAGGGGCCTTTTTGTGCGCTGCAAAACGTCAACCTGAAGATTGCCAAGGGCGAATTTGTGTCGCTGATCGGCCACTCAGGCTGCGGCAAGTCCACCGTGTTAAATATTGTTGCCGGTTTGTATCAGGCCACGACCGGCGGTGTGGTATTGAATGGCAAGGAAGTGAACGAGCCGGGCCCGGAACGCGCTGTGGTGTTTCAAAACCATTCGCTGCTGCCGTGGCTGACCGCGTACCAGAATGTGGAGCTGGGCGTGAAGCGCGTCTTCAAAGGCAAGAAATCCCGCGCGGAAATGCGCGATTGGATTGAACACAATCTGGAACTGGTGCAGATGACCCACGCGATGCATAAACGCCCGGACGAAATATCCGGGGGTATGAAACAGCGTGTTGGCATTGCCCGCGCGCTGGCGATGGAACCGCAGATTTTATTAATGGATGAACCCTTCGGCGCGCTGGACGCATTAACCCGCGCGCACCTGCAAGACTCACTGATGGAGATTCAAAACCAGTTAGGCAATACCGTCATTATGATTACCCACGATGTTGACGAAGCCGTGCTCCTGTCTGATCGCATTGTGATGATGACTAACGGCCCGGCAGCAACGGTCGGCGAAATTCTCGAGGTAAAGTTACCGCGCCCACGTGATCGCCTGGCACTGGCCGACAATGCTGAATACAACCACTATCGCAGCGCGGTGCTGCGTTTCCTGTATGAAAAACAACGCAAGATCGAACCTATTTCACCCAAGCGCGCTGAAAAAACCACCGAAGCAAAACGTGATCATGTTGCCTAGCTGGCTCATGTGCGTCGGATTACGCGGCGTTGCCGCTAATCCGACCTACGGGGTTTGTTGAAAATAAGTGATGGCTGTGGGGCTGTGGTGGTAGAGGGGGAGATCCCTGGCCATCAGGTCGATGCCCATAAGTGCGGCCATATAGCCATCGCTGTTTTGCAGGCCAATAGGTGCGCGGCCTGCTTTGGGATAACCAAATGCGGTGGTCGGTGAGCTGACTCTCCAGCCGTGCTCACGAATTTTTTCCACCAGCGGTGCAATAAAATACGCAGCCAGATCATTTTCTTGCAGCAGTAAAGTAATCTTGGGTTGCTCCACCGTTGGAATAGCATATTGGTAATAATTCACCAAACCCTGCCACACCATATCCACATACACTTTTTCCAACGCCGCCATATCCACCCGCCGATTAGCATTCACTTGCTCGATATAGCGTTGATTAAGGTAGGCATCATCGACTTTTACATTCACGTAAACCGGTTGCAGCCCATTCTCCTGCGCAAAATCGCGCAGCTTGCGCCGCACGTTCAGGTCACCACCGGCGGCGTAATAACCGAAATGAAAATAGCCATGATAGTTTTTAAAGCCCTGCAAGAGCGCATTGGATTTTAATAGATCAATTTCGTAAGCGTACAGGTTAACTTTTTTAAACAGATTATGATCGTGGCCATGACTCGCCAACATATGCCCGGCTTTGTCGTACTGCGCCAATCGCTCTTTGTTTTTGGTGCGCGGATTGATTTTTTTGGTACGCACCAGAAACAATGCCTGCTCAACCTCCGCACGACGTAAACCGCTGATAATCATCTGCGTGCGCGCCATGCCATCCAGTGTGGCGGATGGGCCGAGTACATCTTCAAATGCAATCACAACGTCTTGCGAACGCGCTGGTGAAGCCAGTAGAAAAATAAACATGGCTACCAAGCAAACCTGATTAGCAAAACGATGCGATGAAATATTAACTGCGTTCATTATTTCCCCAAGTAATTCTCAATCGTTTGGACAGGTAGTAGGGTGTAGGGTGCGAGACACGCCGTGAATACGTCCCTGTAGGCTCAGCACCGACATCCTGTCGGTGATGGTCTCGCACCCTACACCCTACTACCTTTTGTGCCGACTTCAGGATTAGTGATTTTAATGTGTAACGTTTATTGATAAAGATGAGTGACTTCGGCAACTGACGGAGAACTATAGACTGATCTCGTATAGTTCCAATGGCAGACCATCTGGATCTTGAAAAAAGGTGTAGCGCATTCCGGTAAATTCATCCACCCGAATCGGCTCAACCTCGACACCCTGCGCCACCAGGCGTTCTACCTGCTGATGGATATCTGTCACTCGAAAAGCCAAATGCCGAAGCCCCTGGGCTTCTGGTCGGCTCGGTCGTGGCGGTGGGTTTGGAAAGGAGAATAACTCCAGCTGTGAACCGTCCGGCAACGCCAGGTCCAGCTTCCAGGAATCGCGTTCGGCGCGGTAATTCTCCGCCAAAACCCGTAGCCCGAGAATATCTACATAAAAATGTCGGGAACGGGTGTAATCGGAGCAGATAATGGCGACGTGGTGGATGCCCTGGAGTGTCATAGGTTTCTTGCGTGCAGAGAAGAGATGACAGAAAGCATAGCAATATTCCGCCGGGGTGCCAGCGGAATATTACTTTCAGATAGCGGGGCGTGAAGGCATTCACGGTTTCACTGCGTGAATGCCGGGCAGAGCCTGATAAAGGGTTAGTAGGCCGCGTTCAACAACTTCTCGATGGGATAAGCTGCACTGACGACGATTTCCTGATGCATTTGTTGTGCATCACGCAGGAGCTTTCGTGCCGGCTCAACCTGCCCGACAGGCAACGGCTTTTCGCGGACAAGTTGTTCCACTAGCTTCAAGCCCAATTGCGTTACCTGATCAACTCGTTGCGCCAGGGGTTTTATATCGGCCAGGCGCGGGTTTCGTTCGATAACCTGCATCAAAGGTTGGTGATTTTTTTCCCAGGTTTTCAGTAAAGCCAGCAGTTGTTGCCGCACTTTTTTATCGCGGGGATTTTCGAGGAAATTGTCTACCAACTGATCCAGCTCACGTACCGCCAGACTTTCCGCCGGCAGGGTATCTACAAAAAAATTTAACGGATCAGCTTTGGAGTATGTGCCATAGACATGTTTTTCATGATGGCGATGGTAATACTGTGCTTGCTCAATTGCCTGGGAAAATATTTCCAGCGGCTTGATGTCCTGCGGCTTACTGACAAATTTACTCATGCCGTCGCGCGCTTGTTGGTGGTGTTGCAGGTTAATCGAAACCACGGCGAGATCGCTGACACGCTGCATCCGGCGATACATGGAGCCATCATCTTGCAACGCCAGCGGAGACCAGAGCCGTTCACCGACAGCAAAAGCACGCGGCCACAAACGCAAATCAATCACAGTGTCATCAACCAGTTCAGCCCAGAGCGCTGCTTCGCCACCTAACACCAGTTCACGGGCCGCATCGGTCAGCGCTGGTTGATGAATGGCCGATGGCATTTGAGTTCCCGGCATTGTGGAGCCGGCAATCTGTTTGCCGCTGATCGTATAGGGTGTGTTGCCGACGATCACATCGCCCTGCAATTGTCCATTATTTAATGTAATGCGCGGTGCAAATACACCCATCCAGGTATCCAGGTGAAAGTGCGTCTCACCGTGAATATTTTTCATAGCATGAAGCGCGCGGCGTGACTTACCTGCAAAATCGATAAATCCCCGCTGGTCATCTTCATTCTCAATCAACGTAAACGTGCCTTTGATGGCACTGCCGCGTTTGCGCGGGATTTCAAATGACCAGGTCTGCCAGGTTTCGCCGGCACGCACCTGATCATTGATCGACTCCATCACCGGTACCGGGTCATTGCGATAGTGATACGCCGCCGGTTGCGGCTGATCAAGGTAATAGCCGGTGGACAAGATCGCCTGAAAACCATGGCTGATTGCATCGCTCACCGCGTCCGGCCCCTGCCAGGATTGAATGGCAATATTCTTCGGCAAATCAGGATGCTGGATTTCATCCCAGCCGATCATCTTGCGTTGATGTTTTTCCAGAATTTTTACTACGCGGCGGTTAAACCAGGCTTGCAGCGCACGGTGATCTGCCAGGGCATTTTTTTTCATAAACGCCTGGATGTCCGCATTGTTATTCCAATGCTCAGGGTCAACTTCATCGCCACCGATATGCACATATTCAAACGGAAACAGCGTGCTGATTTCCGCCATTAACTTATCGACAAATTCGTAGACCTTTTCATTGGTCGGATCGAGGGTGGGCTTGTGTACGCCCCAGCGAATTTCTTTTTCATAGGGACCGGGTGCGGACATCAATGCCGGATAGGCGAGCGCGATGGCACTGGCGTGGCCGGGAATGTCGATCTCCGGCAAGACGTGAATACCGCGCTGTTGCGCGTAAGCCACAATCTCGCGAATATCCTGCTGCGAATAATATTCGCCGTCCGACGCCAATTCGTGCAGTTTGGGGAAGGCATTGGACTCCATTCGCCAACCCTGGTCATCCGTCAAATGCCAGTGGAAGATGTTGTACTTGGCCGCCGCCAGCGCATCCAGTTGACGCTTGAGGGTGTCTATCGATAAAAAATGACGCGAAGAATCCAGCAGCACGCCGCGCCAAACAAAACGCGGCGCATCCTCAATCACCATGTGCGGGACCCGCACCGTTTTTTTCTGCACGCCAATCAGTTGCAGCAAGGTTTCCAAACCGCGCACGGCACCGGTGCGGGTATTGGCGGTGAGGTTAACCTGCGCTGAATTAACCTCAAGACGATAGGTTTCATCGCGTTCCAGGGCATAGCCGTTTTCGGTCTCCGGTATATTCGCCACCACAACACGCAACACGGGCGCGGTTATTTTTTTTGCATCGGCCTTGCGAATCGCTGGCGATACGACGGTCAGGCCGGTTTGCTTTTGCAGACGCGTCACAAAACGTTCCAGCTCTTTACGCAGCAACGGCGAGTCCGCGCCATCAATGACTACATGGAAGGATTTATCCAGTTTCAGGTAGCCGGATTGCAAGGTAAGTTGTTTGGGGTAAGGCATTAGATCCAGTTCAGTGGCGGGAGCCGCGAACGTAAAAAGCGAAAAAAAAGTCAGCAGGAAAAAAACACACGTTTTCATAAAAGCATTCACTGTTGGGTCAGGTAAGGCATCAGCAGGATCGCACCTGCTGACTATGAAAATTCAAACGAAAAATTAAAACGGCATTTTTTAGAAAAAGGTGCGCACCAGATCCACCACGTTATAGTTATCGTCGATCACACACATCTGTTGCCATTTATCAAAAGTCAGGCAGGGATGGGACGTACCAAAGGCGATGATGTCACCCACACGCACATCATCTCCCGCCGGAAAGGTCATGGCTGCGTGTTGATCCATCATGGAGACAACGCGCCATTCGCCAGAGGCTGGTGTCGGCACGTCGCTGCCCGGACGGTAATGCAAATTGGCAATGGGCAAGCCCGCATCAAAAGCCACATCGCGCTTGCCGAGGCCAATCACCGCCTGGCCCGGCTCGGGGATGGATTGCACATAAGCCCAGATTTCCATGGCCGATTGCAGATCGCCATCCACCTCGGCATCCAGCCCGCAGCGGGCCATCAAATTGTCCTGGTTGTGCATGCACAAGCCCTGGTCGTGAACGATGTAACAGCCGGGGCGGATCACCGGGATAATGCGCTGGTTCAGGTCTTCGCCAAATACCTCCGCTACGATGTCATACCAGGCGGAACCGGCACCGGTCAGCACAATTTTCTGCGCATCAAAAACGTCCTTGTTCAGCAGGTCCAGGCACACATCCTTGACCATCGTCACATGAGCCCGGATACGCTCCGCCAGGTTATCGCCCTTGATGACCCCTTCGTAGGTTTCAATACCCGCCAGTTTGATCACTGGATGGCGGGCAATTTCTTCCACCAGAACCTGAACATCCTCCGGCGTGCGGGTACCACAGCGCCCACCCGGTACACCTATCTCAATGAGCACTTGCAGGCTCTGGTTGCGCGCACTGAAGAAGCTGGCCAGCTCCCGCACATTGTCGAGCGAGTCCACCAGGCAGTAGAAATCCAGCAGGCCTTTGGCGAGCAACTCGCTGATGATCGCCATGTTGCGCTGTCCAACCAACTGGTTGGCCATGATCACCCGGCGCACACCAAAGCGATGCGCCACCGACACCTGAGTGGCGGTGGCCAGGGTCATCGCCCAGGAGCCCGCCGCCATCTGGTGCGCAAACAATGCGGGCGCCATAGTGGTCTTACCGTGGGGCGCCAGGCTGACCTTGCGTTTGTCGGCAAAGCGCTGCATCCACTGCAGGTTGTTTTCCAGCCGTGAACGATAGAGGACGGCGGCCGGCAAGCTCACATCCTCGCGCAGCAAATTCCAACCCGGCTTGCGGTAGAACTCCGGCTTGCCGCCCCCTTTAACCACCAGTGGCGCGTCGGCAAGTGCCTCGGCGATGTCCAGAGAAGAATTGTTATACACACTCATGAATAGGCCCTGATCAAGCATAAATATGGCAACATACGGCTCTTATAGCCGCCCGCTCTCACGCGGACAAAATGATAGAAACTATCACAATTTAAAGACAATTATTGGTATTTTCAAACATTCGTGTATCATGACCGAATAGCTCGGCGGTACCCGATGGTTGACGATACTGATGCCAGAGGAGCCGACCGTGAGTTATGAGATAGACATGGTGTCGCAGATCGCCAAGCTCTACGACCAGTTAAGTGACGCTGAACGGAAAATAGCTACACTGATTCTGGATGACCTGAATTTTGCTGCGCACGCCAGCATCAGCGAGCTTGCGCAGAAATCCGAGGTGAGCGAAGCCACGATCACCCGGTTTGCCCGCGCTCTGGGCTGCAAAAATGTCCGCGATCTCAAGTTGCGCCTGGCTCAATCCATGGCGGTGGGCCAGCGGTTTATCTCCGAGGTCAAGGTCGAGCCAACCGGTATCCATGGCATCTATGAAACCATCAAGAGCGCGCTGGACTTTAACGCGCAGCTTATCACCGTCGAGACGGTGTACACAGCGGTGGAGATGCTCAGCAAGGCGCGCCAGATCCTGATCTTTGGCGTGGGTGGCGGGTCCACCATCATGGCCCAGGAATGCCAGCATCGCCTGTTTCGCCTGGGATTCGCCGCGACGGCGTATTCCGATCCCATGCTGATGCGCATGGCGGCAGCGGCGATTGATAACAACGATGTCGTGATTTGTTTGTCATTGGGCGGTTATAGCCCGGATGTTAACGAGGCAGCAGAGATTGCCCGCGCGTACAGCGCCCAGACCATTGCGATTACCCCGGCCGATTCGCCGCTGGGTAAGTCGGTGGATCTGGTGATACCCATAGAGCCGATAGAGACAGATTACATCTTCAAACCCAGCGCATCGCGCTACGTCATGATGGCGGCGATCGATGTACTGGCGACGGAGCTGGCCATTAAAAACAAACGTAAGAGCCGCGAAAAACTGCGGCGTTTGAAGCACAACCTGGATATACACAAACACGGTAAGGATCGTTTGCCCCTGGGGGACTAGGGACTTCTGAAATCAGCCATTTCAGCGGTTTCCCGGCAGGCTTATCGACTTACCCCGATGAGTGATGACGATGTACGAAACCCTGATTCGTGGCGCCACCATTATTGATGGCAGCGGGGCTCCCGCCTTTGCTGCCGATGTCGCCATACGTGACGAAAGGATCTCGCTCCACCCGGCTGGCAGCAATATCCACGCCCATACCGAAATCGATGCTGAGGGTTTATTCCTCGCCCCCGGCTTTATCGATGTCCACACCCACGACGATACCCATGTCATTAAAGCCCCGGAGATGCGCGCCAAGATTACCCAGGGCGTCACTACCGTTATTGTGGGTAACTGCGGCATCAGCGCCAGCCCGGTCACCCTGACCGGTGAACCGCCCAATCCCATGAACCTGCTGGGCAAACAAAGCGACTTTAGCTACCCGACTTTTCAGGATTATGTCAGCGCCGTTGAAGCGGCCCAGCCCGCCGTCAATGTCGGTGCGCTGGTGGGCCATACGGCACTGCGCAGTAATCATATGGACGACCTGATGCGCCCGGCCACACGGCTGGAGATCGACGCCATGAAAAAGCAGCTGCGCGAGGCCATGGCACAGGGCGCTTTGGGCTTGAGCTCCGGTCTGGCCTACAACAGCGCCATCAGCGCTCCCACCGAAGAGGTCATGGCGCTGGTGGAAGAGCTGGCCCGCTTTGACGGCATCTATACCACCCATCTGCGCACCGAATTCGATGGCATTATCGAGGCGATGAACGAAGCCTTTGCGACGGCCAAACACGGCAAGATTCCACTGATTGTGTCGCACCTGAAGTGTGCCGGTGCCGGTAACTGGGGACGCAGTGGCGAGATCATCAAACACCTTGAACACCATGCTCAATCGCAAAAGATTGCCTGCGATTGCTACCCCTACTCTGCCAGTTCCAGCACCCTGGACCTGGGTCAGGTCACTGACGATTACGACGTGTTTATTACCTGGTCCGAACCGCACCCGGAGATGGGCGGACGCCTGCTGGCGGAGATTGCGGCGGACTGGAAATTGCCGCTGCTCGACGCCGCTAAAAAACTGATTCCCGCCGGCGCGGTGTATCACGGCATGGATGAAAAAGACGTACGCAATATCCTGCGTTTTCCCCGCACCATGATCGGCTCCGATGGTTTACCTAATGATCCGCATCCGCATCCGCGTTTGTGGGGCACCTTCCCGCGGGTGATCGGCCATTACGCGCGCGATCTGGGTTTGTTTGATTTGCCCGTGGCCGTGCGCAAGATGACTGGCTTGTCCGCCGAAGAATTCAAATTGCATCAACGCGGCCTGATCGCACAGAATTATTTTGCCGACCTGGTGCTGTTCAACATCGACCGCATCAAAGATACGGCGACCTTTGAGCGGCCACAACAAAGCGCTGCCGGCATCGAAAAAGTCTGGGTGAATGGCCACTTGTCGTATAGCAATGGCCAACTCAGTGCGCAGCGCACCGGCAAATTTCTCGCGCGCGCCGTGCAATCCCCGTCAACATCATCGTTAGTTTTATGTGAGGAAACCTTATGAGCATTACTCGTTTCGGTGCCGCAGGCGGCGTTGGCACCGGTGGTCAGCATTTGCCTTTTTCCAGCGCGGTAGCCGCCGGTGGTTGGTTGTATGTATCCGGTCAGACACCCATGACCGATGGTGAAGTGGTTGAAGGCGGTATCGTTGAGCAATCCCGCCTGGCAATTAACAATTGCTTGAAGATTATGGAAGGTGCCGGCTACGGTTTGGCCGACGTAGTTCATGTCACCGTCATCCTGACCGATGCACGTTATTTTCAATCGTTCAACAAAGTCTTCCGTGAAGTCTTCGGAGAACATCCACCGGCACGTATCTGCTCAGTGTGCGACCTGGTCGTGGACTGCAAGGTCGAAGTCGGTGTGGTCTGCTACAAAGATCCTGCCAAATAATATTCACGTTTTCGGCGGCGGTTTTCCTGCCGCCACACGATAAAAATTCCTACATAAAAAGCACGGGAAATCCCATGAACAGCCAGGCCTTTTTGATTGCATTCACGGTATACGTATTGTTTTTAATCTGGCTGGGTTGGGCTGTGTCGCGCAAGCAAAAAGACGGCGATGATTTCTTGCTGGCAGGACGCAGTTTGCCGCTGTTGCTGACCATGGGTACCACAGTAGCCACCATGGTCGGCACCGGTTCCTCCATGGGTGCAGTGGGTTTTGGTTATGCCAATGGTTGGGCCGGCGCCCTCTACGGCATTGGTGGTGCCATCGGCATCTTGCTGACCGCCTGGTGGTTTGCCCCCACGCGCAATTTGCACTTTATGACCATGAGTGAAGAATTGTCGTATTACGTCGGTGCGAATCTGGCGGTAAAAAATATTGTCGGCGTGCTGATTTTTCTCGCGTGTATCGGTTGGTTGGGTGCGCATATTCTCGGCGGCGGCATGTACCTGGCCTGGATCGCTGATATCGATGCAACCACCGCCAAGATTATTATCGCCGTGGGTTTCAGTATCTATGTGGTGATCGGCGGCTACAGCGCCGTAGTCTGGACCGACACCATCCAGGCCATTATTTTATTTTTCGGTTTTATCCTGATGGCCTTGTTCGCTATCGACAAGGTCGGCAGCTGGGATGCCATGATGACCGCGCAGCCTGATGCCAATATCAGCTTTCTGGCCATCGATAAAATCGGCGCGTTGCACGCGCTGTCGCTGATGATGGTGGTAGCCGTCGGTGTACTCGCAACACCATCATTTCGCCAGCGGATTTATTCCGGCGCCAGTGTCAGTTCGGTACGAAAATCGTTTGTCATGTCCGGCGGTTTGTATTTGTTTTTTTCGTTTATCCCGGCACTGATCGGCATGGCCGCCTTTGCACTCAATCCGGAACTGGATAATCGCAACTTTGCGTTTCCATTTCTCGCGCTGGAGGTACTGCCGCTGTATATCGGCATCATTGTGTTGATTGCCGGCTTGTCCGCCACCATGTCCAGCGCCAGCTCGGATGCGATTGCCGGGGTGGCGATTTTATTGCGTGA
The DNA here is from genome assembly GCF_051846955.1 of Cellvibrio sp. ARAG 10.3. Taxonomy (NCBI): domain Bacteria; kingdom Pseudomonadati; phylum Pseudomonadota; class Gammaproteobacteria; order Cellvibrionales; family Cellvibrionaceae; genus Cellvibrio; species Cellvibrio sp. ARAG 10.3. The sequence goes on from NZ_JBPYCU010000005.1 coordinate 274,470, forward strand.
TATTTTTATTATCGTGACCGGACGTTCGCCAGCCAAAGAAAAGATGATTGGTTATTCACGCATTGGCGTGGTGTTTGTCACCGGGCTCGCGTTAAGTTTTGCGCTGGCGTCGGACGATATCATCACCTACATCACCAATATGATTTCTACCGTGATGTCCGGCATGTTCGCCTGTGGTGTGCTGGGAAAATTCTGGCCGCGTTATACCTGGCAAGGTGCCATTGCATCGCTGGTGGGTGCGTCAGCAACCTCGTTTGCGGTAATGTTAACCCCCGCGGCCATGACGGCGTTAGGCAATCCGATTCTGCCTTCGGTCAGTGTTGCACTTTTGGCAGGCATCATCATCAGCCTGATGACACCACGCAATTCGGTTTCAGCGGATGAAGCTCTGGCTTTACTTGCCGCGCAACGCGATAAAACCGACAGACAACCTGCCAGCACCCCCGCCACCGAATCCTGAATACATCGTAGGTCGGATTAGCGCAGCGTAATCCGACATTTTTTTTCAGCGAGGAATCGTATTTGTTCTTCGTTGTAAGATCGCGTCGGATTACGCTGCGCTAATCCGACCTACAACATTACCAGCCAAGGTCGGCGCGCAGGCGATTAATCAAGGCTTGCGCAGAGCGCTGTTGCGTCGTGGTGTTGGGATGATAATCACAACCATAACCATCCACCTGTTCAATCTTGCCCAGATCCAGTACATGGACATTGGTCTCTTCCAATGCGGTTAACCGCGCTTTTTGATCATCGCGCGCGGCGCCGGTCAGCATCGGGCTGACAATTAAATAAATCGGTTTGCCGGGATAGTCGCGTTGAATATGATCAATCAGGCTGATCATGCGCAGTTGATATTCATCGGTAACCGAGCCCTGCCAGTAATCGTTGGTGCCTATGGCGATGGTAATCGCATCCGGCTGGTAACGCGCCACATCCCACCGGCTGTCAGGATCGTCGGCCAGGGTGCGCTTATAACGCTCAAGAATGGTCGGATTGACCGGCTTTTCTTCACCGTATGAACGCCAGGCACCAATCCCCGACCAGGCAATAGTATGCAAATCTGCATTCAGCGCATCTGCCGCCAACGCTGCATAGGTTAATTGTTGATTGCTGGTTTCCGGCGCATAAGGGCAGGCCTGGCTTTCACCTTCTACACCGTAACCGGCGGTAATGGAGTCACCCACCGCGAGCAAACGGCGTGACGGGGCCGCCGGAGGTAACAATAGCTTTCCGTCGGTGTGTGGGTCAGAGGTAAAACGAGTCACTACCGAAAAAGACTCCGTCAAACGCGTCAAACGCAGAAGGTGGACACCGGGCTTCAAACCGGATGCGAGCGTGTAAAACGCCTCGCCTTCCTTTACCCATAAATCAGACACGACACCATCCACATCCACTTCAAAACGGGTCTTGCCATTGCTGGCAATAGTGATGCCGGCCTCGGTGCCCTCAAAACGGAATTCCAGTGCCGAGCCCGGCCAGGTAAAGGCTGCTTCGCCGTGTTTATTTTGCTCGAAACGCCCAATCATTCGAACATTCTCGCCAGAAAAACCATCGGCAGAGACAGAGGAATTTGACGAGTGATGTGCGCAACCCGTCACGGCATAAAGAATCAGAATTAACAACGCGCTTTTAAACATAGAAACCTCGATAATAATTTATTTTTTTCGATGCGACCTTGCGGCTTGCTGGCCGCGAGGTGCCGTCAGGCGAGGGGAATGTAAACTGATGAAAAAGCTAAGGACAAGTTATTTAACAAAAAATATCTTGCCCATAGCCTATTTGAATACCGAGCTGATCCACTACAAGCTCAACTTGCTCACTTCACTTTTAATCGCATCGTGCTCAGCTTCCTGCCTACGCACCAATTCCCGCCGTCGTTTGGCTTCTTCAAAGCGACGCTTTTCTTCCTCTGTACCGGGAATCAACGGCTCTACTGCAACGGGCTTGCCGTCATCGTCCACGGCAACCATGGTGAAGTAACAACTGTTGGTATGACGCACTACTTTTGAGCGAATATCTTCGGTAATCACCTTGATGCCCACTTCCATCGAGGTATTACCGGTGTAATTGACCGATGCAAGAAAAGTGACCAGCTCGCCGACATTAATGGCCTGCCGAAAAATTACCCGGTCCACCGACAAGGTCACCACGTAGCGTCCGGCATAACGGCTGGCGCAGGCGTAAGCAACCTTATCGAGCCAGGATAATAATTCGCCGCCGTGCACCTTGCCGGAAAAATTAGCCATATTCGGGGTCATCAGCACACTCATGCTGAGGCGATGTTCATTGGATTCCATAACACAAACCTTTTTTGCCGTGAGTGCCGGAGTATTAGCAATTAACACACCATGCTGCTGACCGTGTTACCTATCGGCAAAGATTACGGCTTTTCTGCCCATTTTCCATTTACCTGGATGTAATGGCCCGCCTGGGTTTTTTCGATGGCTTTTTGCCCGGCCATGGCTTCAACATCACCTAGGGACAGATTGTTGTCTTTGGCCAGGCGTTGATATTGTTCCCGCCGTGCGTTGTTGATCAGCTTGACGATTTCCGCCGCATCGCCGGTTGCTTTTACTACGCCCAGATAACCGTCCGGTTGTTCGCCCACCAGCCCCTGCTCTTTTGCTGTGCCGAGATTGCTCATTGCCTGCTGCAGATTCATGGCCATCAACGGTAACGACATGGCTAACAATAAGCTACATAGACCCAGTTTTGTTAAGGATATAAATTTCATCGTAAACTCCTTGCGCATGTCAGTAGGATTAAAACAAACCGCTGGAATCGCTAAATAGCTCATCCAATTGTTTGTCGACCTTGATATAAATTTCGTGCTCAATCTTGACGTTGAGATTGATATTGATTGGCTCATTCGGCACCGCGACTTGCACCGTTGGCGTACACGCCGCCATTGCCAGAAGCAATGCCAAAAAACCACTGCGGGTAATGAACATAATATCGTCCTTTGTTGATCATAATGGTTAACGGGCGGATCGTTTTCGTAGGTGTTCCTGCAAACGCTTTTTTACTATATCGCTGATCTGGTTACTCAACTGAATGCTGGCGATCATCGCCGGCAAATCTTCTTCCAGGTTGATATTGAAATGAACCGGCCGGCCATTTTCCAGGGCCGGGTTCCTGCCTTCCAGACGCAGGGCTAATAGAAGCTTGCCGTCTTCATCGTAACTGACTTCACTGGCCAGCACAGTGTAATGGAAATCTTCAAGGGCATCGGTGATCAACTTCATGCTGGGCTGGGATTTGGCCAGCGCTTCCGCTCGCTCGGAATGCAGTTGCAATTGCCCGCCCGGCGGACGGGCGGCCACCACGCCGTTCGGTACGCTCACGCCCTTGGCGGTAATCTCGATCGGTACTGTGCCTGAGATTCGGCCACTGCCGGAGAGTTCAGAGGAAGGATGCTGCTGCAACAACAAACCCAGGTCAATATTGTCCAGTGTTAATACCAGGGATTGTTTGTCTTTGGACAGATCGAAAACTTGCGCCGGCGTGGTCACGCTGCCACCGATAACATCGGCATAAACATCCTGCACCATCAGTTTTCCTTCGGTGGGATTTTCCCACCCGGCTTCGTAGATGCCGGCGGCTCTGAGTGGGCCAAAGACAAAACCTTTATTTATTTGTTTAACCTGCAATGCCTCTGTTGCCAAAGTGAATACCTTCGGTCCGGCAGATAAGGATAAGTTAGTGGTTAAACCTTGAAACAGAATCGTGTCATAGATGCCGGAAATATCGTTCAACATCAATGTCGCTACGCCTTTTTTTAATGACTGTTTATTGAGGTCAAAAGTAACCTTGCCTTCTCCTTTTACCTTACCTTGGGTCAGTGATAATAAGGGCGGCCACCCCCGGGAAACATCTGCAAATGGATTTCCTGCCAACAAAAAACTATCGCGTAATTGCCAATCAGCTTGCAATTCGTCAGCCTTGAGTTTCACCACATGGGAGACAACCACTGAGTTGCTAACCGTAACCTCTCCACGCGCCGTCAGATCGGCCAAGCTGCCCTGCAGGCTTCCCCTCCACTGCCAGGGCTTGGTATGTAACTGTGGGTGTTGCAGTTGTGCGATGTTCAATTGCGCAGCGGCATCGATATGCAAGTTGTCCCAATCTACTGCATCGCCATCCCAAACGCCGGACACGGCCAGGTTATCCAGGACCAATTTTGTCGAGCGAGCATCAAGCGACCAGGCGGTTGCGTGCAGGTCACCTTGCACACGTGAAGGTGCTTGGGCGCGCAGGGTAAATTGATTGCCTTGCCACCCTGCCGCACCACGCCAGGATAAGTTCAGATCACTGATGTGCACATCTGGCAGCGCATGGAATTGCGCAAGCTGTGCATCCAGTTGGACATCGGGTAGATGCAAGGTTTTATCGACCGCATTGATTGACGCACGCACATCGGCGTTCGTTTGTAATTTACCTTGCGTGCGAATAACAAGCTGCACCGGCAATTCGCTGAAGCTGACCGCATCAGCCCGGGACGCCAAGCGGATATCCACCCGTTCCATATCAATCCCCAGGGATTGCCACGCCGCAGGTAACACCGGCTCGGCCACTGACACATCGGCAGATAGTTCATAGGCCTGTAGTGCGCCCTCATTAGCATTAATCCGCAGCGCTGCCTTGCCGGAAAAGGTGCCGATATTTTCCACCGCAATGGGTGACGCCATATCCACATCCATTTCAACCGCACCATGCAACAGTTTATGCCAGGGTAATATGTCGTATTGCAGTAAAGGCTCAACAGCCAACTGCCATCGCGCCCGCATAGTCATCGGTTGATTCAGGGTTTGAGCCCATTGGTTGTCGAGGCTGATATGCCAATCGGCCAGTGCCTCCAATAACCAGGTCTCCGGATAATGGGCCTGGGCATTGACTTCGCCGGACCAGAGCAAGTTGTCAGCGTCTTGTAATTGTGTGGCCAGCTCAGCGTGAAGATAATCTTCGGCAGTAACGTGCAGGGTTAATGCAGGCAGTTGCTTGTTCAACCGGTAATCGACGCTGACATCAATGTACTGCGAACGCAGCTCTGCTCCCGGCGAAAATTGTCCGTGCAAACTGAGTTTTTCTTCCGTCTGTTGAGTATTAAGTTTACCTGTCAGAAAACATTCACCCGACGGACACGGCAGGATTAATTGGACACGATGGACATGGAGCGTGTCAGGCAAAAAATCCGGTATCGACCAATCCTCGGGTAGCGCAAAATTTGAAGTGGCGGAAGATATTTCGCCTTTCTGTATGATGTGCCAATGCAATTGGGCAACATCAATAGATAATAATTGTGGGCTGAATACACCTAACCAATCCCACGTAATACGAACATCTGCCGCATTCACCTGATGGCTGGTACTGACGGCATTAGTGTCCGCCGTCACGTCGGGAGTGTAATGAAAAGTAAGATCGGAAAAATGGGCCGAGGATAAACGGATTTTTTCAATGCGATAATCGAGCGACTGCACACCCATGTCTGTAATCAGCCGATTGATTTGCCAGAAAGCCACCAACCCGACAAGCGCCAGCAATAGCGCACCGAAGGTCAGTACGGCGAGGATTTTTTGCACCAGTGATTTCATCACAGATCTGTCTTCTCAGGGCTTTTTCACACCACAACTGGGTCAGCGGATATGAAAATAGGATCTGCAAATAGTCAGGCAGTTCAATCGCTATTGCAATGCCTTGCGGCATTGATTTAATCCCTGTTGTAACCAGGTGACCAGCTCATCCGCCGGCAGAGGCCGCGAAAAATAAAAACCCTGCACCTGGTCGACACCCAATTCACTCAGTACCAGAAAGTCTTCCAGGGTTTCCACCCCTTCCGCCACGGTAGACAGTTTGAGGTTTCGCGCCAGGTCAACCGTGCTGGCCAGGATGGTTCGCTGCTGGGGGCGGGACGCAACACGATCCACCAGAGAGCGATCCAGTTTTAATTCCGTTGCCGGCACACGCGATAGTTGTTGCGCGTTGGCGAAGCCGGTGCCGTAATCGTCGATGGCAATATTGAAACCTTTCAGACGCAAACGCGCCAGGGTTTGAATTGCGCAGGCCAGTTCACCCAGTAACGCATTTTCGGTCACTTCGAGGGTCAGGTCAGACGGATGAATGCTATGGTCGGTCACCAGTTGCGTCATCCAATCGGCCATGTGGGGATCGGCTAACGACAGCGGCGACAAATTAAATGCGAGATGAAAACCCAGGCCGTGCTGTTGCCATACCTGTTTTTGCTTTAATGCTTTCAGTAACAGGTGACGCGTTAATACATCGATGATGCCGTGCCGTTCGGCCAGGGGAATAAAATAACCGGGCGAAATAAAACCTTTTTCGGGATGGTGCCAACGGGCTAACGCCTCAACGCCACGCAATAATAAACCTTGCACCGTTAATTTGGGTTGATAAGCCAGACTTAACTCATTGCGCTCCAGCGCCTGGCTTAATTCAACAGCCGTTACTTCGGGTAGCGCCGTGTCCTGCACCGCAGTTGGCTGAATACGACTATCTTGCAAGAAACGCAACAGGCTGCATTTCAACAATTCGACCTGCATCGGTTTATGAAAGGTGCCCAGCACATATAAACCATCGGCTTCCGCCATGGTGCCAACACTGGAGATTAGCACGGGATCTTTTGAGCTGAGGATGATCACACTTTTGGCTAGCTGTTGTTGCGCAATAGAGCGCAGCAATTCAACGCCGTCCATTACCGGCATCTCCAGGTCAATGATCACCACGTCCACCTGTTGCTGCTGCAATACGCGCAATGCATCGGCACCATCGACCGCACCGAAAATCGCCGCCACACCCAGTTGTTGCGCGAGACCCTGTGCATGTTGCCGTTGCACATTGCTGTCATCAACTACCAGCAAACGAATATCTTGTATGCGCTCTATCATCATCAGGTCTCCAGCACGCCAGGAATTTTCGACAGCGGTAAAATATCTTTGGCAGCGCCTATGTTAATGGCCTCTTTGGGCATACCGAATACCACGCAGGTTGCTTCATCCTGCGCGACGGTACGCGCACCGGCATTGCGTAACTCCAACAGGCCGCGGGCGCCATCGTCGCCCATGCCGGTCAATAATACTCCCGTGGCATTACGTCCCGCCGCGCGGGCCGCAGAACGAAACAGCACATCCACAGACGGACAATGGCGATTCACCGCCGGCCCGCGAAACACTTTGGTGATGTATTGTGCCCCGGAACGCTGCACTTCCATATGAAAGCCACCCGGCGCAATCAACACGCGACCGGCAATCAAACGATCACCGCTCTCCGCTTCTTTCACCTCGACATCGCACAAACCATCGAGACGGCGCGCAAAAGCCGCGGTAAATTTTTCCGGCATGTGTTGTACCACCGCAATCCCGGGACAGGTGCGCGGAATCGCGGAGAGTATTTGCTCAAGCGCCTGGGTGCCACCAGTGGATGTGCCGATCACACTGAGCCTGTCGGTAGTTGCCGTCATTTTTACCAGATCAACAGTGGCCGGTGCTGACGCCGGCACCGACTCGTTGCGCCGGCGTGCAATGCGCGCACTGGCAGCACCACGAACCAGTTGCCATAACAGCTGTTTGGTTTCCAATAAAAAATCTTTCACGCCCAACTGTGGTTTGGTGACCACATCGATAGCACCGGCGGATAGTGCTTGCAATGAAAGCTCCGCACCTTTTTCTGCCAACGACGAACAAATAATAACCGGCGTCGGTTTCTCAGCCATCAATTTACGCAAAAATGTCAAACCGTCCATGCGCGGCATTTCGATATCCAGCACAATCACATCCGGCCAACGCTTCTGCATTTGCATCTGCGCAAAGATAGGATCAGACGCTGTGGCATAGACGTTGATGTCCGGCGCTTCATTCAGGACCGCCGTTAACACTTGCCGCACTACCGCAGAATCATCGACAACCAATACTGCTATTGCCATAACACTTCACCAGGCCATATTTTTGAGAAGGCTTCTATGCACGATTCAGGCTCTGTTTGCCGGGCGGCTGTTGTAGAGTTTCAGCTGAATCTCCCCGGTTTGCATAAACAAGGTCAGCGAACGCGATACCGTGCCGCCCACATCGATCTTCTGCACTGCCAACCGTTCCCGCGCAAGCCATTGGCGGGCGTATTCAATATTGCTTTCACCAATCGCCGATGGACCGGACAGCGTAAACATATCGCCGCCACCAAATAAACCGATAACAAAATGGCGCATCTCCCCGTAACGCAACATGGATCGCTTCATTGCAAATAATGCATGCTCCGCATAACGGCAATCCGGGGCAGTCGTTCGGCTGCGAACCGGCGGTTGTGGCAACAGAAAATGACACATGCCGCCCAGTTTTAGGGTCGGATGCCAGGCAGTGAGCGCAACACAGGAACCCAATACCGTATGCAAACGGTTGTAGCCGTGGCCGAAATACCAGTCGCCCGGGTGAATGCTTAACAGTTTATCCGCAGGCATAGGTCATACCCTTGGGTAATGTCGATTGCACATGTAACGCCCGACACCAGCCCATCATTTATTTGTTTGCAATGCTATTTTGCCCGACGGTAGATCGCCGGACGGACCGGCACAAAGCGTTCAGTAATACCGTGCAAGCTTTCCGAGTGGCCGACGAACAATACACCGTCGGGTTTCAACTTGCCTGCAATACGTTCGAGCACTTTCTGTTTGGTCTCGTTTTCAAAATAGATCAACACATTGCGTAAAAAAATTAAATCGAACTGACCAATATCAGCATATTCCTGATGAAGGTTCAGCGTAAAAAAATCAACCCGCTCGCGCAATTCTGCTACCACCCGTATGTTGCCCGCTTCCGGACCAATGCCCTTGCGGCAAAAGCGCCGCAGGTAGCCTTCGGGAATACTGCGTGTACGCATCTCCGGGTATATGCCGGTGCGCGCATGGCCGATCACAGTTGCGTTGACGTCGGAGCACAATAATTCCCACTCGGTTGGACACCGGTCGCGCAACACCATCGCGATACTATAAGGTTCCTCACCGGTAGAGGCCGCGGCACTCCAGACGCGAAAGGTTTCACCTCGACGACAGTGAGGTAACAGCTCATCTCGCAAATAATCAAAATGTTTTGGTTCGCGAAAAAAATAGGTTTCGTTGGTTGTTATCAGCTCCAGTGCCTTGTTTAATTCTTCGCGGCCTTGGGGGCTAATGATGAAACGATAATACTCTTCGAAGCGTTCCATCTGACAAGCTTGCAACCGCTTCCATAAGCGGTTACTCAGCAAAGCCTTTTTTTGCACCGGCAGATGAATACCCAAACGTTGGAAGATCAACTGCTGAAATAAAAAAAACTCCTTGTCGTTGGGTATTTGGTTCATAGGCCGCGCACAGTCACTATATCAATCAAAGCGAACAAAGTTTTTATCAAGGTCATCATTACTTAGGGATGACTTTTTGTGTGTAGCGGAAGGCCGAACGGCCTCGCCGGCATATTCTCGACGCGGCGCCAGCGATTGATAATTGCCGCCCTTATTGTCATTGGCAAGGCGGAAATAGGTCATCGATTCCTGTAAGCGCAATGCTTGCGCGCTCATTTCTTCGGCGGTGGAACTCAACTCTTCCGATGCAGCCGCATTTTGCTGCATGGTTTGGCTGACCTGGCCAATCGCGCCGTTGATCTGATTCACGCCGGAGGTTTGCTCTGACGATGCAGCGGCAATTTCCTGCACCAGATCTGCCGTCTTGCGAATCGACGGAACCATTTCCTGCAACAAATTGCCGGCCAGATCAGCACGTTTGACACTCTCGGTCGCCAGCGCGCCGATTTCCTGGGCAGCTACCTGACTGCGCTCTGCGAGTTTGCGCACCTCCGATGCCACAACGGCAAAGCCGCGTCCGTGTTCACCGGCACGCCCCGCTTCGATGGCTGCGTTCAGCGCGAGTAAATTGGTTTGGTAAGCGATATCGTCAATCACGCTGATACGTTCGGCAATTTTCTGCATGGCGTCGACCGTGGCAGCCACCGCTTCGCCGCCACTGACTGCATCCTTGGCCGCCTTTTGGGCAATACCATCGGTAACACTGGCATTTTCATTATTCTGCGCAATAGATGCCGACATTTCTTCCATAGAGGCAGAGGTTTCCTCCACACTGGCCGCTTGTACCGACGCACCTTTTGCCAAAGACTGGGCAGTTGCGTTGACTTCTTCCGATGCAGACGACAGTGCATCCGCTGAACTGCGTACTTCTGCAATAATTTGTGAAAGTTGTTGACGCATCTGCGCGATAGTCGCCAGCAATGATTTTTTGTCGTTGTGCTTTAACTGGATATCTACCGCCAGGTTGCCCTGCGCCACTTCGCTGACCACGTCAGCAGTATAGGCAGGTTCGCCGCCAAGCATACGGAACAGGTCATGGAAGATCAGAATCATGATACTGAGAATAACCAACGAGGCCACGACAATAATAATGATCATCTCGCGAAACGCCTCGTTGTAGAGAGCGTCAACATGGCTATCAGTTTCCTTGATAAATGCTGCAAAATTGGTGGACATGGTTTCTGCCAGTTCCAACATATGCTGGCTGGCAGAACGATCCATCCCCGCCACCAGGTTATCGATTTTTTTTCCGGCTTCAGGGTCGGCATGGTCAAAACGTTTTAGCGCTTCGCGGTAGTTGGCCCCCATCTCCCGATGATCGTTGAGCAACACCTCGAAGGCAGCGTAGTCATGATTTTCTTCCTTCTGCCGGCGGATACCGCTTTGCAAATACTCCTGCACGGCTTTTTCCTGCTCAATGAAGCTTTGATAATAACGGTCATACAGGGCTTTATCGTTGCCGCGCAATAAAATATTTTTCCATTCCTGCACCTGCAGACGGAAGCTGACACTGGCTTTTTCCACATCGGCCAGCGCATCAGAGCGCCGCTGAATCTTGATCAGGCTGTCATCCACAATGGCGTTGTAGGCTTGCATCTGGCTGATAGCGGCTAAACCCAGCCCCAACAATCCCGCGACGATCAACGCACTGAGTACGATAATCTTCAGTTTTAAAGAAAGGTTGCGTAACATGATGTTCTCCCTCGATTAACCGCTACTGTAATTGCGCTTCGACCAGGTGCGCCAACTCTCTGATAGAAAGTGTGTTATCTGCATTCAACAACACAATAAATTGCTCGCCTTGTTTGGCAATGCCCAGAATAAATTCCGCACGAATATTGGCACCGAATGAGGGCGCATCTTCAATGCTGGTTTCATCCAATTCGATCACTTCGCTTACCGCATCTGCCAGCAAACCCAACACATGGTTTTGCTCCTGGCTTTTCAGCTCCACTACAATGATGCAGGTTCGCCGCTGTACGCTGATCGGTTTTCTGCCAAGGCGCACGGCAAGATCAATCACCGGCACCACCTCTCCACGCAGGTTAATCACACCGCGCAGAAAGTTCGGCATCAGAGGGATTTCCGTAATCCCGCCGTATTCGATAATTTCGCGCGTCTGCGACAATTCCAGGCCGTAATGCTCGTGGCCGATGCGAAACGTGAGAAATTGTTTGGTCACAGCACTTGCGCTGCTTTTTTTCTGTCTCTGTAAGTCATTCATCATTAAAACCCTTGAATATCTGTTGCCGCTGCCCGCATTAATGGCTGCCGGCGGGCCCCAGCGAAAACGCGCTGTTACGCCGGTGTTCAACATTCACAGCAAAACCGATCAGCTGCGGCACATCAAGGATCAGTGCAACCGCTCCGGTGCCTAGTAAACTGGAACCACCGATACCTTTCAACGCGTGGAATATTGGTCCCATGGGTTTTACCACCGTTTGAATTTCACCGTGGAGGTCATCCACTACAATACCCGCGCGGCTTTCACCAAATTGCACGACCACCAGCTTTTCGCGCTGGTTATTTTTCTTCGCCAGATGAAATAATTCCGACAAGCGAATATAAGGCACCTGTTCACCGCGCAGATTGACACAGTGTTGGCCTTCCACCTGAGGAAGTGATGGCAGATCCACGCATTCAAGAATCGTATTTTGCGGCACAATAAAATCAATGCCGCCGGCATCGACATGGAAGCCATCAATGATCGCCAGGGTTAATGGCAAGCGAATGGTGAAGCGCGTACCTACACCCAACTCGCTGTCAATCTCAATACCACCTTGCAAGGCTTCAATGTTGCGCTTGACCACATCCATCCCGACGCCGCGACCGGACAGGTTAGTGACCTGCTCTGCCGTCGATAAACCGGGATGGAAAATCAATTGATAAAGTTCGTGGATGGTGAGCGTGTCTGCTTCTTCAATCACGCCATTTGCAATCGCTTTGCGACGAATCTTTTCCAGATCCAGACCACCGCCGTCATCGGCAATGCGAATAACAATATTGCCGGCATCATGATAGGCCGAGAGTGAAATCACACCGGTATCCGGTTTGTGGCGTTCGCGCCGCAGCGCAATCGGTTCGATACCGTGATCCATGGCATTGCGCACAATATGCGTCAGGGGATCGGTGAGTTTTTCAACCATAGAACGATCCAATTCCGTCTCGGCGCCGCTGATATCGAGCTGAATATCCTTGCCCAATTCTTTAGCGGTATCACGCACCACACGCTTGAATCGTTGAAACGTATCGCCGATGGGTACCATGCGCAATGTTAAAGCCGCATCGCGAATCTGTTCGGTAAAATTGCCCATGGCATTAACGGCTTCAATCAAACTGTTGCTGCCCAGCTTTCCGGCAAGCAGATCCACGCGCTGCCGATTGATCACGAGCTCACCGATCAGGTTGATCAGATGATCCAGGCGTTCAGCGTCTACCCGAATAAATTTATTCTCTTGGCTACCGGCTTTTTCCGCGTTTTTTTTCTGCTTATCCAATGCCGCATTAACCAACGCCGGAGATACCGCCTGGTCACGCACCAGGATATCCCCCAGCAAGGCGACCGGTTCCAGTTCCTTCGCCTGCTGCTTTTGGGTGGATAACGCCTGCTCCAGTTCCTGATAGGTAATCGCATGGCTCTTTACCAGGATTTCACCGAGGCGATGGGTGTTCTCCGGTAAGCTTTTGATCAGGTTGATGTAAGCATCTGTATGGCTGCGCGGCGGAATAATCTGGATGTTGGAATCTTCACGCACAAACATAAACGCGCTTTCAATAGTCTCCTGGCTTGCGTCGCTGTTTAAGGTGATTTCAAAACCGAGGTACAGGGCTTCCGGATCAAAGTGATCAATCGACGGCAAATGATCCGTCAAGGTGGTGATGTGGGTTATCTCGCCCAGCGTGCGCAGGTAGCGCAGGATAGACAAAGGATCCATACCATTGCGCAATAAGTCCGGACCGAGGCGCACTGAAATATGCCAGGCGCTTTTATCGTGGGTTGTTACGGATTCAGAAGCTGATTGGGTTGATACGGTTACCGTCGGACTGTATTTCACGGCATCATCCAGCCAGGGTTCAAGCGCCGTCAATAACGCCTGGCCTTTGGCAAAGCAGGCCGCGTCGCTGTCGCGCTGGTTCATCACATCATCCACCAGGGTCGCAATGTGATCACGGCAGGGTAACAACACACTCAGGAGATCACTGTTGATGTCTACTTTGCCGTCGCGCGCGCGGTCCAGCACATTTTCGACGATATGGGTAAAGCTGACGATGTTATCCAGGCCAAACAAACCGGCCGAGCCTTTAATGGTATGGGCCGCGCGGAACACCGCGTTCAGTGTTTCGGCATCCGCACTTCCCTCCTCCATGCTCAACAGGCCGGACTCCATGGAGTGCAGCAGCTCCTCTGCTTCCGCAAAAAAAGTTTGTAAAGCTCCATCGAGATTCATGGTCGGGTTCCGTTGGTCAGCCGACAGGCCGACAGGTTATACATCAAAGGAAAAATAACCCTTCAGGTCGAGCACCTGGAAAATTTGCCCGACGTCCTCGTTCATCCGCGCGATATAAACAACAACTGAACGTTCCGCCAGGGTCTTTTGCAGCAACAACAAGATCTGTAAACCGGCGGTATCTATTTCGGTAACGGCTTGTAAATCCAGCACAACCTTGGCGGGCAAACTGGCGTGATCGGCAAAGAGTTCCTGCTTAAGTTGCGCGGCGTTGTAGATTGTCATCTCTCCGGCCAGTTTGATCAGCGTATGGTCTTTATTTTTTTTGCGGCTGATATTCATGGTCAGATCAACATCGACACAGCTTGTAACATTTGCTCAGGCTTGAAGGGCTTCACGACCCAGGCTTTAGCACCGGCGGCCTGACCTTCTTTTTTCTTTTCGTCTGAGCCTTCGGTTGTCAACATAATCACCGGTGTAAATTTATAGTTGGCTTTCTGTTTCATTTCTTTCACAAAACTGATGCCATCCATATTCGGCATATTAACGTCAGAGATAACCAGATTAACTTTTTGCCCGTCCAGTTTAGTGAGAGCGTCTTTGCCATCAACGGCTTCAATCACACTGTAGCCGGCGCTCTTCAACGTCATGCTGACGACTTGGCGGATGCTGGCAGAGTCATCGACGACCAGGATCGTTTTCGACATGTATAACTCCTAGAAAAAAGTGATTTGTGATTCTTCGGGCTTCTTGATGTTGTCCCGCCCCTGATGGACGGCAACCTGTTCGAGGGTGGTGTAGGATTTACGCACGGCATCCAGCCAGGCTTTTACATCAATGGCGTTGATATTTTCACCGCGTGCCAGACTGGCTTGCTGTTCACCAAGCATGGCGACAAATTTTTCCATATCCGCTGTAACATGGCTCAAAATCTGGTTGACGCGATCCTGGAATTGCAGGTTGACCATGACCTCTTCCACATTGTGTTGCACCGCAGCACTTTCTTCTTCCAGTGCGCGGGCCGAATCCATAATGCGTTCACCGGAATGGCGGAATTGATGTAACACTTCCTGCACCGCACTTTCAGATTGCGCTAAACGCGCATCGTCCTGCTTGGCAAATTCTGCGGTGCGTTCGAGGGTTTTTTGCAATGTTGCGTTGGCTTGTTCGATGCGCTTACCAATACGCGAACCGGTCTCACCGGAGCGGCTCGACAGCGTGCGAACTTCGTCGGCAACCACCGCAAAACCCCGCCCGTATTCGCCGGCACGGGCTGCTTCAATGGCCGCATTCAGCGCAAGCAAATTCGTTTGCGATGCAATGCCGGCAACCTCGGAGCCCATGCTGCGTAATTCGTCGGTGATCTTTGACAGTTCGGTAATTTCGCGCAGTAACTCATCGCGATGTTGAATAGCCTTGCTCAGGGTTTGCAGCATTTGCCCCAGTTCGCTGTCGGCAAATTGAATAACACCGCCCAGTCCACCCTGGCCTTGCATATCACCGGCGGTAGCACGGGATGCACCTACGGCATTTTGTAAACGTTCGTGAATACCGGAAAAACGATTGACCAGTTCATTCACGCTTTCTTCCAGTTGATGCTTCGCAAGGTCAGTCTGACGACGCCACAGCGGTAACAATTCCTTTAATAACTGCTGATAGTTGTTGTTCACCAAGGTCAGCCGCGTGATCTGTTCACGCTCGGCTTGTTGTACGGCCAACAGCTGTTCTGCCTGTTGCCGTGCCTGCAGTTGCGTGCGCGCCAGCACAACACCCAAGGCACCTGAAGCCAGGGCCACCAAGCTTACCAGCCAACGCCACCCCTGAGATTCAATGGCAGTAAACGCGATAACGATAACCAACAGCGCCAATAACACAGGCACACCGGCAGTCATCAGTAAGAGGTTGTTCGAGTCAGTAGACCCAAAAGCATTTTTGTGACGGGAGAAATCCGAATCCATACCCAAGCTACTCAGTCCAACACACGTATTTACTGTGCTGCGTGCAGCACTTCGGCCCCATCGTCGGTCGGGGTTCTTAACTTATAGACGCGGTTTAAATAAGTGTCAAAGAACTGGCGGTGAAATACTGGTGGAGCGGAATCGGAAGTGGATACATCAATCGGAAAAGAAAATCCCGGTTGCACAAGGCAACCGGGATACCAACCTTTAGCCCGTATTGCGCATACCTGCCGCAATACCCGCCATGGTGACTTTCAAGGCACGTTCCAGGTCGGGGCTGATGGCATCGCTGCTGCGATGGCGTTTCAGTAACTCGGCCTGCAAGTAGTTGAGCGGATCAACGTAGGGCTTGCGCACACTGAGTGATTGGCGCAAGAGTGGTTCATCGCTGAGCAGATCTTTTTGTTGCTTGATGCGATTCATCAGCACTTCCAGCGCTGCCAGATCCGCGCGCAACTGTTGGCCCAGGCCGTGATATTCCGCCGGCACCAGTTGCTGTTCGTAATAGGCGCAAATCGGACCGTCGGCTTTACCGATCACCATCTCCAACAGATCGAGGAAGCTGGAGAAGAACGGCCAGTTGCTGACCATATCCGCAAGGATCGCGGGATGTTCGTTCAACGCGTACTCCAGCGCCTGGCGTGTGCCCAACCAGGCCGGCAGGTTTAACCGCACTTGCGTCCAGGCGAAGACCCAGGGAATCGCACGCAGGCTTTCCACACCGCCGGTCGCTTTACGCTTGGCCGGGCGGCTGCCCAAGGCCAGCAAGCCCAGCTCCTGCTCCGGTGTCAGGCTGCGGAAATAAGGCACAAAGTGCGGATGACCCCGCACCACACTGCGGTAGGCTTCCAGGCTCTTGAACGCCATGCGTTCGATCATGTCGCGCCATTCCTGAGCCGGGGCCGCGTGGGGCGACAAGGTGGAGCGCAGGGTTGCCGCCACATAAATAGACAAGTTATTGAATGCCTGGCGAGGCAAGCCAAATTTATAGCGGATCATCTCGCCCTGCTCGGTCACGCGGATCTTGCCTTTGACCGAACCCGGTGGCTGGGACGCCATGGCTTTTTCAACCGGGCCGCCGCCACGGCCGATGGTGCCGCCACGACCGTGGAACAACACCAGCTTGGTTTCGTATTTCTCGGCCAGGGCCACCAGTTTTTCCTGGGCCTTGTATTGCGCCCAGGTAGCGGACAATTTGCCCGCGTCTTTGGCGGAGTCGGAATAACCGATCATGACGGTTTGCTTATTGCCGCAGTACTCGCGGTACCAGGGCAACTGCCAGAGTTTTTCCATCACCACCGGCGCACGGTCCAGGTCATCGAGGGTTTCAAACAGCGGCACAATCGGCATGGCCCATTGCATACCGCACTCTTTTAACAGCAGCGCCACGACCAGGACATCCGATGGCTGCTGGGCCATGGAGATAACGTAATGGGACAGAATTTCTTCCGGCTCATTGGCCACGACACGGCAGGTGGCGAGTACCTCGGCAGTCTCGTCGCTCATCGGCCATTTGGCTGGCAATAACGGGCGCTTGCTGGTCAGCTGCTCCAACAAGAATGCCTGACGTTGCTCTTCCGACCATTCGCGGTAACTGCCCAGGTCCAGGTACTGCGTCAGTTCATCAATCGCTTTTACGTGACGCTCGCCGTCCTGACGGATATCCAGCGGTACCAGGTTGATACCAAAGGCATGGATGCGGCGGATGGTGTCCATCACCGGACCGTTGGCAATGTGTGGCAGGCCCACCTCATTCAATGAGCGATAGCACAGCATCAGTGGCTCGAGCAGGTCGTTGCGGCTGACAATCAGGTCTTCCGGCGCTTCTACCAGGCGCCCCTGGAAGCGGGCCTGCGCCCAGTCGCCGGTGGCGAGGATGCGCTTGCGCAGGTCGGCCATCAGGTCGCGGTAAGGTGTCACGCTGTCGGGATACAGTGCACGCAACTCGTCATTGGCCTCGTACATGCTCAGGTCACCGCCCAGGCTCTGGGTATCGCGCGCGTACAGTTCGGCGGCCATGGAACGGCCCAACAACAGGACCTGGCGGGTGACTTTATGGGTGACATTGGGATTGCCGTCGCGGTCGCCACCCATCCAGGAATAAAACCGGAAGGGCTGTAGGTCCGTGGGCAGGCATTGGCCCAGATGGCGACAGCAGAGGCGGTCCAGGTGACGGACGAAGTCCGGCACAGCCTGCCACAGGCTGTTTTCGATCACCGCAAAGCCCCATTTGGCTTCGTCGATAGCGGTGGGACGCTCGGTACGGATTTCGTCCGTGCTCCAGATTTCCTCCACCAGGCGGTGCAGGCGGCCACGCAACTTATCCTGTTCAAAGGTCAGCAGGTTGCCACGCTGGCGGTCGGCCAGGGTGTTGACGATCTGGTCATATTTACGAATCAGGGTACGGCGGGTGACTTCGGTAGGGTGAGCGGTGAGTACGAGTTCAATGCGCAGGTCGCGAATAACCTCGGAGAGACGCTCCTTGCCATGGCTATCGGCAAACTCGAGCAGCATCGCCTTGAGGCTGTCTTCGCGCTCGGATTCGGCGCTGGAAAAATACTCCAGGTCCGCAATGTTGGCCAGGTTCAGGAACTGGTTAAAACCGCGCACAATCGGCAGGATATCTTTATCGTCCAGCTCGCCCAGCATGGTTACCAGCGGTGCGGAATCACCGTTTTGTGCACTGTTAATCGCCTTACCCAGCTGGCGGATACTCTCCACCTTGGCAAAGACTTCCGGCCCCTCGTGGTCATGAATGGTTTCGCCCAGTAATTCGCCCAACAGGCGCACATTCTCGCGCAGGGTTTCTGGCAGCTTTGACATCGGGTCCCCCCAAGGAATCTATGTGAAACAACAGCCGACCGCTTTTTAGCGACGCAATGAGGCGGCTATTCTACGTCATGAAGGTAAAAATGTGACCCGGTAGGATCGAATAAAACCCGGCCAAGGGCCCAGCGCTCCCGTAGGTCGGATTAGCCCAGCGTAATCCGACACCCAGCTCGCCATACGCACAACCACTAAAACGTCATCGGATACACCAACAACACAAAATGCAAACTGTTCACCGCCATATGCGCCAGCACCGCCGTCTCAATGCGGCCGCTTTGTCGATATGCCCAGGCATAAGCGACGCCCGCCGCTAAAATAACCGCAAAGGGTCGCCACAGGTCCGCGTGGATCGGCACCACATGGGCCAAGGCAAACAGCGCACCCACAACCCATAAAATCCACCCGGCGTTACCCCATCGCTGCTCTAGCGGGTGCTGGAAAAAGGTGCGGAAAAACGCTTCCTCCGGTATCACCGTGAACAAGGTGTTCAGCAGAATAAACAGCGGCGTCCACCAGAGCCATTTCACATCCACCGCAACACCCAGCAGGCCGGCAAACAACAACACCGCCAGTGCAGGCAACAACCAGCGTGGCCAGCACAGCGCTAACCGGCCCACTTCGCGCCACGACCGGCACCGGGGCGCGAGCCAGGCCAGCACCAGCAAACCCGCTATCGGTTTTGCCAGGCTTACCCGCAAACCGTAAGGCGTGACGCCGTCGCCGATCAGCGCCGGTTCGATCAAGGTGATGCGCGCGAACCCCGGCAGCACACCCAGGCCCAACGCAAATAAATAGACGGCCAGGAGCAACAGCATCCACACCGGCGTGTGCGCCCTACGCTGGACAAGATAACAAGCCACCAACGCTATGCTTATCCACAGTAATGCCAGTGGTGTTAATAGATGCGCGGGCAACGCCAGAATGACAGCCGTCAGCAACAACCAGAACCACAGCGGCTGGCGATAAAACCGCCAGGGTAGCCACACGGCGATAAACGCAAACGCCATGGCAACACAGGTGAGATAGGTGAACCAAACAGACATGCCGGGAATCCTTGTCGGTGTGCAGAAAGTCGGCGGAATGATCAAGTAAAGGTCGCTGTTGATCAAGTCGTCAACAACGATTATCCACAGAAGCTGTGAATAAACTTGTGCATGAACTTTTGGTAACTGCATCACAGTGAGTACTGGTGCGGGTTGGCGTCAGGTGTTTATTTGATGGACAGTCAATTTTTTCATACTGCCGGGCCAATGCCCGGAGAGGGTAGGAAATTTCGCTTGAAAAATGCCGACCCGCTGGCGATAGTTGGCTCCCTGAACCCTATCGCAGTGGATCGCGCACGTTATGTTGATTATTCCCATCGAGAACAAGCCGGAATGGTCCCGGCCGCCCGTCATTACTATCGGTCTTATCCTGGCAAACCTGCTGATTTTTTTGCTCTATCAAGGCAACGACTCGGCTATTGCCCAGGACGCTGCGCGTATCTATCAACAGCATCAATTGCTGGAACTGGAGCGCGAACACTTTCTCGATTACAGCCGAACCGCTCACCCTGAATTGCAGGATGAACTCACGAATCTGAGCAAGGCAGAACGCGATGCTTATGTGATGCGGGGCATTTTTGTTGATCGCGGTTTTGACCGTTACCTGCAAGACGGTTGGCAAAATTTTCGTATCACCATTCCGGAAGCGCACGCCGACTGGCCGGAACACCGGCGAGCCTTTGAAGAACAGCGCAACCGGCTCAGCAGTATTGAAGGCGGCATGACACCGGCCGAGGCCAAGCCCTTTACCTTTATCTCCAGCCAGTTTTTGCATGGCGGTTGGGATCATTTGTTCGGCAACATGGTGTTTTTATTTTTGTTCGGCTTTACGCTGGAAAGAGTGTTGCGGCCCCATGTGTATTTGGGCATGTACCTCGCTTCCGGCTTGGCCGCCAATGTGTTACATCTCGCGTTTAATCACGATTCCTATGTGCCGGTGGTCGGCGCATCCGGCGCAATTTCCGGTTTGATGGGCATGTACCTTGCGCTTTACCGCCTGCGCAAGATTCGCTTTTTTTATACGGTGTTTGTTTACTTTGGCGAGTTCCGCGCGCCGGCTTTATTTATCCTGCCGCTGTGGTTGGCCAAAGAGCTGTATGGCCATTTCTTTACCGAAACCAATATCGCTTACTGGGCGCACATCGGCGGCCTGCTGGCTGGCGCGGGCATGATGTTACTGGCCCGGAAAACGCAGCAGGAATTTTCTGAGGTGCAGGAAGAAAAAATCCAGGATGATGTGAATGAACAAAAACTAAAACGCATTCAGCAAGCCATGACCGCGCTGGACTTTCCCAAGGCAAAGATGCTCGCCAGACAAGCCTGCGAACAACAACCCCTGGACCCGCGCCCCTGGCGGCTGCGTTACGACCTGGCAAAAAGCCAGCCGCAAAGCAAGGAATTCCATGAAACGGTCTTTGCCGTGTTGAAACAATTTGTTGCCAGGGAAACGCCCTATGTCACCTGGAAGCCCGGCATTGAGGACATACTGCAACAATACCGTCAGCTCCATCCGCACACACCGGCACTAACCGGCAATATTTCCCTGGCATTGGCTTATAAATATTGGCAGGCCAACGCCATCAAACCCGCAGAAACCTTTTTGCTGCGCGCGCAGCAGCAAGGTGTAAACAACCCGGCGATGGGAAAACTTTGCGCGCAGATGGCCCAGTATTACCAACAAAACCAGCAATTGGAAAAAGCCAAAACCTTCGCCGGTCTGTCCCGTAGGTCGGATTAGCGCCAGCGTAATCCGACTGTCCATATGCAGGTCGGCATCCGATGTACGGTTTATGATGATTGCCTTTGATTGAACGGGTTTGTCGGATTACGCTGGCGCTAATCCGACCTACGGAAGTGTTTTCGCCGTCTTATCAATCGATTCAAGAATCTGTAACAACTGTGCCTTCTGCGCCGCGTGGGGATATTTCTTTAACACAAACTCCACCAAGGCTTTCGCCTTGGCATCATCATTTAAGTATTCGTGAAAGATCTTCGCCACCACCAAATACGCCGCCGGCAGATGCGGGTCGTCACCTTTGGTTTTATGCAGGTTATGAAACAGGCGCACCACCGCGCGGTGTTTGCCTTGCTGTTGCAGCAAGCGCGCCAGGTCCAGCGCGAGCTTGGTATTGTCCAGTTGAAAACCCGGCACGCGGGTTTGCACATCCAGCACCACCGGCACCGCCTTGCCCAGCATATTTTTCCGCTGCGACAGCTCAATAAAAAACTGCGCGTGGTTGGTTAACGCGCTGTCGTCATCCAGCAACATCAATAATTTGTGGTAGCTCTGGTGCAGCTCCATATCATCGCGCACCGCATCCAGGGCTTTGCGCAGGCTGGTGCGCGCGCGAATGTAATCGCCCTCTTTGATCAACACGGCCACTTCGCCCAACGCCTTGGCTTTTTCAAACTCTTCAGGGGTCAGCGGATCTTCATCCACCGCGGATTCAAAACCCAGTTCATGCTGGTATTCAAACAACACGTAACCCAGCATGGTGTAGAGCACAAAGGTGAAGTACACGCTGATTGCCACCAGTAGCGGCATCAATAAAATATCGGGCAGCGTGCCACCGAGTAATTCGAAACCGTAATAGGGCCCGGCAGAAATAATCTGCACACAAAACCATAACAACACATAGGGCCAGCCCACCGCCGTCATCAAAGACAATTGCGCAAGCGGATTTAATGCGCGGCCCACCGATTTTTCCACTGCCAGCAACATGGTGCTGGCCGGCATGGCCAGCGTAATAAAACCGCCCACCAACACGCCTACCAATTCGCCGACCTGGTAGGCCAACCCGACGATCACACCCATCAGAAAC
This sequence comes from Cellvibrio sp. ARAG 10.3, assembly GCF_051846955.1. Lineage (NCBI taxonomy): Bacteria > Pseudomonadati > Pseudomonadota > Gammaproteobacteria > Cellvibrionales > Cellvibrionaceae > Cellvibrio > Cellvibrio sp. ARAG 10.3. Next base: position 296,912 of record NZ_JBPYCU010000005.1, read on the forward strand.
AGCACGGCGATCTGTTTTAGAAACAGGTGATCCTGGTCGCTGCTCAGGACTTCACCCAGTCCCGGCGGTGTAGTGGCGCCGCTGCCGCGCTGTTCGATGATGGCAAAGCTGTATTTGATCATCACCGCCAACCCAAACAGCACAAGGAATAACGTAAACAATCCCCCGCCCAGCAATAAGCTACCCAAGGCCAGGCCGACAATCACGATCAGGCTATTGATATGCAAGGGGTAGTGAAAGAAGTGCGGCAACATTTGCCAGAAAGGCTTGGCGCCGGTCGCGCTGCCCAGATAACGCAACTCGGTATTACACAGGATGCAACGCGGCCCGCGCCGCCCCCAATGAGCGCTATGACCAGCGGGTATGCAACGCTCGCTGTATTGCGCGTGGCAGTGATTGCACAGCCAATTGGCCGGCAGGTCGGGAAAATAATTGCAGGACAGCTTTGCCATGGGGGCTCCTTGCTAGGGCCTGTGAGTGTTATCGTTCGGGAGATAGCGCATTCTGCCCCAATGATTGGTGCGACACCAGCCACGTCTGCATGGCGGACCATTGGCTGCTACACTGCATGGGTCGCCACTCGAGGCGACGAGAGAACTGGCGTTCGACCTGGTCGCGCGCCTATAAAACAAGCCGCCATAATATCAACCATCGGCTGGGCCTTGCGCCACCGAGGCGGTAAAAAAAACCAAAGGTACACATCCATGAAAAAACTCCCGTTGTTACTGGCCGGGCTGCTCAGCCTTGCCGGTCTTTATGCCTGCACATCACCCACCCAATCCACGTCGGACACCGCCAGCACCCAGCGCGATATGGCCGCCTACCGCGCGCGCTCCGAGCACTGGAAAAAAATCGATACGGATTTTATCCGGGCCGAACTGGCAACCCTGGGACTGAAAGAACCCAAAAAACCGGCTTACACCAAAGAATTTGGTTTTGATCCGAAGCAGTCGGTTGAGTGGTTCAAGACGGCCGAAGGCCAGCGCATTGCGAACATCCTGGTGTCTTTCCAGACGCCCTCGGGCGGATGGTCCAAGCGCACCGATATGAGCCAGCAACCGCGCCAGCCTGGCGAAGCCTTCGGCGTGGAGGAACATTACATCCCCACCTTTGATAATGCGGCCACCAGTACGCAACTGGATTTATTGGCCAAGGCTTACACCGCGACCGGTAAAGCAATTTATGCCGATGCATTTTATAAAGGCATTAACCTGATACTGGATGCGCAATACCCTAACGGTGGCTGGCCGCAAAATTATCCGTTGGTGGGCAGCTATCACGATCACATTACTTACAACGATGCCTTGATGCGCGACATCATGGTGTTGCTGGACAATGTCAGCAAGGGCGATGGCGCCTTTGCGTTTGTGTCCTCCGATGTGAAAGCACAAACCACAGCGGCGCTCGACAAGGCGATTGACTGTGTGTTGAAAACACAAGTGCACCAAGGCGATCAACTGAGTATCTGGGGCGCGCAACACGATGCAGTCACCCTGGCGCCGGCTCAGGCTCGCGCTTACGAAATGCCCTCGCTCGCCACCACGGAGAGTGTATTTATTCTTGAGTTTTTAATGACGCGGCCCAATCCCTCGCCCGAATTGATAAACGCTATTCACGCCGCCGCAGCCTGGTATGAAGCCAATAAAATCCTCGGCTACACCTGGAAGCGCGGCGATAGCGCGCTGACGGCAGATGCCGATGCCGAACCCATGTGGTCACGCTTTGTCGATCTGAAAACCAATCGCCCGGTGTTCGGTGATCGCGATGGTTCGGTGTACTACGACATCGGCCAGGTCTCGCAAGAACGCCTCGACGGCTACGCCTGGTTCAGCACCGCGCCCAATAAAGTATTAAAAAAATACGCGAAGTGGGCCAAAAAATATCCCCGCCAATAAACAACCCGAACCCGTAGGTCGGATTAGCCGCAAGGCGTAATCCGACACCACGTTTTATAAATGCACAGATTTTCCATTCTTGCGATTGCATTGTCGGATTACGCCTTTGGCTAATCCGACCTACGGAGCGTGGACGGTTTGGGCGATGTCGTTGGCGTAGATTTGCAAGATTAGTTCGGTGGTTAAGCGTGCGGATTCGGCGCTGGCCAAAGGCTCACTGCCCGTGCGCACCGCAGCTTCAAAATCCCGGATGATGGTTTCGTGCGCGGTGGTATCCGTCACCGCCGCACTGGTTGCACCGTCGTGCGTGTAATTGAATTGTGTGTCGGCGGGATTACTGATGCCGGCGATATCCCAAAACGTAATGCGATCATCCGTTAAGGTAAAACTGCCTTTTTCAGTATGGACTTCCAGGTGCGCTGCAAAACCGGGGCGTGCTGCTGTAGATGCGACAAGGGTACCGATCATACCGTTAGCGTATTGCAAGAGGGCCGCGCCGTGATCTTCCGCCTCCATCTCATGCGCAAAACGCCCGAGCAAACTGGTAACCTTTTTCGGCAAACCAAAAAACCAGGTGTAGATATCAATGTTATGACACGCCTGTTGCATAAACGGACCGCCGCCATCGATGGCCCAGGTACCGCGATAAACACCGCTATCGTAATACGCTTGATCGCGATAAAACTTTGCCGACAAATCAGCGGCAAAAATTTTCCCGAAAGCCTGCTGCTGCAACAATTTTTTTATCGATTGATTATCCGGGCTGGTGCGCCGCTGGTAACACACGGCCAATACCACCTTCGCCGACGCACAGGCCGCGATCATGTTATCCATGGCTGCGCGCGAAATATCCAATGGTTTTTCCGTCAACACATGCTTGCCCAACGCCGCCGCCTGCACAGCACCTTCGTGATGCAATCCATTGGGTGTAGCAAGAATCACTGCATCAAATTCCCGATCCACCTCCGCCAAGTCGCTCCACACGGGCAACGCCGGTGCCATGCGCAAAGGTCGCCCGGCGCGGGAGACGGCACCGACCAATTCACTCCCTGATAATTTTTGCAGCGCGGCCACATAGGTATTGCTGATGTTACCGGTACCCACAATGATGTAGCGCATCTTATTCAACCTCGCTCGCGCTCTCGCTGCTCCAGACTTTCATCGTCTGCACCGACAACAATTTGCACTGATCCTTAACGGCAACATAGGTGCGCATAAAACGATAGCGCGACGTGCGAAAAGTTTTACCATCGGTATTGTATTTATCAACGGAACTCAGGCCACTCAATACCACCGTGTTGCCCAAAGCATGCAGGGTAATATCATGGCTGTTGCGCGCCTTGGCGATTTCCTGGTCGGCTTTCAATCGTTTGAGCAACCCGGATTTGTTTTCAATATCCGCCTCCAGGTTATGCACCCACACAAAATCATCAGCCAGTAAAGTATGCAGGAATTTGACATCCCCCACACGCAAGGCCTCTTCGTATTGCGCATCCAGGGCTTTCAAGCGAGACGGCTGCAAACACTCGGCAGCCAACAGATTGATAGGAAAAAAAACGCACAGCAATAAACACAGACGTAACAACATATTCTCACTCTCCACAAGGTCCGCACCCGTGTCTTTTGATAAACCAGTATGCGGTTATTTTTAATGTGGCGTGATTATAAGCCGAAAAGGGAAAAGCACGAAGTGAAGAGTTGTAAGAACAAGCAGAGCGGCTATAACCGAAAGCATCAGTTATAGCCTGCGATTAATCCAGCTTACGGCGATTACCAGTCACCATGGACAAGGGCAAATTTTCTTTCAGGCGATAACTTTCAAATAAGGATGCACACACATGGATGATCACCAGGGCAAGCAAGCTATTGGCGATCCACCCGTGCAAATCCTCAACCCAATCCTCACCCCAGAAATAATCAATTTCCTGCATCATATAACCGGTGATACCCAACGCAAGGACGCACAACATCATCAGGATCATCACCAACCCACCCAAGGGCGAATGCCCCATGCGATGGTAAGCTTCGCCGCGCACCAGCGCGCGAATATGGGTTGAAAGACGCGCGGGCGTCGGAAAAAAATCCGCCCAACGCGCCGCGCCGCGCCCGAAAAAGCCCCAGACAAACCGCACCACCAACCAGACGACCGCCGCATACCCCAGCCACTGATGCCAATCATCACCCTCTTCATTAAAGAAATAATTGGCAAAAAAGATAAAGACCAATGACCAGTGAAATAAACGGACCACCGGGTCCCAGAGTTTTTCGGTTGCTGCGTTCATCAGTCTTCGATTTCCTCTTTAACCACGGCACCGGTTACCGGGTTGTAATAAATCTCAACCTTTTGCTTGTCCTTGTTCCAGCCGTAAATCTCGTAACAGTTACCTGAGGTAACCTTGAACTTCTTGATCTCATAACCTTGAGCCTTGAGATTCTCCTGGAACTGATCCTTATCCTGCCACTCCGCCTTATCGGCAGTCGTACACTCAGGACCAGCAAACGCCATAGGACTCAGGGCAACCAAAGCCGTTAACAGCAACTTACGCATACAAACCTCCATTAAAAGTAATAAGTTATTAGTGTCCGAGGGGTGATTAAAAATTAATCGTGCGAAATATACAAGGTGGGGAGGGTTAAGAAAATTAAATGGTGCGCATTTTGGTGACTCCTGCACACTCTGGCCTGTTGGTGTTTTTACTGATAATGAGTCACGTCGTTAACATCAGGAGCTGACAGGGTATGTGCATGTGGGTATAGTCCCGACTAACAACCCCCGAAATTCCTCAAGAGCAACCCAAATGGACATTGAACTTACCACAACTCCATCCCCCGAAGACGCCGCTGCACTATTGAAAGGACTGGTAGATTACAACAACACAAAAAATCCAGAACTACAGGCTGAACATACCACCAAACTCTTTTTATTTGTGCGCAACACCACAAAAGATATCATCGGTGGCCTCCGTGCGTCAGGTTACTGGAACACATTGCATATCAGAAGAGCGGCAGGAATCGGACTATGTGAAGCAGATTTAACTTTTAGATTTATTGTGCGGTAAGGTAAATCTATAAAAGTCACTCAATGGATGATGATATGAACTCTATGTCCCGCGCTCATCGACAGGATCTGAAAACCTGCAAAACTGAAACAATTTCCAATTGCGGCCTAACCGTAGCCCAACTTGAAAATCTGGTTGGCAAGCCCGCAGGCACCACAAAACCAGATACAGCCAACCCTGCCTTTAAGAATAAGGTCGTTTTTTCGAACGGCAAATTGACGATAAACCTAGCCTACATTCTCACTGGCAATATCTACCGAGCAGAGATTGGACTAAAAAATATTAAAGAGGTCTACGCAAAGGCTGGCATAACAATTAACTTCGCTCCCAATGCTTCAAAATTTGATATCAGAATTCATGGCGCCACGCTGGTAGAAATAGTCCAAGGTTTGAAGCTATGCTCATGTGAGGCGGGACTGTACATAGGCGGCTGGGCACCAGCGCCAACCCATTACAAATGGGGCAATGCCTTGCTGCTCGGCTCCACACCCCCTCGGAGCACTTGGAAGCTAACCGATGCACATGAATTTGGACATAAACTGGGACTAAAACATCGTTCAGATTTAGGAATTATGGATTACCCACCAAAGCCAGGAAAGAGGGATCGGCGAAAGCTTACTGCTAGTGATCGCCAGCGGATTATATATCTGTACAAATAGGTATCCATGCCATCTCTGGTTATAGGAATATATATGAATGCAATACCGCACATAGCAATTTCTATTGCACTACTCACAGCCTGCTCGACAACCGCAGTAAAAGAGCCTGACACCTCGCCATGGGATGCTTTTGGTTATCGCGGCATGGCAGGGGAAGTAAATCGTCTGGCGGGCGAAGGATCATTAAATTGCGGCATACATAACCATCTTGATGTGAACGACCCAGTCAATAGCCACATGACCATCGCAGATTCCCGCGCCTGCGTTAAAAGTGCTATCGGTACTCAAACGCCTTTCAGATACGGATCTGTTCGTATACCGGTAGATTCCTATTTATTTGACGCATTGGTTTTAACTGCCTCAGGCAAATACTGGAGCATCAAATATGACTCCATGCTGGATGGATCAGATGCTCAACGTTTTGTCGAGCGTTGTAACGACGTAAAAATTGATTACAAATCGCTTCAGTATGAGGGGATTGGTTGCGAGGCCATTAGAGAGGATGAGTGGCAGGATGCTGTAAAGTAGGAGGGTAACCAATGGAATCGCAAAAATATAATTTTATTTAACCCCTTCTGATCCGGTAATTAGCACAAATTGAAATACTGGTACGAAAAATTCATATCATGTTTCAATTTAATTAGGTGCGGGTTGAATAGTTTTTCTTCTCTCGGCCGCCTTGGCCTCTTTATAAGCATCTTCACCAATCCGCTTGCGTCCTTTTTCTGTGTCCAATTCACGTAAAAACTGATCCAGCTGAATATCAGCCAGCGTTTTTGGTTTCTTTGGCTTTTTCATGATGCCTTCTCAATCGACGTAAAATACGGTTAGAAACGCATACTGTTGAGCAAAACTCATAAGTTTTCAATGGAAAAATACCAAAAGCCCCTGACCAGACAATCAGGGGCTTTTGCGGGATTCTGGTCGGCGTGAGAGATTCGAACCCCTTTCTGGCCTATCTCAGTAAACCACTATACCCCGCAAAAGCCCGAAATATGGGGCTTCTTGCCCTCACCACACGCTATTAAGCCGCTATGAATCGCATTGATTTCGACATTTTTTCGACACTTTTTCGGGGCTAAACCTTTTTTGGTAACAATGTGACATATATACTTCCGCGCCAGCAGCCAAGGCGTAGGCTTAGGCGCGAATTAATGGACGACTCAAAGGAATATCGAAATGTACAAATTACTATCCGCATTCTGCTTCTTGGTGCTTACTGCGCTATCCCTCAACGCTTCCGCAGCCCTTATTCAATACGATTGGAAAACTGAAGGTGATAACGGCATTATTCTTGATGATGTATCTGGTCTGGAGTGGTTGGACTTAGACCAATCGGGGCGCCACAGTTACAACGAGATGGAAGATCTGCTCGCTTCTGGCGGTGCTCTAGAGGGTTTTAGATTTGCCACGGTAGGGGAGTTTGAAGGCTTGTTGCAGAACAATGGTATTAATCCGAGCCTTTGCCTTGGCTTTCGGTGTGCTGAACAACTCCGTTTGATTGATCAATTAATAAGAATTATGGGGGCAGAGTATGCAGTAGATTCAGTTGTGTCATATATGCATGCATTTATATTAAGTGAAGATCAGTCAGAATATGCGCGAGGCATTATGTTGCGTGCCGTGCATGTTGATTCATTTGTTAACATAGATCTGGACAGGGCATGGAGTTGGACCGCAAAAAATCATTCGCTGCTTGTGAGGGCCACTCCTGTTCCGGCTCCTGGTACGTTAGGATTGCTCTTCATTTCTTTAGTAAGTCTGGCGGTTCTTCGCCGCCGCCAAACATCTTAGAATTCATTTCTAGGCCTCTCCAGCCCCTGATGTTTTGGTGAATATCAGGGGCTTTTGCTTTTTGGGTTAGAGGATTCTGGATATTTTGCATGCCTTCTTTACCCACAAATCATAAAATATTCTATAGAATCAGCACCTTACAAAAATCAGCCTTACGTTATCCCCCGGTGCCCCACTTTACTCGGGGCCTCGTTGGGACATCTCTGATACGTGAGCTGAACATTCTTTTCAGAATACACCCTACCGGAGTAATGTTCCGTTATTGACTGATTCAGCCTTTAATCCTAATGTTTTCAATAATTAGAAGCTATACTGCATGGCCTTAATCAAAATAGTCTCTGAGGCTATCAGTTAACTACTATTGCATACATCGCGTAATCTAAAAAAGGAGTTGGTAATGACTGCTAATGAATTAACTGAGTTTTTAATTGAAAAACTTAAAGGCGAAATTGATTATCTACAAAAAGAGGCTTCTTCTGCATCCCGCTCTGGAGACAGTAAGAAATGTGGAGAGTTATTATACAAACAGGCCTTGTTATAAAAAGCGCTCTGAAATTAGCTGAAGCGTATGGCAAAAATAATAATTAAAAGTTTGTTAGCTAAAATAAGAGCGTTCGGATAACACGTTTATGGCTATAGCATTTATGTACTTTGAGTAGTGATTCAATTCATCTGTTTTTAGAAAGATTTTATCTAATATTATTTAGATAGTTTTTCGTATCAATGTTTTTACTTCCTCTTTTAATACCATTTCTTAAAATGAGAAAAAAATGAGCATTCACTCTTGGGATCCACTTACAATAAGCCAGTCAACTGATGCAGAAATTTTTGCAGCAGCGCAAAAAAGAGAAATAAAAAATATTCTTAAGTCATATGTAGGAATGTATGATTCTTTTTGTGAATTAATACAAAATGCGATGGACGCAGTAGATAAACGAGCCTCTATTGAGAACATGGAAGATTACACAAGAAAACTTTGGCTAACTGTAGACCTAGCCGACAATTCTTTTTCAATAACGGATAACGGTATAGGGTTTAATCAAAAGGAGCTTGAAACTTTTCTTGCCCCAAATATCTCCTTCAAGGACGATGGGAAAACAAGAGGTAACAAAGGAGTTGGCGCCACTTACATTGGATATGGGTTTGACTACCTCCAATTTGCCACTAAAGGTAATGGTCATGTATTTTCAGGAGAGCTTAAAAGTGGCAGAAGTTGGGTAGAAGACTACAAGGGTATCGTAACACGCCCTACTGTTGTTGCAGCTCCTTGCGCCTCTCCGGAATTTTCACAGATCGATAGAGGCTCTACTTTTAAGCTACGTTTTGGTGGAGAGCATACGCGACCAAAAGATCTGTCTTGGTATACAGCAACTAAACCTGAACAGTGGCTATATTTGTTGCTCTTAAAAACGCCATTAGGTTCTATAGATTATCTTGGCGGCCCAGCTAAACAGATTAAGTTCGACCTTAAGGTGATAAAAAAGAGTGGTGAATTTGAAATCCTAACTGATCAAGATGCGAAATACATATTTCCTCACTCGAAGATAAACGGAAGTGTTAATTTAAAAGAAGTATTACAATCACAGCAGCGACTAATTGCAGCAGGCAATGATGCCTCTAATATCCCAAAAAGGTTTTTAAAAGCAAACGGTATATACGAATTTTTCTCTACAGAAGAACTTTTAGCTCTTCGACCTAACGATTCTGAATTTTCACATTTGATAAATCAGTACAATGTCGAGGCTTATGGCTATTTTACATACTCAACTGCTGTCTGGGATCAGTTCAACGATACTCTAGCTAAATTGCGCAAGGGATTTAGGGTTCTTAAGGGCGGATTACAGATGGCTAACAACAAGATGACTCAGGGTGAGCTCGTTGCCATTCCTTTGACATCTAATATCGGTTATCAAAACCAGTGCCATATAATTGTTCATTTCAGCAATGCTGATCCTGATTTAGGAAGGAAGGGATTTCAGCCAGAACTAAAAGAAGTTGCAGAGCAGATATCTGTATCTATCGTTAATCGATTTAAACGATGGAAATCACTTTTAAAATCTGACAGTGGAGCAAAACCGGTAATCACCAAAGAGCTTGAGCTTTTCGAATGGGTGAACAATCAAGTTCTACATGAAAAAGATTTTCCATTGGTAATTAAGAATAAATCATTTTTTGCTCCTGTAAATGAAATTTCGATTACTTCCGAACCGCAATCTGAGCAGGACGTTATAGTTTTGTTTAATCAGTTATTGGCTGGAGGGGTTATAAGAGGGCTCAAGTTACTAGCAACAAGCCAGGTAATGCAATATGACGCTGTATTCAAGTATGTGGTTAGAGAGCCTATAACTAATCATGTATTTGACAAAAGCGAAAACCCTCTTGGTGTTGCGGAACTACACCATATTGGTGAAATCGTAAGCCCCCCCAAAATATTGGAGTATAAGTATAACCTTGATGCATTAATTCAAGAATTTGAGTCTGAGACTAAAACCGAAAAAGACATCCATCTCGCGGTTGCATGGGAGATGGGATCTGAATGGAAGAAAAAATATACGATAACTTCCTTTTTGGATCTTGATAATCTCCATCAACGAGACTACCACGGCCTTACTCATGTTTTGGATTCCCACACTTCAAAATTTCATGTGATAGTGTTGAAAGAGCTTGTTGAGTATCTAAATGATGTCGATGGTTCCCAGAAATTCCAGAGGGAGGCCTACTCTGAAGAACTTTTTACTCAAGATTTTTAACACTTTTTTGGTCTGTTATGATGGGGAGGGAATACCACCTCCCGCTCTTATTCTTACTAAGCAAGTTCGTTTTGCTAATATTCTAGCTCATCGCGATCTATATCTATCTCGTCGGGTAAAATTATGCTAGTTTTAGTTTTTCCCGTCGTTTTTACGGTAATTTCTATTCGGCGTATGTTCACCACGTTTTTCTAATTCGACCATTCATGCACTCCTGCACATCATTATCAATAACGTTATTCGGCTTGATGCAGTCTTTTAAGGGAATTGTTTGGCGGGGGCTTGCATCGAATTTTTCGCGTTGCAATTGTTCTATTTTTTTATCGTAAGAGCTTGGTATTGGTTTTCCACCTACTTTCATATCTTTTAACAACCAGTCCGCTTTTTTGCGGTTGAGCAACATGATTTGTTGTTCTGCTGTCAGATCTAAATCTGTATCTTCTGGCGTAATTACAGGTGGTATTGCGTCTGGATTGGTTTTGGCTTTTTCCGATTCTTCCGCTTGGCTATTGCAGGTTGCCGTCAAGAACAGAATCCCTGCTATTATTGTTTTCTTTCCCATTGCCCTTTCCTCCATTTTTTTAAGCCTTAAATCAGGCTTCCTTTAATATATCTAAGTCCGGCTGATCAGCTACTGCCGGCTTGAAAGTTTCTTCTGTGGGCTTCCAGAATCTACTTCGTATGGCTTCTACTGTTGGAAGTGGCTTTGCTGGCCAGCGAATTACTTCTATTCCTGCTGATTTCAAAGCTTTGTCTTTTTTCTTATCTTGTTCGATTCGATCCGCTCTTTGGTGGGTTTTATCATCTACTTCTATAACAGCTATCGTGCTCATGCTTTTGTCTGTTACGACAAAATCCGCACTCATTCTGTTAATGCGATTAAACCATTGCTTAAAGTCATGGCCTTTTTTGACGCGGACTAATTGGGAAAGCTGGACTTGGGAGAAAATACAATAATCTGGCAGGGCTTCGCGAAGTCGAAAATACATAACTTGTTCTGGATGGCTCATTAGCTTTTGTTTTTCGAAAGGCCATTCTTCGTGAGGATTATATTTAAACCGCCTTTTTCCGCCACTTTTGATAGCGCCTGCAAACAAACTCAATATGGCGACGAAAAATATTACGTATATCAAGTCCATCATGCTTCCTTCTTCGACGTTCAGGCAACCTTGCTTGGTAACATCATGCGTTACATAGCCTCGCAAAACCCAATAACTATAGTTAAGCGCCACCCAAAGATCAAAAAGATAGCGCCTTTTAAAAGACCCGAAAAGCAAAAAGCCCCTGACCATCCAACGGACAATCAGGGGCTTTTGCGGGATTCTGGTCGGAGCGAGAGGATTCGAACCTCCGACCCCCTCGTCCCGAACGAGGTGCGCTACCGGACTGCGCTACGCTCCGACATTGGCCTTGCGGGGCCAGCGCGAAATTATAATGATCGCGGCTGCGCTGTAAATGCCTTGGGGCATAAATATTTCGGGCATAAAAAAACCGGCGCTATCAGTAGCGCCGGAGAAGACCATACTAGAGTACAAATAAAGGGAGTTCCAACTGGCTTAAATCATTCCAACCGGTGCCAACTGCGCATCGTTGGATGCGATCACCAGTTACTCTAAGTATTGTCCGGTAAGCGCATTCCGCCAGTTTTTGGAAGCCTGCAGTTAAATTGATTGGCAATAAGCCAGATGGGGTGATGAGCTTCGGCTATATGTTGATCACTTCTGTGCCGTTTGGCACGTTTTTGCGGTGATGCAGCGCAAATTCGCTCATGATGGCGCAATCTCAAACAAGCCAGCGACTGGTGTTTTAGCGCGAAGACAGGAAGACGGTGTCGCCGATCAAGGACTCCAGGCGGGATGCCGTGCGCGAGCGGAGCACGTAGTCGTCGAGTAGTTTGCGCAACTTGCCAAGCTTGATGCGCGCGGTGCGGAATTCGGTGGTGATGGGTTCGTAATCGAGGTGGTGGTCTTGCACGCTGAGCTTGGCTAATTCCGAAAGCTCACTGTGGGTGGCGCTGATAATGTCGTAGAAGAAATCTTTGTGTTCGATGGTGGCGGATTCCCAGTAGGCTTCGTCCAGCCCGACCAATAATTCCTCCAGAACTTTGACTGCTTCGGCAATACTGCTGTGGCTCATACCAATACCTGTGGGTGTGGGATGCTGTGCGAGGGGTTTGAATTGAGTATAGAAGACTTTCCACGGGCCAGAAAAATACCCTCGCGCTACGACCCTGGGCTACACTAGCGCGCCCTGTTATCACCACGTCTATCATGCCACTTGATCAACTTCTGCTGTTTCTCACTGTAACGCTGTTTGTCTCTGCCAGCCCCGGGCCGGTGATGTTGTCGTGTCTTGCGAACGGCGGACAGTATGGTGTGCGCAAGTCCTTATATGGCATGGCGGGCGCGAGCCTGGGCAATTTGCTGTTGATGTTGCTGTCGGTGGTGGGGCTGGGCCTGGTGCTGAACCGGGCGGAATGGTTGTTTGATCTGGTCAAGTGGATCGGGGCGGCTTATCTGGTGTATCTCGGCTGGCAGTTGATGGTTAAGCCGGTACCGGCTTCGCTTGACCCGCATACACGGTTTACTACCTCGGCCTGGGTATTGTTTTTCCAGTCTGTAGGGATTGCTGTAAGTAATCCTAAAGGGGTGATTTATTTCGGCGCGCTCTTTCCACAGTTCATTACGCCAGATCGGCCTTTGCTAGCGCAGTTTTTGTTGCTGACCGTTATTTTTCTAGCGATGGATCTGGTGTGGATGCTGATCTACGCCGCCGGTGGCCGTTACATCCTTCGCTGGCTGAAGACGCCGCACCACCATCACTGGTTCAATCGATTATCCGGCGGCGCATTGATAATGACCGGGGTGTTATTGACGCTGACCGATAGCCAAAACTGACTTCCCCCTGTGGGCATCCGAACGGACAAAGCCGGCACTTTGGGCTATGATGCACGCAATCATCCTGCAAAAGACACCATGAAAGATAAAAAGCCCAAACAGTCACGCAATCCTCAAAAAGCTCACAAGAAAGCGCCCACCCTGATCGATGTCGCCAAGGTGGCCGGGGTTTCGCCTATCAGTGTATCGCGCACGCTGAACCAACCGGAGCTGGTGTCAGAAGAGATTCAACAGAAGGTGCGCGATGCGATTACCCGCACCGGTTATGTCCCCAATATGCTGGCCGGCAGCCTGGCCACCCGCAGCAGCCGGCTGGTGGCCCTGATTGTGCCGACCATTGCCAACTCCATCTTTGCCGATACCGTGCAAGCCATTACCGATACCCTGGCGCAGGCGGGTTATCAAACACTGTTGGGGCTGTCGGCGTACGACAAGCATCAGGAAGAAGAGCTGCTTAAAGCCATCCTCGGCAATCGGCCGGACGGCATTATCCTGACCGGTACTTTCCATGCGGAAGGCACGCATCAACGCCTGCTCAATACCCGCATTCCCGTGGTAGAAACCTGGGACCTCGCCCCTAATCCCATCGATACACTGGTCGGGTTCTCCCATACAGAAGTGGGCAAGGCAGTAGGTGAATACTTACTTGCCAAAGGCTACCGCCGCTTTGCCTCGGTGTCTGCCAACGATCAACGGGCGGTGCGCCGTTTTGCTGGCTTTGCTGCCGCCCTGCGCGACGCCGGAATTGAACACCTGGCCAGCCGCACCGTTCCCACGCCGGCCCGTTTCCGCCAGGGGCGGGAAAACCTGGCCGCCCTGCTGGATAGCGGCGAGGTGTTTGATGCGGTCTATTGCAGTTCGGATACCCTGGCCCACGGCGTTATTGCTGAAGCCTTGCACCGCCACATCCGCATCCCCGAAGACCTTGCGGTTGTCGGCTTTGGCAACCTGGATTTTTCAGCCTATACCTACCCGGCAATTACCACCGTAGGCATCAAAGGTGCGGAGATCGGGCGGCTTGCGGCAGAAGCCCTGATCGCCAAGATGGACGAATCCACCCCGTCCGATGGCAACTCATCACGCATTATCGATGTTGGCTTCAATATCCTCGAACGCGCAAGTACCTGATTCAGCTAATCCTGCCGCGCTATTTCCTCTTTTTGTTCATCTGCTTCTGACGGTGAATGTCGTCGATCGCGCTGCGATCTGTGCGGCCATCAGAACCCCGAAGACACCGCCTCTTTTACCCGCAATAACGCCTCGGCAACCGCCGAGCCAGACGGGCTATAACGCAACCCCTGTTGCACAAACTGCTCGGCCCGTTGGGGCATCGCCAACTGCACATAGCTTTGCGCGATGATCAGGTAAAGCTCGGGCGAACGACGGTCAATCCGCAAGCCGCGCTCGGCAGTGGCGATAGCGGTCTGGTAGTCACGGGTGTTGTATTGCGCGCGCGCCTGGTTAGTGAGGCTGGTGACGGCGGGGTTGGTTGATGGCAGGACAGGCTCTGGCGCCTGTAAATCTGTTTCTTCACTGTCGATGGACGGCGCTGGTTCCCCGGCCGGGTAGGTTTGTGCGGGTTGAGGCCCGGTGGAGGTATCGCTGTCCGTGACCGGTGGTAAGTCGTAGGTGGTGCTGGCACAGCCGATCATCAGGCTCAGCAGGCCTGCAATCAGCACAAGTGAAAAAGACTTGTTTATGGAGAGCGGTTTGTTCATGGAGGGCTCCTTGCAGATTCGGGCCATTATCAGTCAGGCAGTTCAGTTTCCCGGGTCGGGGTGCGTTGTCGGATTACGCTGCGCTAATCCGACCTACGGGGTTCTTATTAATTCCGGGCGTTAATTCCACAGGCGCTGCCACCAGTTGCGGCCGCCTTCTTTCAGGCGGCAATCGCTTTGTTGCTCGGGGCGCTGGCTGTCGCGCAGAGGCAGCCAGACGGCACCCTCGCAATGCTCGGCACTGAGCATACCGGTTGCCGCGTCGATCCAGTCAAAGCTGACGCCTTCCGGTGGTTGCAGATTCACGCCTTGAGTGGGTAGCTGACGCATCAGATCCGCCCAGACCTGCAAGGCCCCACCCGAACCGGTGAGTGGTGTTGCACTGTTATCGTCGCGCCCCAGCCAGACCACGGCCAGATGCTCGCCGCTGAAGCCCGCAAACCAGCTATCGCGCTGATCGTTGGTGGTGCCGGTCTTGCCTGCCAATGGCAGGGATTCGGGGAACTGGTTGTATACACTGCGCCCGGTACCTTCGCGCAACACCATCTGCATAGCGTATTGCAGTTGGAAAGTGCATTCGAGCGAGAACCGCTGTTCCAGTTCCAGCGGATAGCGCCGCAACGGCTGACCATCGGCCGTCAGCACTTCGCGGATCGAGCGCAAGGGTGTGTAGACACCTTCCGCGGCCAGCGTGTGGTAGATGCCTGCCACTTCAAATGCCGACATATCCACAGAGCCGAGCAACATGGACGGCACACCGGGGATGCGCCCTTCAAAGCCCGCCGCCTTCACGGTGTCATACACATTCTCGAGGCCTAGCTGCATGCCCAGACGAGCGGTGGCCTGGTTATAGGAGTGAGTCAAGGCCAAGTACATGGGCACGTCGCCATGACTGACCGAATCGACATTTTTGGGCTCCCACAACTTGCCATTATCACCTTTGATAGTCACCGGATCATCGCTGATACGGGTGCCGAGGTGGTAGGAATTCGGCTGCTCGAGGGCGGTGAGGTAGACAAATGGTTTCATCAACGAGCCGATAGGCCGCCGCGCATCCAGCGCCCGGTTGAAGCCTTCAAAGCGCGGGTTTTTATCGCCGATCAACGCCAGCACTTCACCGCCGCCCACCGAGGTCACCACCATGCTGCCTTGCAGGTCTTTCACATTGTGACGCTGTTCCAGTTGGCGCAGCCGTTGATTTAGCGCCGCCTCAGCCTGGCGCTGCACCATCGGCGACAGGCTGGTGAAGATGCGCAAGCCTTCGCTGCGCAGGTCTTCTTCCTGATAATCTTCCTGCAATTGACGCTTCACCAGGGCCACAAACGCCGGGTAAGTCACCATGCTGGTATCGCCCTGCTCCACCACACCCAGCGGCGCTGCTTGTGCACGCTTTAATTCCTTATCGTCAATCAGCCCCTGCTGATGCATAACCGTCAACACCAGGTTACGCCGCTTTTTAGCGCGCTCGGGATTACGCCAGGGGTTGTAATAGGAGGCACCTTTTACCAGGCCAACCAGTAATGCCAGTTGCTCAGTATCCAGCTCCGCCAGCGGCTGACGGTAATAATGCTGCGATGCCAGCGCAAACCCGTGGATCGCACGCGGGCCGCTTTGACCGAGGAAGACCTCGTTGATATAGGTTTCGAGGATTTCAGACTTGGTGTAGTGGATCTCCAGTAACACCGCCATGATGGCTTCCTGCACCTTGCGCCGCAGGTGACGCTCGCGGGTCAGGTAAAAATTCTTCACCAGCTGCTGGGTCAGAGTACTGCCACCCTGCACCACTTCGCCTTCACGGACATTAACCATGGCCGCGCGCAAGATGGCCAAAGGCGACACCCCGTGGTGATCGAGGAAGTGCTGGTCTTCCACCGCCAGCAAGGTTTCACCCAGCAGCGGCGGCAAATCGGACAAGCGCACGAGCAACCGGTCTTCTGCTTCGGCGGGGTAAATGCCACCGATTTCTTCCGGCTCCAGCCGCATCAGCGGCATATCGGCACCGGCCAGATCGCGCAAGTGCATGACATGACCATTCGCAACCGTGATACTGAAGCGCCGCGCCTCTTCGCGTTTGTCCCAGAAATCAAAGCCGCGACTGTGCACCTGGTAACTGACCTGCCCACTGCTGACTGGCCGTTTCACGTATTGGCCCGGTGCACTCAGATTACCGACCGCACGGTAACCCAAGGCCTGCAATTCCTGCTCAAACAATGGCGGCGTCAGCGCCAGACCTTCATACAATTCCAGTGGACGGGAATATACCCGGGCCGGCAACGCCCACTTTTTACCATCGAACTTCGCGCGCACCACCACATCGAGATATAAGGTCCAGATAGCAAGCAACACCAGAATGGCAATAACACTGTAAAACAACCAGAGACGAAACAGCGCCCAACCATGGCGTGGAGGTTTGCTGGGTGGCGGTGATTTTTTAGTGCGGGAAATGGAACGGCGTTTGGTCATCAGCAGATCTTAGATTACAGGTTAAAAAACAGGGCGCTAGTTTACGCCGAATACCGTACACAATCACCGGTTTTGCATCTGTCACCTGCCTTTTGCATAATGCGCAACCATTTCTTCGCAATATCAAACGAGGCACGCATGACTCACTACCACATCTACGGCATAGGCGCCGCACTGGTCGATACCGAAATTACCGTCAGTGATAGCGATCTGACCGCCATGGCGGTAGCCAAAGGCGTTATGACATTGGTAGATGAACCGCGCCAGACTCAACTGATCAACTACTTATCCGAGCACCAGATCGCTCAAAAGGCCAGTGGCGGCTCCGGCGCCAACACCATCATCGCCGCCAACTACTTTGGCTGCGACAACTTTTATTCTTGCAAAGTTGCCGACGACGACAATGGCCGATTTTATTTGCAGGATATTAAAGACGCCGGCGTAGCTTATCCGAGCCATTTGCCCGCTACCGAAGGCATCACCGGCAAATGCCTGGTGATGATAACCCCCGACGCTGAACGCAGTATGAATACCTTCCTCGGCATCAGCGAAACTGTGTCGGTTAACGAATTGCAGCGCGATGCCATTGCAGCGGCAGAGTATGTCTATATTGAAGGCTATCTGGTGTCTTCCATCACCGGACGCGCCGCCGCGATTGAACTGCGCAAATTGGCAGAGGCTCACAACACGCGCACATCGCTCAGTCTGTCTGACCCGGCCATGGTGCAATTTTTCCGCGATGGATTGATGGAGATGATCGGCGACGGCGTGGATCTATTATTTTGCAATCGCGACGAAGCCCTGGGCTTTACCCAAACCCATTCCCTGGAGCGGGCGGTGGAAGTGTTAAAGCAATATTGCAAAACCTTTGCGATCACTTGTGGTGCCGAAGGCGCATTGGTGTTTGACGGTAATACACTGCTGCAAACCAAAGCCTATCCCACCAAAGCCATCGACACCAATGGTGCCGGCGATATGTTTGCGGGGGCTTTTTTATATGCACTGACGCACGGTTACGATTACAAAACTGCAGGCGACTTCGCCAACTTTGCTTCCGCCAAAGTCGTTGCCCAATTTGGACCGCGCTTGAAAGCGGCGCAGCATCGTGAGTTGAAAGACGCGTTTTTTAAATAACTGGACGTGTAGGTCGAATTAGAGACGAGCACCGCTCGGCTCGTAATCCGACAAAAACTGTATCACTTTTGTATTTGTTTGTCGGATTACGCTGCGCTAATCCGACCTACGAGGGGATTGGTAGCGGTCAGGAGCAGACGGGGCACTGCGGATCTTTGGGTAATTTGATAGTGCGCCATTGTGCGTGGCGGGCGTCGAACAGTTGGAGGCTGCCCTTGAGCGTTGTGCCGATACCAACAATAAGCTTGATGGTTTCCAACGCTTGCAGCGAGCCGATCACCCCCACCAGGGGCGCCAGTACGCCGTTAGCAGCGCAGGTTAGATCTTCTTCATTTTCTTCGTATAAACAGCGATAGCAGGGGCTGGCTTCATCGCGCGCATCGAAGACCGCGACCTGACCTTCCAAACGAATCGCCGCACCGGACACCAGTGGGACTTTCACTTTGACACACGCAGCGTTTATTGCAAAGCGCGTGGCAAAGTTATCGGTGCAATCTACTACCACATCGACTTGCTTAACCTGGTTGTCCAGCGTCTCAAGGTCGAGTGGTTTTTCAATGCAGGTGATGTGTATATCCGGATTTAATTCGCGCAGAGTTTGTGCTGCAGAAACCGCTTTATTCACGCCGATACGCGCCTGGGTATGCACGATTTGCCGTTGCAAATTGGACAGGTCTACTTCATCAAAATCCGCCAGTACCAGATGACCAACGCCAGCCGCAGCAAGGTACATAGCGACAGGTGAACCCAAGCCGCCCAAGCCAACGATCAACACCCGCGCCGCCAATAGTTTTTCCTGCCCCTCGATATCAATATCCTCGAGCATGATCTGGCGTGAGTAGCGCAGTAATTGCTGATCGTTCATCATCGGTTTAGCCCGTTTTCTTACCCATGGTAACGCGCTCATTGTCACCCAGGTCGCGCAGCGTGGTTATCGCAACATAACCGGATTGTTCAAACAGTTGGCGCACTGCCTGACCTTGCTGATAGCCATGTTCGATCAACAACCAACCATTAGACCGTAAATAATTGCGCGATTCCTGCACGATGTTTTCAATATCGCGCAGCCCCTGATTATCGGCAACCAGCGCACTCAAGGGCTCAAAGCGCACATCACCCTGTTGCAGGTGCGGATCATCGGCGGCGATATATGGTGGATTGCTGACAATAACATCAAAGTCAGTTTCTTCTACTGCCGAAAACCAATCGCTTTGTTTGATCGCCACATTTTGTAGTTGTAGATGCTGGCAATTTTTTTGCGCCAGCAACACCGCTTCCGGTTGATTATCCACGCCGACGCAGTGCCAATATTTTTTTTCGTGCGCCAGGGCCAACACAATCGCGCCGGTACCCGTACCCAAGTCCAACACATGGCGCGGTTGGTTGTGCATATCCGACGCAAATAAATTCAGCACAGTTTCCACTACCAATTCAGTATCGGGGCGCGGAATCAAGGTGGTGTTATTGACAAACAAGGGCAGCGACCAGAATTCGCGCTGGCCGATAATATGTGCGACCGGTTCACCGCGTAAACGCCGATCAAACAGCGCAACAAAGGTATCTTCCTGGTCCACCGTTAGTTCGGTTTCCGGCCAGGTAAATAAAAAGGTGCGATCCTTTTGCAGGACATGTGCCAGTAATATTTCCACATCCAGGCGGGGTGAATCACTTACCTTGGCCAGCTGGTTCGCCATGCGTATACAACTGGCGACGGTGAAGGCTTCACTCATGCGAGGTTACTCCGCCAGGGCAGCCAGCTGGTCCGCCTGATATTCATTTACCAGCGGCTGGATCACGCTGTCCAGGTCACCCTCCATCACCGCATCCAATGAATAAAGCGTGAGGTTAATACGGTGATCTGTTACGCGCCCCTGGGGATAATTGTAGGTGCGGATACGCTCGGAACGATCACCAGTACCCACCAGGTTGCGACGCTCATCGGACATGGATTTATGCGCGGCTTCTTCCTGCATGGTTTTTAATTTGGTGGCCAATAACGACATGGCACGCGCGCGGTTTTTGTGTTGCGAGCGCTCGTCCTGACACTCCACCACAATGCCGGTAGGAATGTGGGTAATACGAATAGCAGAATCGGTTTTGTTAACGTGCTGACCACCCGCACCGGAGGAACGGTAGGTATCAACGCGCAGATCAGCTTTATTGATATTCACCTCTTCCAGCTCGTCCGCTTCCGGCATCACCGCCACGGTACACGCTGATGTATGAATGCGCCCCTGGGATTCCGTCTCCGGCACGCGCTGCACGCGGTGTGCACCGGATTCGAATTTCATCTTCGAATACACACCCTGACCGGTTACCAAGGTAATAATTTCCTTGTAGCCGCCATGTTCGCCTTCGCTCTCGCTCAACACTTCAACACGCCAACCCTGACGCTCGGCATACCGGGAATACATGCGGAACAAATCGCCGGAAAAAATTGCCGCCTCGTCGCCACCGGTACCGGCGCGGATTTCGAGGTAACAGTTCTTTTCGTCGTTGGGGTCTTTAGGCAACAACAGGCGTTGCAGCTCCAGTGTCATCGGCTCCAATTGTTCTTCACAGGCTGCTAACTCTTCTTCTGCCATGGCTTTCATATCAGGGTCATTACCCGTCAGCCATTGTTTGGCTTCAGCCATGTTGTCGAGCAATTGTTGATAACGCTGATAACCCTGAACGATAGGCTCCAGCTCAGCGTATTCTTTCGATAACTCGCGAAATTTATTCTGGTTATTGATGATATCTGCTTCAGACAACAGCGCGCTGACCTCTTCGTAGCGTTCGCTCAGGCGTTGCAGTTTTTCCAGGATCGATGCTTTCATTCAGACTCGCTTTTTTCGATATCGTCAGTAGATAAATCAAATAATTCCTGCGCTATCTGGATCATCTCAGTGCGCCCACCGGCGGTGGCATCTTTCAGGACAGCTGTCGGCGTATGGATTAATTTATTGGTCAGGTTGCGCGCAAATTGTTGCAGCACTTGCTCTGCATCGGCGCCGCTTTCCAGCAGGCGCTGCGCTTTCAGTAATTCGTTATCGCGCAGGCTTTCTGCTTTGCGCCGATAGGCTTTGATGGTGGCGACAGCATTCAGTGCCCGCGCGTGCCGGCGATATTGTTCAACGCCTTCATCGATAATATCTTCGGCTTTGTCTGCCGCCGCCACGCGGGATTTTTTATTTTCATCAATTACCGCGTGCAAGTCGTCCACGGTGTAAAGGTACACATCGTCCAACTCGCCGACTTGCTCTTCGATATCGCGCGGCACCGCAATATCGAGCATAAACATGGGTTTGTGTTTGCGCTTTTTCAGTGCGGATTCCACCGCGCCTTTACCCAATAGCGGCAGCTGGCTGGCGGTGGAAGAAATCACAATATCAGCGCGGTGAAGATACTCAGGAATATCCGACAAAAGTATCGCCTCGCCGAGAAACTCCCGCGCGAGTCGCTGGGCGCGATCCAGCGTGCGGTTAGCCACGATCATCTTCTTGATGCCCTGCTCCGCCAGATGGCGCGCCACCAGTTCGATGGTTTCCCCGGCGCCGATCAGCAGCGCTGTGTCCTGCTTTAAATTGGAGAAAATCTGCTGTGCCAGGCTCACCGCCGCATAGGCCACAGACACCGGATTTTCACCGATGGCAGTTTCCGTGCGCACCCGTTTGGCAATGCTGAACACCTGCTGGAACGTGCCGTGCAATTCGCCGCCGATGGTGCCTGCATCGCGCGCCACCGCAAAGGCCGACTTCATTTGTCCGAGGATTTGCGGTTCGCCCAACACCAGAGAATCCAGCCCGCCCGCCACCTTCATCATATGACGCACGGCGTCTTCATCACGATGGCAATAAAAACACTGCTCCAGGTCCGCCGCACTGATGGCAGTGTGCTCCACCAGCCAGTCAAACAGCGCCTGGGGCTCTCCCTGGCTGCTGGCGTAGATCTCGGTGCGATTACAGGTGGAGAGAATCGTCACTTCCGTCAGCCCCGCTTGGGCACGGGCCTTGTGCAGAGCATCCGCCACCTGCTCCGGCGCAAAAGCTACCCGCTCGCGAATCGCGAGAGGCGCAGAATTGTGGTTGATACCGAAGGCCAATAGGGTCATGCAGAACCGGGCGGTCACAAATGAAAGGGCGTCATTGTCCGGCCAGCGGGGTCCGCTGACAAGGGGGAGATTGGTTTCACCGCAAAAGCCTGCTCGACAAGGGTGTAGCGTAGTGCTACATTTGATTCGTCCTGCTACTCAATATCAGCTAACTCGGATTCCCTGTGGAGGCTCCCATGGCTGTTTCATCTCCCTTAAGGCTCGATCACAAACTGGTGGAAGCCGCTGCGGCAATGGCCCACCTCTTTAAACGCACCACTCCCCGCCAAATTGAATATTGGGCCGAATTAGGCCGCGCGGTAGAGCGCGAACTGGATGCCGAAACGGTGATTGCCCTGCGTGAAGGTTTAGCTCAACTGCGCGTGGAGCCCATCCAGTCAGTGCCTCTGGCTGCAGATGATGTCTTTGCGGGGCTGGATGTCGCGCGCGACAGTGGCTTACTCAGCCAACACATCAGTGCTGCCAAACTGCGCTACCAGGCCAGCCAGGCTGTGCCGGGCTTACTTGAACAAATTCATCCCGACGGACGCGTGGTGGTGGGCCAATTTCGCAATGGTCAATTTATTCCGCAAATCGGGTAAAGGATTTCCCCTTTCGTGCCAACCACGCTTCCCCCTCGCAAACAACTCTGGCTATTAGCTGGCGGCAATGGTGCCGGCAAAAGCACCTTTTATCGCACCGCCCTGCAACCGCGCGGCATGGCCTTGGTGAATGCCGATAATATCGCCCGCGATATGGCTCCGGACAGTACCGAAGAGGCCAGCTACGCTGCCGCCCAACTGGCCGAACACCTGCGCTACGACCTGCTAAACAAAGGCGTGAGCTTTTGTTTTGAAACCGTGTTTTCCCATCCCTCGAAGATCGACTTTATCGCCCAGGCCAAGGCTTTGGGGTATGAAGTCATATTGGTCTTTATCCATCTTGATAACAGCGATCTGAACAAGGCGCGTGTGGCCCAACGGGTCAGCGAGGGCGGCCATAATGTGCCGGAAGAGAAGATCGAAAGCCGGATTCCCCGAACGCTGAACCATATCAAGACGGCCCTACCCCTGGCGGATGAGGTGTATTTGCTGGATAACAGCCGCTGGGATATGCCGTTGCGGCGGATTGCGGCCTTAAAAGCGGGTACACCGGTGGTTTATGCGGATAGCCTGCCGGCGTGGGCGCGGGAATTGTTGCGGGATTATTTGTAAGTGCACACGTTGTAAAAGAACACGGTTGTAAAAGCACAAGCTCCACACTGGATCACAACGCCTCAGGCGCCAAACGCGTATGCTAGACGGCATTTTCGGTTGTTCATCTGCCAACTCGGGACGTATACAAGATCATGAAAACCACTTTCTACCTGGTCCTATCCCTCTGCCTGACAGCCCTGCCCCAATGGGCTTGCGCCCACGCTGAGCATGACAAGCCGCGTTATGTGGCTGCGGACGGTGAAGACAAGGGTCGTTGCGATACACCTTCCTCCCCCTGTAAAACCATCGGTTACGCGGCGCAGCAAGCAAGTAAGGGTGACAACATCCTGGTGGCGGCGGGCAACTACGACATAGAGGACGTTAATACGCTCTTCTACCTGATCAGCGATGTGGTGCCCGTTAAAGGTGGCTATTCCACCAAACACTACAAGCGTGATGTCAGCCAACACCCCACCCGTTTGGTAGGGGTGCCGCCGGAGTATGTGGATGAACTGGCGGAGAAAGGTTTTACCATCATCGTGGACCGTAAAGGCATGGATGATGCCACCAGTATGCAACTGTCCGACAAGATGGACGCGGTTGAGGAAATGCGCCGCAAGCAATTGAATGTGGCCTGCACCAACGGCCGGGCCGGCCAGTTTGCGTGCAGCAATATCGACCTCGTTGCCCATATTCCCCTGAGTGAACTGGGCGGCAATACCCAGGGGAACGATATCTGGGGCCACTATGATTTAAATGATGGACGCGAATATGCCTTGATGGGATTGCGCAACGGCACGGCTGTGGTGGATGTCTCTAACCCCGATGATCCTCAAGTCATCTCCCGCATCCCCGGCCAGGACACCACCTGGCGCGACATCAAGGTACTGCAGCAATTTTCTGCCAGTGAGGGCACCTGGAAATCCTATGCCTATGTCACTGCCGATAATGCCTCGGTCGGTTTGCAGATTATTGACCTCAACGAATTACCGGTGCGTGCGACCCTGGCCAACACCGATATGACGGATATCAGTGCCCACAACATCTACCTGAGCAACGTGGACTACAGCACCGGCGTCCCACTCCCCGGCCTGCAACCTTTCCTCCACCTGGCCGGCAGCAACAATAACGGCGGCGCCTTTAATACTTTTGAGTTGACCAACCCCATCGATCCGGAGCCGGTTTACCGCAACGCCAGTAACGCGCGGGCTAATTACAGCCACGACGTTGCTTCCATGACCGTCTTCGATGAGCGCAAGGATTCCCAGTGCGTCAACGCCAGCGACTATTGTGATGTCCTCTTCGACTTCAATGAAAACGATGTGCGCTTGTGGGACAAGACCAACCGTAGCACCCCGGTAGAGTTATCGCGCACCAGTTATCCTCAAGCCAGCTATGTGCACTCTGGCTGGTGGAGCGAAGACAAGCTGGTCATGTCCGTGCATGACGAGCTGGACGAGCAGACCTATGGCATCAACACGACCCTGCGTTTTTTTGATATCTCCGACCTTACTCGGCCAGTATTGTTGAGCACCTATACCGGCCCGACCCGCGCCATCGACCACAATGGTTTCGTGCGCGGCAACCGCTATTACATGTCCAACTACGAGCGTGGCCTGACGGTGCTGGACATCAGTAACCCGGCCAACCCGGTGGACGCGGGTTTTTTTGATACCTACCCGGTAAGTAATTTGCCCTCGTTTAATGGCGCCTGGGGCACCTACCCCTTCCTGCCCAGCGGCCTGTTGCTGGTCAGCGACATCAACAGCGGATTGTATGTGGTGCGCGACAATACCCTTACCGTTACGCAAGGCACCTTGTCCTTCAGCACGCAGGAATACGCTGTGGATGAAGGCAGCACCCTCAATGTGAGCGTCACACGTACCCAAGGCACCACCGGCGCCATCAGCGTGGGTTACGAAACTCGCACAGGCTCCGCAGACGCTGCCGACTTTGGGGCGACTTCGGGAAGGCTGGAGTGGGCAGAAGGGGAGGCGGACAGCAAACAGTTTTCTGTTTCTATCCCCGGTGATGCACTGGATAACGAATTGGCCGAGCAGTTTTTTGTACGTCTGTTTGACCCCCAGGGCGGTGCCACGCTTGGCAGCCCCAGCATGGCAACCGTCACCATCAATGGAACCGCCAGTGCCGGCAATATAAGCTTTACCCGCTCCAGCATTACGCTGACCGGGGATGCCCCTCAAGGCGTACTCGTCCTCAAGCGCGCCGGCGGTAAGGCGGGTAGTGTGTCTGTGGATCTGGTATTAAATGACGCTGCCAGCCAAGCCATCACCCTTGAACCCGGCACCCTGAGCTGGGCGGACCAGGAGAGTGGCAACAAAGCGGTGACCCTGACCCGGCGCGCCACAACCAGCGGCATTCAGAACGCCACTTTGAGCTTGGCAGGCGATCATTTAGGAACCACTCCCCAAGTCAGCATTCTCCTGGAAGGAGGAAGCACCGATGAACCTACCCGCAATGCCAGCGGTGGCGGAGGTGGCGGCGCACTGGGTCTGGCCTTAGTAATGCTACTTGCAGGCTTGTTGTGGCGCAAACTGGTAAGGGCATATGCATTCCATCCAACCCAACGCCGCTAATAACCCTATGCACAGTTTTTTACCCGCTTATTCCCAAGCGTCTATAGAGATAAAGTGCCACTATGTTTATGATGGCTGGCCGCGTCGCCAGCTCCTGATTCCGGATTTGTCTGAAGCATGAAAGTAGGTTCCCTGTTTTTACCAGCCAGCCTGATAAGCTGCTGGCTCGTCTGCGGTTGCGCCTTGCAAGCCACCGACCAAGCTCCCAAACCAGCACCCATTGTGGTTGAGGAGCCTGCGCCTGCCCCCCAGCCACCCGAACGTCACTTCCCCCGCGAAACGCTGTATTCCTTGCTGGTCGCCGAAATTGCGGGCAGCCGTCAACAATTTGATATTGCCCTGAGCAACTACGCTCAACAGGCCAAGGAAACCCGCGACCCGCAGGTTGCTGAACGGGCAACCATGATTGCGCGCTTTTTACGGGAAGATGAAATTGCTATGGAGTCGGCAGTGATCTGGGCCGAGGCGGCGCCGGACAGCAGCGAAGCGCTCGCCAATGCGTCCATGACACTGATGCAAAACGGGCGTCACCTGGAAGCCTTCGAGATGTCGCGCCACCTGCTGGATAAAGGCGAAGAAACCCTGTTCCAAAATATCGCAGCCAATGCCACCAATCTGACAGATGACGAGCGAGCCGTCTTATTGCAGAAGTACCTGGACCAATTGGTTACCCACCCCAAAGATGAACAGCTCCTGGTGGGGGCAGGCATTTTGTTGCAGCAACAGGAAAAACTCGACGAAGCATTAGGCTACGCCCAGGCGGCCTTAACGCAAAAACCCAACAGCATTCCCGCCGCCATCCTGGAAGCCAACCTGCTGCATCAACTGCAACGCGATGAAGAAGCCATTGCCCGGATGACCGCCCTGCTGGAACAGTATCCGGACAATATCCGCCTGCGCCTGCAGTATGCCCGTATCCTCACCCACCACGATCTGGGGCTGGCACAGGAGCAGTTCGAAATTCTGGCAGAGCAGTCACCCAACGATGGCGACCTGCTCTTGTCACTCGGCATCATCGCCCTGGAGCGCAAGGACACTGAAACCGCCGTCATAGCGTTTGAAAAGCTGCTGGACCGCGACCAGCATGTGTCTACCGCCCATTATTACCTGGGCCGTTTGGCTGAGGACCGCAAGGATACCGAAACAGCGCTGATTCATTACCTGCAAGTGGAACCCGGCAATGATTTTCTGCCAGCTACTATCAATCTGTTGAACATCATGATCAGCAGCGGTGACCTGCTGAGCGCCACAGAACATATGAAGCGCATACTGCACCGTTTTCCTGATCAGGCGGGCGGCCTCAACCTGATCCACGCGCAAACCCTGATCAAACACAACTATCTGGATGCCGGTGAAGCTGTGCTCAATCGCGCCCTGAAAACCACTCCGGCTGAAGAACAGAGCAACCTGCTGTTTACCCGCGCCATGCTTCACGACCAGCGCAACCACCTCGCCGCCGCAGAGGAAGACCTGCGCACCGTCCTGGCTAGAGAACCGGATAACGCGGCCGCACTCAATGCCCTGGGCTATATCCTGACGGATAAAACCACACGTTTTGAGGAAGCCCGCGAACTGCTGGTTAAGGCCTACACCCTTAACCCCGATGATCCGGCCATCATCGACAGCGTCGGCTGGTTACACTATCGCACCGGCAATTATCCTGAAGCATTGATTTATCTGCGGCGCGCCTATGCCGCTTATCAGGACGCAGAAATTGCCGCGCATCTGGGTGAAGTGCTATGGGTGATTGGTGAAAAAGATGAAGCACGTCAAATCTGGGAGGATGCACTAAAACTTAGCCCGGGCAGCGAAGTCATAACCTCCACCATGCAACGGCTCAAGGCACCCCGGGAATGACGCTTTCCTCTCAACACAAATTCGCTCCTGCTTATTCCCTGGCGATTGTGTTGTTGGCCTTGTTGACATTGCTGGGCGGCTGCGCCCATCGTCTCCCCCAGCCCATTGATGACTGGTCAAGCCATGAAGCACGGGTGCAGAAAATATCCCACTGGCAAATCACCGGCAAGCTGGGCGTGCGCATTCCCGGTGACAACGGCAGTGCCAACCTGCGCTGGCGATACGACAAGCGTCATTATTCCCTGGACCTCAGCGGACCCTTCGGTCAAGGCCGCTTACTGATAAGCGGCAAGCCCGGTCGCGTCACCCTGCAGCAACCCGGTGAGGCGCCCTTGATGGCCGACTCCGCCGAAGCACTGATTTACCAGACCACCGGCTGGACCTTGCCCGTCATGCAGCTCGCCTATTGGGTGCGCGGTGTGCCGGCACCGCATCAACCCGTGGTTCGTATGGAACAGGATGAATCCGGCCTGCTGGCACAGTTGGAGCAAGCGGGCTGGCTCATTCAATATCAGGACTACCAGTCAGTCCCCAGCGGCATCTCGCATCTCCAACTACCCGGTCGTATCACGGCCAGCTACGGTGATGTGCGCCTCACGTTGATCATCCGCCAATGGCAACTGGATTGATAAGGGTTCACCCATGACTACACCTGATTCCATTACCCTGCTTTCTCCCGCCAAGCTCAACCTGTTTCTACACATCACCGGCCGCCGGGCCGATGGCTATCATAATTTGCAAACGCTGTTTCAGTTGCTCAACTATGGCGACACCCTTACCTTTGAACGGCGAGACGATCAGGAAATCACCCTCACGCCGGCCATGCCCGAAGTCCCCTTTTACGACAACCTGATTGTGCGCGCTGCGCGCCTCTTGCAATCCTATTGCAGCACCGACGTGGGGGTGGATATCCAACTGGAAAAACGCTTGCCCATGGGCGGTGGAATTGGTGGCGGCAGCAGCAACGCGGCGACCACACTGGTTGCTCTGAATTATCTATGGGAATGCGATTTAACGATGCTGGAATTGCACGCACTGGGATTAAAACTGGGCGCGGATGTTCCGGTCTTTATCGGCGCCCAAACCGCGTGGGCAGAAGGTGTCGGCGAGCGCTTGCAACCGATTGAATTACCTCAAAAATGGTTCGTGGTTTTGCATCCGGATTGCCATGTTTCTACCGCTGAAATTTTTTCCCACAAAGATTTGACAAGAGACACGCCGAACATTACAGTAGCGGCCTTTCTTGAGCAGGGTGGTCGAAACGACTGCCAGGCGCTGGTGCGAAGGCTTTATCCCCCCGTGGATGAAGCGCTGAATTGGCTAAGCCAACACACTAGAAATGCTCGAATGACTGGAACAGGAGCGTGCGTATTTGCCGCGTTTGATTCCGCAGAAGACGCACAACATGTGCTGGCCCAAGCGCCAAAAAATCTGCCGGGATTTATCGCACAAGGCATCAATCGTTCGCCACTTTATAACCTGCTTCCCGTCACGCGCTAAGGCGCAAGAATTACTTCTCCAGGGGCGTCGCCAAGTGGTAAGGCAGCGGGTTTTGATCCCGCCATTCGTAGGTTCGAGTCCTTCCGCCCCTGCCATTTTCTCGCGTCATTGTGATCTCACCCGACAGTGACCGCACCTTCCCCAATGCGGATCAATACGGTCTGAAATTAGCGCCCCCTCCTGCGGAGGGCCTGTAAATGGCATAGGGTAAAAACCTGCAGTTTTAGACGTAGCAGCATCGGCAGTAAATCGACAATTTATCAGTTTTATATCTATCGGCTTTATTTAAAGGTACATGACGTGACTGACTTGATGGTCTTTACCGGCAACGCCAACCCGGAACTTGCACAAAAAATTGTCGATCAACTCGGCATGCAATTGGGTGAAGTATCAGTCTCGCAATTCTCTGATGGTGAAGTAGCGGTTGAATTACTGACCAACGTGCGCGGTCGCGATGTCTTTGTGGTGCAACCCACCTGCGCCCCCACCAACGATAACCTGATTGAATTGATCGTGATGGTAGATGCACTGCGGCGTGCCTCTGCTGGCCGTATCACCGCCGTAGTGCCTTACTTCGGTTATGCGCGGCAGGACCGACGCGTACGTTCTGCGCGGGTACCAATTACCGCCAAGGTTGTGGCAGACATGATGGTCGGCGTCGGCGTTGACCGGGTTCTGACCGTCGACCTTCACGCGGAACAGATCCAGGGCTTTTTCGATGTACCGGTTGACAATGTCTATGGTTCGCCGGTGCTGCTGGAAGATATCGAACGACAAAATTTCCAGGATCTGATTGTCGTGTCCCCGGATATCGGCGGTGTGGTTCGCGCCCGCGCTGTTGCCAAGCAACTGGGTATTGACCTGGCCATTATCGACAAACGTCGCCCCCAGGCAGGCGTGGCAGAAGTGATGAACATCATCGGCGATGTGAATGACCGCACCTGTCTGCTGGTCGACGACATGGTAGATACCGCCGGCACCCTATGCAATGCTGCCAAGGCGTTGAAAGAACACGGCGCCAAGCGCGTTATTGCTTACTGTACGCACCCGGTCCTGTCCGGCAATGCGATACAAAACCTGAATAATTCTGTATTGGATGAGTTGGTTGTGACCGACTCCATCCCCTTGCGTCAGGAAGCCAAGGATTGCCCACGCATTCGTCAGCTCACCCTGTCGAAGATGCTCGCCGAGGCTATGCGCCGCCTGAGCAATGAAGAATCCCTGAGTGCGATGTTCCGCTAATCTGAACAGCGCGCTCGGATCACCACCAATGCCACAGCATTGGTTTTTTTAACTCTGCAAACGGTTCTGGTCGCGGACCCTTGCAGTCAAACATGAGTACTGAAAAATGTCTGAAGACTTTGTATTAGATGCCCAAGCCCGTGACGATTTGGGGAAAGGTGCGAGCCGCCGCCTGCGTCGTCTGGAAGGCCTTGTTCCCGGCATCGTGTATGGCGGAAGCAAAAATCCGGTCAATATCAGCATCAACCATAAAGATCTGGTCAAGCACCTGGAAAACGAAGCGTTTTACTCGCACATCATCAGCCTGAACATTGCCGGTAAAGCCGAAGATGTGATCCTGAAAGATCTGCAGCGTCACCCGTCCAAAGCCCAGGTTCTGCACGCCGACTTCCTGCGCGTGTCCAAGTCCACCAAGCTGCACACCAGCGTACCTTTGCACTTCATCAACGAAGCCAGCTCCAAAGGTGTGAAACTGCAAGGCGGTAAAGTGGTACACAATCTGGTGCAACTGGAAGTCAGCTGTCTGCCAGCCAACCTGCCGGAGTTCATCGAAGTTGACCTGGCAGAGATGGAAGTGGGCCAGATCCTGCACATCTCTGACCTCAAGCTGCCCAAAGGCGTTACCTCTGTTGCATTGAGCCACGGTGCTGACCACGATCTGGCTGTTGTGACTATGCTGAAGCCGAAAGGCGGCAGCGACGAAGAAGCCGAAGGCGGTGCTACTGCTTAATCGGATCAGACGGTATTGTGATGGACACTCCCCTGCAGTTAATCGTGGGCCTGGGCAATCCGGGCGCTGAATATGACAGGACTCGTCACAATGCCGGTGCCGATTTCGTTGCCGAGCTGGCGCGCCGCGAGGGCGCCAGCCTGGTTCCAGAGAATAAATTCTACGGGCTGACCGCGCGTATTCATTTTCGCGGCCGCGATCTGCGTCTGTTGATTCCCACCACATTTATGAACCGCAGCGGACAAGCCATTAACGCTCTCGCGCAGTTCTACAAAATCCCTCCCGAAGCCATCCTCGTTGCTCACGATGAACTGGATCTTGCTCCCGGCGTTGCGCGCTTTAAGCACGGCGGCGGACACGGCGGCCACAATGGTTTGCGCGATACCATCAGCGCCTTGGGCAACAATCAAAACTTTAATCGCTTGCGTCTCGGCATCGGGCATCCCGGCTCTGCCGCACAAGTGGTGGGCTTTGTTTTAAAGAAAGCGCCGGCAAGTGAACAAACATTGATTGATGATGCAATTGATCGCGCCATTCGCGCTTTGCCTGATGCAGCAAAAGGCAATTGGGGAGTAGCGATGCAAAATCTGCATACGACAAAATAAATTTGCCGCTATCTTTCGCATTCTTCTTCATATCTTCTCAAAAAATATTTTCTTAATTCTTTTCTTAATAGCCACACGTAAATCTCACGCTTGCGTGAGCAGCGGCGCCGATAAAAACTATCATTTGTTTTGCAGGCTGGCACCTGCATCATCCAATACTGTTAAAAATTGTCTTATTTCCCACGTTTAAATTGCTTTTAAAAATTCCATTTACTAGGCTTTTAGAGCAATAAATTCCTGCCTGTTTTTGTCATGCATGTTCATCGTCAATTTTAAAGACGGAAACCACCAAATCCCCAACGGGATGGAGAACCATCATGAATAAAAATACACACATTGCTAATCACGTTAATCCCGCTACCTGTTTTATTTTTTTATTAACACCACTGGTAACTGCGCTAATGCCGTCTGCATACGCACAGGAACCGCCGTTACCCGCCATTGAAGAGATGATTGTGACCGGTACGCCGGGTGGCGCGTCGTTACGCAAGTTTGATGCAAGCTTCGCCATTTCGACAGTGAGTGAAGAAGAAATTAATCAGGTCGCCCCTGCCAGCACGGCAGACTTACTTAAAACCATACCGGGCGTTTGGGTGGAGAGCTCCGGCGGTATCTCCGGAGCCAATATTTTTGTGCGCGGCTTTCCCAGTGGTGGAGATGCAGATTTTGTAACGGTGGCAATCAATGGCTTGCCGGTTTATCCCGCACCCACCTTATCGTTTATGGAAAATTCAACGCTTTTTCGTATTGATGAAACCATTGCGCGCATGGAAGGTTTGCGCGGCGGCCCAAACCCTGTGTACGCCAACGGTCAGGTGGGTTTAACCACCAACTTTATTCTTAAAGAAGGCGGCGAGGATACAACCGGCTCCATTAAATACTCTACATCGGATTACGATCTGCAACGGATAGACGGTGTAGCCAGTGGCAAGCTGGATGACGATCTTTATTACATGATCGGTGGCTATGTCAGCTCATCGCCCGGTGTACGCGATGCCGGTTTTAATGCCGAAGAGGGCCATCAATTCACCGTCAATATCACCAAGATACTCGATAACGGTAAAGCCAATATTTTTCATCGTCTGACCGATGATCACGGCACCTGGTATTTGCCCGTAGCACTGGATGTGAATGGTATAGATACCGGGCTGGATGCGGAGTACACCCAGGTGGGCCCACGCAACCGCCATGCGCTGGTTCCTGTCAGCGGCCCCGACGGCATGGGAGGCTCTGCCATTAGCTGGGAAGAATTTGATATGGGTAAAGGGCGCGGCTGGGACGGCAGTGTCACCGGCGGTGCCATTGAGCTGGATCTAGGCAACGACTGGACCTTTATCGATCGTTTTAGTTTGACCAAAGGCGCGGCTAACACCCACGGTTTTGTTCCGCAGGGTGCGGCGGTTACGCTCGGCAGTTTGAATGGTGGTGTCGCGGGTGAAACAGTTTCTGGTACCGACGTTGCGGCTAACGATCTGGTGCAGATGTTTGGTCCCTGGGTGGTGCACAAGGATATTAAAACCTTCAACAACGATTTGAGTTTAAGCAAACGTTGGCAGGATTTTAAAGTGACCCTCGGTTATTACTCCTCGTCCTGGGAAGTGGATGAGTGGTGGTCCATCGGTAACCAGAAATGGTATGTACTGGGTCATAACGGCGAGCAACTTACCGCTGACAGTATTACAGATGATTGTCAGGACGCGGGTGAGCCTACCTGTGGATTTAAATACGATGTGCGGGCATTGGGTGATGCGCGCGAAAATGCGTTTTATATCGCTGGCGAAACTTACATCGGTGCTCTGACCCTGGATGCCGGCGTGCGTATCGTCAACCGCGAAACCAATTACTCCGTAGACGACGGACTGCGCGATGGCCGCGATGATTTTTTTGTCGAAACCGATGAGGACAAGGTTTCCTACACCGCGGCGGCCAACTGGAATTTTACCGATGACATGGGCGTCTTTGTGCGCATCAACGATGGTCATAAATATCCCGACTTTGATGCTTACCGCGATTTTCGTGGGGACTTCAATCTGGGTTCCGATTTAATCATCGACGTTACCCAGTATGAATTGGGTTATAAATTGGCACGAGATTTTTATTCGCTTTACGCCACCGGCTTTGCCAATGAAACCAAGGGACAACCTTTCTGCGATGTAGGCGGGGCAACCTGTGAACGTTTGGAGACCGAAGCGATTGGTATAGAGATCGACGGCAATTTATTGTTAGGCAATTTAACGCTGGACCTCAACGCCACCATTCAGGAACCAGAAATTACCAGCGCCGGGCCCGACGATGGTAATCAGGTGCAACGCCAGCCGACGCATCAGTTGCGACTCACGCCCAGCTACTTGCTGGAATTTGCCAATGGCGTCAGCGCCTCGATTTACGGTACCTGGACCCTGGTGAGTGATCGGTACGGCGATAATGCCAACACCAATGAGCTCGACGGTTATGACAAATTCGATGTGGGCATGTTGGTGAATATCAGCGATCTGAGCGTGCAACTGTCGGTCGACAATCTCACCGATGAATTAGCGCTGACCGAAAGTGACCCACGCGCTGTCGGTGCCTCAGCCAACGGTCGTTATATTCTGCCACGCAGTGTGAAACTGACCCTGGGTTATCACTTTTAATCTTATCCAAGGTGGGCAATGCGTTCAGCGGTTGCCCACCGCGACCAACCTACTTATAAAAGAATCGGTCTTATGAACGCTACTGCCAAAGTCTTTTTTATCCTCAGCTTTCCGCTGATGTGTTTTTCATGTGCCACTGATCCCGCCACACAATGGCAAGATTCCACCAGTCAGCTAAGCCCCGATGAACGTTTCGGCGAGTTGTTTGAGAAGGTCCAGTTATCGGGCATCTTCAGCGACTCCAAGACGTTTGTGGACAGTACCCCCAAGATAGCGGCTGAAAATATCCTGCAAAAATATCGTGCACAACGAGAGCGGCCCGACTTTAACCTGCGGATATTTGTTGAAGAAAATTTTTATCTTCCACCTTCAGTCGCTTCGGATTTTCAAAGCGATAAAAGCCAACCTGTGGCCGCACATATTGAATCACTCTGGCCCGTGCTGACGCGCGAGCCGGATACGCGCTCTGATGGCTCATTAATTCCATTACCGCATCAGTATGTGGTGCCCGGCGGACGTTTTCGGGAAATTTATTATTGGGACAGTTACTTCACCATGCTGGGCTTACGCGAGTCCAACCGCTGGGATTTGATTGAGGATATGGTGGATAATTTTTCGCACCTGATCGACACCATGGGCTTTATTCCCAACGGTAACCGCACCTATTATCAAACCCGCTCACAACCACCATTTTATGCATTGATGGTTAAACTGCTGGCCGAGAAAAATGGCAAAGGCACACTGACGCGCTACCGTCCGTATTTATTAAAGGAATATCAATTCTGGATGAGCGGCAAAGAGACCTTGTCGGCATCCAACCCGCGGGTGCGGCGAGTTGTTATCTTGGCTGATGGCAGCATCGTGAATCGCTATTGGGACAGCGCTGCCACACCGCGCCCGGAGTCGTATAAAGAAGATGTGGAGTTGGTCCACTCTGACAACCCTGAAACCTATCGCCATATCCGCGCGGCGGCGGAATCCGGCTGGGACTTCAGCAGCCGCTGGTTCAAAGACGGCACCACCATGGATTCCATTCACACCACCGATATTGTGCCGGTCGACCTGAATGCGTTGCTGTACCACCTGGAACAGGTATTGGCCGAGACCTTTGCAGAAACCGGTGATAAAACACAAGCGCAAAGATTCCGTGCTCTGGCACAACAACGCAAAGATGCGCTGTTGCGTTACACCTGGAATGCGCAGGACGGCTTTTTCTACGACTACGATGCGGTTGCCCAACAGCAAACACTTGTTCGTTCACTGGCAGCCATGTTTCCGCTGTTCTTCAACATGGTGGAGCCGGAACAAGCCCGTCGGGTAGCACAACATATTGAGCAGGATTTCCTGCAAGCGGGCGGCGTTACCACCACCTTGAAAGATACCGGCCAGCAATGGGATGCACCCAACGGCTGGGCACCCTTGCAATGGATCACCATTCAGGGCCTGCGTCAGTACCAACAGCACCCATTGGCCGACACCATTACCCAGCGCTGGATCACCCTGAACACCGACGTCTACCAACGCACCGGCAAGATGGTGGAGAAATACAACGTCTACGAGCCCGGCCTGGAAGGCGGCGGCGGTGAATACCCTGTGCAGGATGGCTTCGGCTGGACCAACGGCGTATTGTTAAAGCTATTAAACGAAACCATGACAACCCCTCATAAAACCCCGTAGGTCGGATTAGCGTAGCGTAATCCGACAGCTGTGCCAGAGAAAACGTCGGATTACGGCGCTACGCGCCTAATCCGACCTTGTATCTCTCTGAAGAAGTTGATTAGCTACCAACTTCAACACCCGAGCCGGGTGAATGCGTAT